>NZ_JBVJMD010000108.1:0-12538 GCF_055584385.1 Streptomyces sp. NPDC104096
GTCAGCCGGGCATTACGGTGGGACACGAAGACCTCCGTGCGGTGCAGTCCTAGACAGCTCCACCACACCGGAGGTCTTCGCCATGATCAAGCCCAACGAGTGTCAACAACGCTCGTGATCAATACACCTAGGACCGACCGCGGGTCCGGGCCGTCAGCCGGCCGCCGGCACCGTGAACTCGTACACCAGGGCGTCCTGCCGCGCGTCCACGACCAGGTCCGTGATCTCCAGCGGACGCGCGTACTGGTCGTGGACGCGCCGGGTCACCCGCATCGAGGGCGCGCCGTCCAGCCGGGTGATGGAGTCGCGGTGGTGCAGGGTCAGGCCCGCCCTGCGCATCCAGTCGTAGGCCCGGCGGAGCTGGGCCGCGCCGGTGCCGTCGGCCCGGTCGCGATAGCGGCCGAGCTCCGCCACCTCGGACAGCGCCACGGCGGAGAACGAGGTCACGGCCGAGCGTCCGCCGCCCCCGTCGGCGGCGGCCCACTCGTAGCGGTGCACGAGGGTCGGCCGGTGCGGGGCGAGGCCCAGGGCGTGGGCGTGGTCCGGCGGGGGCGGCTCCCAGGTGACGGTGGCCCGGTCGACGGCGCCGGGATCCGGGCTGCGGACGCCGACCGGGAAGGCGAGCGAGGCCGGGTCCTCCAGCGGGCGGCCCGTCAGGGCGGCGTGACTGCCGCGCCGGTCGGTGGAGACCAGACCGTCGTGCCGCAGCACCTCCAGCGCCTGCCGGACGGTCAACCTGCTGACGCCGAAGCGCTCGGCGAGCCGCCGCTCGCCCGGCAGGCGTTCACCGGGCGGGATGGTGCCGTCCCGCAGTTCGCCGAGCAGTGTGGTGGCGACCTGCCAGTACAGGGTCCCGCCTTCGGCCGGTGTCCGGTTCTCGGGTCGTGTCCGGTTCTCGGGTCGCGCGCGGTTCTCCGGTCGCGCGCGGCTGTCGGTCCGTGCGTGGTCCGCGGTCGGCGTGCGGTCGCCGGTTCGCGGGTGGGCGGGGTCGTGGGGGGTGGTGCGGGCCATGCCGCGCCTCCTATGGTGACAAGACGTAGCCGTGCGAGCTCATTGCGCGACCAGATCTACCATTGGTCTAAACCAGCTGGGAAGGTCGGTCCGCAGGTTCGGCCGAAACCGACCCACGCGCCTCACCCGCCACAGCGCCCCACCCGGCCTCAGAGTGCGCTGTACGCGGCCTCGACCAGCGCCGTCTTCCGCGGGTCGTCGGCGATCCTCGACCCCATCCGGTTCATGACGTATCCCAGGGACAGCCCCGCCTCCGGATCGGCCAGGCCGCAGGACCCGCCGAAGCCGTCGTGTCCGAGAGCCCGCGGGTTGGGCCCGTAGGAGCCGTTCGGGCCGCTGAGCCACAGCCCGAGTCCGGCCTCGGTGTCATGGGCGAAACCGGCCCCGATGACCAGGTCGCGGCAGCCGCCCTGCCCCTCGCGCACCCGCTCGGCCGCCTCGGGGGACAGGACGCGGTGACCGTCGAAGGCGCCCCGGCCCGCGAGGATCCCGTACAGCGTGGCGACGGCCCGGGCCGTGCCGTGCCCGTTCGCCGCGGGGATCTCCGCGGCCCGCCACTCGGGCGAGTTGGCCTCCGCCGCGCCCATCGGCGGGTTGGTCAGGGCGGCGACCGCCACGGGCGCCAACTGGCTGAAGGCCGCCGCCCGTTCGCTGCTCGACGCGGTCGGCGGAGGTACCAGCTCGGCCGCCCGTCCGGCCTCCTTCTCCGGCAGCCCGACGGTGAAGTCGACGCCCAGCGGCCCGGTCACCTCCCGTTCCAGGAACGCGCCCGGCAGCAGCCCCGACACCCGCCGCACCACCTCCCCGACCAGATGCCCGAAGGTCAGCGCGTGATACCCCGACCGGGTCCCCGGCTCCCACCACGGCTCGGTCGCCGCGAGCCGGCGGGTGGTCAGCTCCCAGTCGTAGAACTCGGCGGGAGTGTGCCGCTCGCGCAGGCCGGCCAGGCCCGCGCGATGCGACAGCAGATGCCGTACGAGCACCCGCTCCTTGCCCGCCGCCGCGAACTCCGGCCAGTACGCGGCCACCGGCGCGTCGAGGTCGAGCAGCCCCCGGTCGGCGAGGACGTGCGCGCACAGGGCCACCGGCCCCTTCGTCGTCGACCACACGTTGACCAGGGTGTCCCGCTGCCACGGCCGGGTGCGCGCCGGGTCGGCCCAGCCGCCCCACAGATCGACCACGGTCCTGCCGTCGAGGGTGACGGCCACCGCGGCGCCCAGCTCGCCCCGCTCGCGGAAGTTCGCCTCGAACGCCGCGCGCACCGCCGCGAAACGCGCGTCGCAGTGGCCGTGGACCCGTGGCTCGTGCTGCTCGGGCATGTGTCCTCCGTCGTCCGCCGGAACGCCGGGCCGCACCGCCGCGGCCCGGGCCCCAAGAACGTACCGACTGGTCGGACTGGAGGGAAGGCCGTCCGAGGCTACCTGTGTTTTTGCCCGGCGGCTCGGGCGGCGGCCTGTGTCCCCGCCCAGTGCTCAGGCGTACGACCGCAGCCAGCGCACCTTGGCCGCTTCCTGGTAGGGGCCGCCGCCCTCGTGGTCGTTGAAGTCGTACACCTCGATCGCCTTGGCGTCGTGCGCCCAGGCGTTGAAGGCCGCGAAGACCGTCGAGGGCGGGCAGGTCTGGTCCTCCAGGGCCGCCGAGAACAGCGCCGGCGCCCGGCCCCGGGCCGCGAAGTGCACGCCGTCGAAGTAGGACAGGGTGCGCAGGGCGTCCTCGCCGCGGCCGCGGTGCGTCTTGAGGAAGAGGCCGATCTCCCGGTAGGGGTGACGGTCCGTCAGCGTGGCCGCGCGCGGGAAGTCGCACAGGAACGGCACGTCGGGGGCGACCGCGACCAGGTCCGGGACCAGGCCGCCCACCGCGAGGGTGATGCCGCCGCCCTGGCTGGCGCCGAGCGCCACCGTGCGGGCCGCGTCGGCCAGCGGGTGCGACCGGGCGGCCTCGACGGCCCGCACCGCGTCCGTGAACACCCGCCGGTAGTAGTAGTTCTCGGGCGCGTCGATGCCCCGGGTCATGAATCCGGGGTACGCGGGCGCCCCGCCCACCGGGTCGGCGGTGCCACCGCCGCCGCCCCACGCGCTGCCCTGGCCGCGGGTGTCCATGACGAAGTGGGCGCGGCCCGTCGACGCCCACAGCAGGTGCTCGTGCGGCAGGCCGCGCCCGCCGCCGTACCCGACGAACTCCACCACCAGCGGCAGCGGCTCCTCGGCCGCGGCGGGCAGCGTCAGCCAGGCCTTCACCGGGTGGCCGCCGAACCCGGCGAACGTCACGTCGTAGACCCGCACCGTGGAGAGGCCCGTGTCGACCGGCTCGAAGCGGGCGTCCAGGTCGTGCTCGCGCGCCTGCTGCAACGTCTTCGACCAGAAGGCGTCGAAGTCCGCCGGCTCGGTGGACTCGCTGCGGTACTCACGGAGCTCGTCGAGAGCGAGGTCGAACAGGGCCATCGAGAACCGCCTTCGGTGCGAACGGAGCGTACGGTTGATCACACCGTACGTGCGCGCGCCGGGCGGGCGCCAGGCCCCGTGAAACGGTTCAACGGGGCGGGCCGGGCTCACGACTGGTGACGTCGTGTCCACTCCGGCTCGGTGTGCGCCCAGTCCCGTTCCCACTCGGTCATCCGGTGCCGCATGGCCACCCGGCGGATCACGCCCTGCCCGAGGAGCACGAGGGCGGCGGCGCCGCCCGCCGCGCACACCCCCGAGGTGAGCGTGTGCTGCCAGACCGCCGTCCGGCCCTGCGGCGGCCCGACGCTGCGCCCCTGCGCGTCGAACCACACGTCGACCATGTCACCGCGGAGCGTCCCGGCCGGCACCCGCGCCATGGCGCTGCGCACCCTGCCGTCGTCGTCCGTCCAGCGCACGGGCACGTGATAGGTCTGCCGCCGTCCGGCGTCCACGGACGGCAGGGTGTCGGGCGTCCGCCCGGTCACCTCGGCGCGCACCCGATGGCGCTCCGCGCGCTGGGCGGCGCCGAGCGCCCGCGCCTCGCCGTGCGCCCACCAGCCTGCGGCCGCCCCGGCCAGGGGTGCGCCCAGGCACAGCAGGACGGTCATGAACAGTGCCGTCCACACCTCGACGACGTCCGAGCGCCGCCGCAGCGCACTGCGCCGCAGGCGCCGCAAGCGTATGCGGGTTCGCATGTCGGCCGACCTCCTCGCCGTCAGCGGTGCCGAGGGGGCGGAGGGAAGCCGTACCCGTCGGCCGGTGCGCCACTCCTTCCGTGCAGCGTGCGAGAGCCACAGGGGGTTGTACCCCATTCGGCGGATATTGATCCCAAATCTGTACATATCGGAATCGGAGGCGACGTGAGGCGGGGCGTAGGTGAGGCGGAGGCAGGATGGGGGCTGCTGCTCGGGGCCCTGGAGGGCCCCTCGCAGAAGAGGCCGGCAGCCGGCCCGGCGTCAGCCGAAGCGTTCGATCCGGATGCGGTCCACCGGCTGGCCCGCCGCCACGAGCAGCCGCGAGGCGTGCTCGGCGAAGGCGTTGGAGCCGCACACATACGCCTCCCACCCGCCGTCGGGACGTTCGGCCAGCAGCGGTGCCACATGGGCGGCCGTCATGCGACCCACCGGCACCCCCGCGGGCGCGGTCCGGGTGAACACCGGCGTGGTCTCGGTGCCGTACTCGCCCGCGTAGATGAGCTCCCGCGGACCGCGCGCCGACACCAGCAGCCGCAGCGGCACCGACAGGCGGCGCTCGCGATGGTGGCGCACCATCGACATCAGCGGTACGACGCCGGAGCCGGCCCCGATCAGCAGGGCGGGCCGGTCCCCGGGCCAGGCGAAGAAGCCGCTGAGCGGGCCGCGGACCTGTACCTGGTCGCCGGGCCGGGCCTCGGTGTGGAACCAGCCGGAGACCTCGCCGCCCTCGACGTGGTCCAGGGTCAGCTCGATGTGCCCCGAGCGGTCCGGTGCCGAGGCGATCGAATAGTGCCGCTGGGCCACGTACCCGTCCGCGGCGGTCAGCCGCAGCATCAGGTGCTGCCCGGGCAGGTGCCCCGCCCAGGCGGGCACCGCGAACCGGAACGTGGCCGCGCGCGGGGTCTCCCGCCGGATCTCCGTGAGCGTGGCCGTCCGCCACTCGGCCGACGCCTCACCGGCGTCGATGCGGCCGGGCACCGCGAAGCGCGTGGGCGGAACGAACCCCGTCCGCGCCGTCGTCGTCGCCGTCTCGGTCACTGCCGTCGTCTCGGTCACCGTCGTCGTCTCAGTCACCGGAGTACCGCTGCTCTTCCCAGGGGTTGCCGCGCGCGTGGTAGCCGTTCTGCTCCCAGAAGCCCGGCTCCTCGTGGTCGAGGAGGGTCAGCCCGGCGATCCACTTCGCGCTCTTCCAGAAGTACAGGTGCGGCACCAGCAGCCGGGCCGGACCGCCGTGCTCGGCCGCCAGCGGTCGCCCGTCGTACTCGAACGCGATCCAGGCGCGCCCGCCGGCCAGGTCCGCGAGCGGCAGGCTCGCGGTGTAGCCGGTGTGCGAGTAGGCGACGGCATGGGTGGCCGACGCGTGCGGGCCCACGGCCGCCAGGAACGTGTCCAGCGACACGCCCCCGAACCGCACCCCGAACTTAGACCAGCTCGTCACGCAGTGGATGTCGCCCTCGTAGGCGGAGGTCGGCAGCGCGTGCGCCGCCGCCCAGTCCCAGGTGTGCGGCCGCTCCACCAGACCGTCCACCCGGAAGGTCCAGTCCGCGGCCGCGAGGTCCGGCGTGACCTCGGCGGACAGCACGGGCCAGTCGTCGCCCGCGTCGTACTGACCGGGTGGCAGCCCCGGATTGTGGACGCGAGGGCGCCCGGTGAAGCCTCGGGTGACGTTCATGGGGGAGACGGTGCCTGCCTACGAGCTGATGCGGACGGATCGCTTGCTCATTCAACGGTACGTGCAAGCCGGACCCGCCCCGCACCGGCCCGGCCGTCCCGGTACCGGCCGGGAATAGCGGACCGGAGATCGTCCTTGCACGTGACGTGCCCCGTGCCGGTCGCCCGCCCGACCGGTGGGCCCGCGACAGCGCAGAAAGACAGCGAAGGAGAGTGGGAGCAGATGCCGAAGGCGTGCGTCGTCACGAGGTACGGCGACCTCCGGACCGGTACCGGGACCGTCACCGGGAGCGGGGCGTCGGCCGAGGCCGTCCCGGAGGCCGCCGCATGAGCACCGCTCGCCCCACGGACACCGCCGGACCGGCGCGACCGCACGTCCTGGACAACCCCGCCCGCGCCGCCCTCACCGGCCCGCACGCCCACTTCGCCGAACGGCACGGCCGGGTGCTGCGCTACCCCGTCGACGTCACGCCCTGGCTGGCACTGTCCGACGAGCCGGACGCCGACGACTGGGCGGATCTCGCCGCGCTGGCCGGCCCCGGGGCCGAGGTCCCGCTGCTCGGCTTCCGCGGACAGGTCCCGCCCGACTGGGAGATCACCTTCCACATGGCGGGTGTCCAGCTCGTCGACGACGGCCTGGCCGCCGCCCCGGACCCCGAGGCGGTGCCGCTCGGTCCCGCCGACGTGCCCGAGATCCTCGACCTGGTCGCCCGCACCCGGCCGGGCCCCTTCGAGCCCCGCACCATCGAAATGGGTTCCTACCTGGGCGTACGGCGTGGCGGAGCGCTCGTCGCCATGGCGGGGGAGCGACTGCGCCCGCCGGGGTGGACCGAGATCAGCGCGGTCTGCACCGACCCGGCCGTACGCGGCCAGGGCCTGGCGAGCCGGCTGATCCTGGCCGTCGCCCACGGCATCCGCGAACGCGGCGACACGCCGTTCCTGCACACCGGTGCGGACAACGCCGGCGCCATCCGGCTGTACGAGTCGCTCGGCTTCCGGCTGCGGATGCGGACGGCGTTCCTGTCGGCGCGCGTGCCGGAGCGGATGACGGAGGAGCGGGCGGTGGCGGTGGCGTAGGGCGCCCGGCAGCTCAGTCGCCCTCGGCGGCCGGCGTCGTACCCGCTGCGTTGTAGCGCTCCAGGTACCCGGCGAACCGCTCCAGATCCTCCTCCGGCCAGTCCGCGAGCCGCTCCCGGAAGGCGGCCCGGCGCCGGTGCGTGACCTGGAGGAGGATGCCGCGCCCGGCCGCGGAGAGATGGAGCACCTGGACCCGGTGGTCCTCCGGGTCCTGCCGGCGCTCGATCAGACCGGCCCGCTCCAGCGCGGCGACCTGGCGGCTGACGGTGGACTTGTCGAGGGCGTAGTGGGCGGCCAGGTCGGTGGCCCGGCAGCCGTCCATCTCCTCCAGATGGCCGAGCAGCGTGTACGAGACGAGCGACAGCTCGGGGTGCATCCGGCCGGCCGAGGCGCGGGCACGACGGGCGAAGATCGTCATTTCCCGCTGGATGGTCTCCACGGCCTCGGTCGCTGTCACCTGATCTCCCTCGCGCGCCTCTCCCTCCCCCACTGGTTGCATAATACAACCGGCTCGCGAGGGGGCGACCCGAGCCGAACGCCCCCGAGGGGCCGAGGGGGCCGACGCGTTCGAGAAGGCCGACGTGTCCGAGGGGACCGAAGAGGCCGAGAGGGCCGTTCGGCGCGCATCGCTGCGGTAGGGTAGCCGTCCGGCTGCGGACCGCCACAGCCGACGCGGACCGAGGAGGTGGGACCCATTACCGCTTGTCAGGTCGGGTGCTCTCACCTCGCCACCATGGCACGGTCCACCGACCGCGGCTGACCGCGAGAGCGCCCTTCGGCTTCCGAAAGGCTCTCGGCTTCCATGCCTTCCTCCCTTCCCCCGCCCATGCACGTGCCCTCGTCCTCCCCGCTGCGCCCCCGGACCGTCGCCGCGCTGCGCGCCGCCGGATGCGTCTTCGCCGAGGACGAGGCGGAGCTGATCCTCACCACCGCCCGGACGCCGGACGAGGTCACCGCCATGGTGGACCGCCGCGTGTCGGGACTGCCCCTCGAACACGTCCTCGGCTGGGCCGAGTTCCACGGTCTGCGCATCGCCGTGGAGCCGGGTGTCTTCGTGCCCCGCCGCCGTACCGAGTTCCTCGTCGGCCAGGCCGTCGCCCGGGTCCCGCGGGCCGCCGTGGTCGTGGACCTGTGCTGCGGTTCCGGCGCGGTGGGCGCGGCGCTGGCCGCCGCCCTGGGACCGGTGGAACTGCACGCCGCCGACATCGACCCGGCCGCCGTGCGCTGCGCCCGCCGCAATGTCACGGGTCGCGTCCACACGGGTGACCTCTTCGAGGCGCTCCCGGACGGACTGCGCGGCCGTGTCGACGTGCTCGCCGCCAACGTGCCCTACGTTCCCACCGGCGAGGTGGCGCTGCTGCCCGCCGAGGCGCGTGAGCACGAGCCGCTGACCGCTCTCGACGGCGGCGCCGACGGACTCGACCTGCTGCGACGTGTCGCCGCCGGGGCGCCCGACTGGCTCGCCCCCGGCGGCTGTCTGTTCGTCGAGACCAGCGAGCGCCAGGCGCCGGCGGCCGTGGAGGCCTTCACCCGTGCCGGGCTGACCGCCTCCCTCGTCGAGTCGGAGGAGCTGTACGCGCACGTGGTGATCGGGACCAGGGCCGTCCGGGCGGCGGGCGTCGGGCACGCCGTCGCGGGGCGGCCCGGCTGACGGCACCCGACGGGCCCCGGGCGCGTGTCCCCTGACCGGTCAAGGTTCCTGTCGTGCCCGGGCGACCAGCAGGGCGACGTCGTCGTGGTTGTCGGGGTGGTGCAGGGTGTCCAGCAGGTGGTCGCACATGCTTTCCAGCGGGCGCGCCGGGTCGTCGAGCAGGGCGAGCAGCATGGCGAGGCGTTCGTCGAGGGAGTGCCGGCGCGTCTCCACGAGCCCGTCGGTGTAGAGGACGAGCTGGTCGCCGGGCGCGAAGTCGACGGTGACGGTGGTGAACTCGACACCGCCCACGCCCAGCGGTGCCCCGGTGGGCAGGTCGAGCAGTTCCGGGGCCCGGCCCGGCCGGAGCCGGGCCGGTGGCAGGTGTCCCGCGTTGGCGATCCGGCACTCCCGCCGCCGGGGGTCGTGGACGACGTAGACGCAGGTCGCGATGTAGTGGTCGAGGCCCGCCGTGATGCGGTCCAGGTGGGTGAGCAGGACGGCGGGGTCGAGACCGAGCGAGGTCAGCGTGTTGGTCGCGGTGCGCAGCCGGCCCATCGTGGCGGCGGCGCTGATGCCGCTGCCCATCACGTCGCCCACGACGAGCACGGTCCTGGCGCCGTCCAGCGGGATGACGTCGAACCAGTCGCCGCCGACCTCGGTGGTGGCGCCCGCGGGCCGGTAGCGCGAGGCGACCTCCAGGCCGCCGGTGACGGCGGGGTGGCTGGGCAGCAGGCTGCGCTGGAGGGCCAGCGCGGTGTTGCGGGCGCTCTGGTACCAGCGGGCGTTGTCGATCTGCACGGCCGCCCGGGAGGCCAGCTCGCGGGCGAGCAGCAGATCGTCCTCGCCGAACGGCAACGGATTGCGGACCCGCTTGAGGTCGAGCGCGCCGAGCACCTCGCCGCGGGCGATCAGCGGCACCGCCAGATACGAGTGGACGCCCGCCCGGGCCAGCAGCTCGGCCGCCGCGGGGGAGCGGGCGATGCGCGGCAGGTCCTCGTCCTTGACCTGCGCCACCATGACCGCCTCGCCCGTGCGGACGCACTCCGTGACGAGCCGGTCGGGTCCGTACCGGGCCACCTGGCCGGCCGGGTCGGCCGCCGCCAGCGCCTCCGGAGCGTCCTGCGCCTGCACGGCCAGCGCCCGGATGACCGCCGCCTGCGCGGGGCCCAGACTGCTGGGGCGGCCCTCCACCACCGCCTCCAGCAGGTCGACGGCCGCGATGTCGGCGAGCTCCGGCACGGCGACGTCGGCCAGTTCCCGAGCCGTACGGTCCAGTTCCAAGGTGCTGCCGATCCGGGCCGTGGCGTCGGCGATGAGGGCCAGCCGCCGCCGCGCGGCCTCCGCCTCGACGCCCGCCCGGTACTGCTCCGTGACGTCGATGGTCGAGGCGGCCACCCCCAGCACGGTCCCGCGGGCGTCCTCCAGCCGGTACAGGGACATCGCCCAGGCGTGGTCCTCGTCCGGGTCGGCCGGGGTGCGGCCCATGATCCGGCGGTGGGCAACCGGCCGTCCGGTCCGCAGCACCTGACGTGCCTCGGACTCCAGGGCGTCGGCGTCCAGCAGCGGCAGCACCTCGTGGAACGTCCGACCGAGGTGCTCCTCGGCCGGGACGCCGTCGAGCCGCTCCAGCGCCGGGTTGACCGACACGAACCGCAGTTCGGTGTCGAGCACGGCCAGCCCGGTCGGCGACTGCTCCACCATCCGTGCCGTCAGCGCCACGTCCCGCTCCAGCCGGCGCACGGTCGACCGGTCGGTCGCCAGCCCCAGGGCGTAGACATCGCCCCGGTCGTCCAGCAGTCGCATGTTGCGGAACTCCACGAGCCGGGTGGTGCCGTCCTTGCGGCGGATCGGGAAGGCGCCGGCCCAGCCCTCGCCGGTGGCCATGACGTCGGCGAACAGCTTGACGACCATGTCGACATGCTGTTCGTGCACCATCACATGGGCCGCGTACCGCCCCAGCGCCTCCTGCGCCGGATAGCCGAAGAGCTCCTCGGCCTGCGGGCTCCACAGCGCGATGCGCCCCTCGGTGTCCAGCACCACCGAGGCCACGTTGAGCACGTCGAGCAGTCCGCTCGGCTGTTCCGGCCCGCGCACGGGCTCGCCGTCGCGGTCCGCCGGTGATCCGGCTGCATCCATCAAACGCACCGCCTTCGGGCGTCCGCGCGGCAGGTCGGTCTCGATGCCGACTCCCCTGTTCTACCGCGCACAACCCCTTCTCCTACGCCTCCCGGGCCCTCCTCCACCATCCCTCGACACGGACGGATCGTCTGCCGGAGAGAAAACCGCGCGGAGTGTCCGGACGGGCACGAGGGGTCGCCGAACGGACGACGGGCGTTCCGGTACGGGACGACGAGCGTTCCGGTACGGGACGGCAGCCGTTCCCCGTGTTGGTCTGTACATGGCGAAAGTAGGACGGAAGACTGTCCGCCGAAACGCGTCCCCCACCCCCACGGAGGAGCCGTCCCATGCCCCTGCGCCTGAGTCCCGCCCGGCGACGTCGTCACGCCGCACTGACGGGCCTGGTCGCCCTCGCCACCGCCGGCGTCGTCGCGCTGTCCGCCGCCCCGCAGGCGGCGGCCGCCGACACCTGGACCGAGGTCGGCTCCGACCGCGCCGACCCGCTCACCGAGAGCCAGGGCCTGACCTCGGTGGAGGTCCCCGCCGGAAGCCCCAACCACTACACGGGCATCGGCACGATCCCCATCGGCGTCTCCAGCCGCGGCTGGAACCATGTGGGCGACCCCGACGCCTCGTACGACGGCCACTACGTCGAGCCCTACCAGCGGGACTCCGGGGGCGCGAAGATGTTCCGGGTGCAGGCGCCGGGCGGCGGCTGGTCGGAGTACGTCCACACCCTCGGCTCCGGTGAGGCGATGAACAACTCCTGGGTCGCGATCTCGCCGGACGGCCAGTGGATGCTGTCGGGCGAGTACGGCACGATGACGCGCTTCCTGGTCTTCCCGACCCCGGGCGTCAACCCGGCCACCTCGCCGTCCGCGAACCTCCCGCAGGTCTCGACCGTCGACCTGGACCACCCGGTGCGGGACGTCCAGGGCTGCGACTTCACCACCTCGACCCAGCTGCTGTGCTCCTCCGACGACCCGGCGGGCACCCTGTTCGGCGTCACCAAGCCGCTCCTCCAGGTCGACCTGTCCGGTCAGGCGAACGGCACGTCCGACGTCTCCGGCCACGTCACCGCCCTGCGCCAGCTGCCGCTGCGCAGCTCCTGCTCGGGCACGTTCGAGGCGGAGGGCGTCGACTACGACCGCCGCACCGGCACCCTGCGGGTCATCGTCGTCTCCCCGGGCTTCTGCGTCCTGACCGACAGCAAGACGTACCGCTTCACCCGCGGCTAGGTCTCCCGGGACCCCGGGACCGCGGGACCGGGTGGGGGCCGTCCGCCGCTCTGCGGGGCGGCCCGCTCCCGCCCCGGGGCGGCGCCGGTGGTCCGTGCCGACCGGTGGTGCTTTTCTGGGGGAGAGGGTCGCGGTGTCGCGGGGAACCCGTGGTACCCACACCCCGCCAGGAGAGGAGCGACCACGATGGACAGGGAAGAACCGCACCCGCAGTCCGTCTCCGTCGAGATCAGCGACTGCACCAAGGAGGACGCCCGGATCGTGTTCGACACGCTGTGCGCGTGCTTCGAGTCCGACCGGTGCGCCGAGGACGTACCGCAGCAGATCCACGAGACGCGGCCCATGGTCTGGCTCGGCACGTTCGACGTGGCCGACAGGCACGGCTGCGACAGCCCGCCCCGGCTCGCCGGGTCCGTCACGGCCGACGTGCAGGGCGGCTACTGGGCGATCGACCGCATCCGGATGACCCTGGACGACCTGTTCGCCGTGCACGAGCTGAGCGGGGCCTCGGGCGACCAGGAGCGGGAGCTGCACATCCGGCTGAGGAGCAGGTGACCCACGCCCCGGACCGGGGGTGGGCGCGGGGGGCGGCCCCCCCCCCCCCCCCCCCCCCCCCCGCCCCCCCCCCCCCCCCCCCCCCCCCCCCCCCCCGGG
>NZ_JBVJMD010000109.1:0-12234 GCF_055584385.1 Streptomyces sp. NPDC104096
GCTATCAGAGATCCCGTTGCGTCGTACGGTTCAACCACCAATACCCCCAACCCACTTGACGTGGGCAGGTTCCACTCTAACTCCGCGGCATTGGCATGAGAGCCGTGTTGGTTCCGTCCTGCCGCACTCGACCAGCCCCACACCCTGGCCAAGTGGGTCACGATGCTCATCGTCACCCGTGAGGGTGACCGGCGGTGACACCTCCCGCCGCACCGCCGTGCGCTCGTCGCACTCGTCTATCTGCGCCGCCACGGCACTTTGCCCGTATTGCCGCGGCCGGGACATCCGTCGGCACGCCCACGCCTATGTCACCACGGTCACCGGTCTGCTTGCCGAGCAGGCGCCAGGCTGCTGAAGACGCCGCGCGCGCACCACCCGGACTTCGTCCTCCTGGACGGCACGCTTGCGGAGTGCGACCGCGTCAGCCATGGCGGGGCCGACTGCTCCTCGACACACAAGCGGCACGGAGTGAAGGTCCAGGTCGTCACCGACCCGGCTGGCAGGATCCTGTGGCTGTCGCCGGCGCTGACGGGCCGGACCCACGATCTGACGGCCGCCCGCACCCACAAGGCGCCCCCGGATCTGCGCGCGCCAGGGCGTCTCGATCCTCGCTGATATGGCCTGCACCGGTGCGGGCGACTGGGGCACCACCGTCAAGCGCATCCCGCTTGCTGGCTGGACATCACACGTCGGCGACAGGACAGTTGTGTGCCGGTCCGACGCCGTCCTCGACGGGATCAGCGGCGGGACAGGCGCGGGAAGATCTGAGTGGCCGCGCTGAGCAGGGCGAGCGTGCCGCCGAGGGCGAAGGCTGCCGGAGCGCCGTAGCCGTCGACGACCACACCGCCGATGAGTGATCCTGCGGCGAGTGCGATCTGGCACACACTGACCAGGAGCGCCATGCCACTCTCGGGAGCGTCGGGGGTCGCGTGCAGGATCCATGTCTGCAGTGCCAGGGGCACCGCACCGAAGGCCGCACCCCAGAGGATGACGAGCACGACGACTGCGGGTGCGGCGCCTGTCAGGGTGTTGAGCAGGACGACCGTGGCGGCGACCAGGACGGCCGCGGTGATGTAGACCGCGCGCAAGCTGCGGCCGATGACCGCGCCAGCGGCGAAGTTGCCGGCCAGTCCTGCCACGCCGTACCCGAGGAGAACCAGCGTCACCGCGGATGAGCCGAAATGTTCCCGGTCTTCCAGGTAGGGGGTGATGTAGGTGTAGGCGGCGAAGTGCCCGAGGAAGATCAGAGCGGTGGCCAGCAGGGCGATGCGGGCAGCGGGATTGCGCAGGGACGACGTGAGCGTGGCCATGCGTATGGCTCCGGCGGGCGGCAGCGAGGGGAGTCGCAGTGCCAGAGCCGCAAGGGCGAGCAGGGCAGCGCCTGCGGCAACAATGAACGCGGTTCGCCATCCGGCGAGATGTCCGACGAGTGCGCCGAGCGGCAGGCTGACCACGGTGCCGGCGGAGATGCCGGCGGTGATCAGTGAGGTGGCGCGGTGAACTGCTTCGGCGGGCACCAGTCGGGCGGCGACGCCGGCACCCATCGCCCAGAATCCGCCGACGGCGATGCCGAGCAGGATTCTGGCTACTGCCATCACCGGCATGTCGGGGGCCAGTGCTGCCACGATGTTGGAGGTCGTGAAGGACACCGCGAGCGCGATCAGGACCTTGCGCCGGTCGAGCTTTCCCGAGGCGATGGTGAGCAGAGGCGCTGTGACGGCTGCCGTCAGGCCGGGTACGACGACGACCAGGCCCACGGTGCCGACGGAGACGTGAAGGCTGGATCCGATGACGGGCAGGAGCCCGATCGGCAGGAACTCCGAGAGCACCAGCACGAAGGACATCAAGGCGACCGAGGCGACGGCCGGCCAGTTGCTCTGCGGCGAGGGTGCGGCGTGCCCTGCTGCCCGTAGCGGTTCCGGCCGACCGACGACCGATGCCGTGCTGGAGTGATCACTCATGCTTCTTCTCTCCTGGAGAGATCAGGGACCGTGCGTGGCCCGTGCCGCGTTGTTGCGCGGCGGCTGTGCCGCAGCTGTGGGACGTGAGCGGCAGGGGTCACAGCGGCGTGACCATGAGAACGAGGCGCGCTCGGGCCGGTGACCCGGACCACAGTGGCGCCGGTGACCTGCTGCGCCGTTCGGGCAGCGCCTGCCCAGTACGACAGGGTCACGGGGCAGGCGAGTCCTGTCTTCCCGCAGGCGGGGGCTCTCGGCCCCCGCTGCGGAACGGAGGATTACTCAGATCTGATTCAGTCCACCGTCGACGTAGAGCTCGGTGCCGGTGACGAAGCTGCTCTGATCGGATGCGAGGAAGAGAGCAGCAGCGGCTGCTTCGGCGGGCTCGCCCATGCGGCCGAGGGGAACCTGCTGCGCGAAGAAGGCGTGGAGGGACTTGGCCTCTTCCTCGTTCGGCGCGAGGCCGGTGATTCCCGGGGTCTTGATCGGTCCGGGCACCAGGGTGTTGACACGGATGCCACGGCCGCGCAGCTCGTTGGCCCAGGTGCGCGAGAAGGAGCGGACGGCGGCCTTCGACGCGGCGTAGACGCCGAACGCCTCTCCGCCGGTGGTGGCGGCGGTGGAACCGGTCAGGATTACCGAGGCGCCGTCATTGAGGAGCGGCAGTGCCTTCTGCACGGTGAAGAGCGTCCCGCGGACGTTGATGTTGAACGTGTCGTCGAAGTGCTGCTCCGTCACCTCCTCCAGGGTTGCGAATTCCCCGCCGCCCGCGTTCGCGAAGAGCACGTCGATGCGGCGGCCCTGCTCGGCGATGACCGAGAAGAGCCGGTCGAGGTCGGCCGGGCTGGCTATGTCTCCGCGGACGGCGGTGACGTTCTGGCCGATCTCGGCAGCGGCCGCGTCCAGCGCATCCTGGCGCCGGCCGGTGATGACCACGTGGGCGCCTTCAGCCGCGAACCGCCGCGCCGCGGCCAGTCCGATGCCGCTGTTCGCCCCGGTGACCACGGCCACTTTGCCTGCGAGTACTTCCGTCATGACGTGCCACTCCTCGATGGTTCTTGACTGCTTCGTCCATAACGTTAGCCGTTATGGACGAAGCAGTCAAAAAAGCGTAGGATCACCTACATGGCACGACCTCGGAAATTCGACGAGCAGCAGGTACTGGCGACCGCACGGGAGCAGTTCTGGGCGGGCGGGTACGCCGCCACGCGCATGGACGACATCGCCGCGGCGACAGGCCTCGGCAAAGGCAGCCTGTACGGCGCGTTCGGCGGCAAGCAGGACCTCTTCCACCGCGTGTTCGACGACTACTGCAACGCGGTCGTCGACGCCACAGCCCAGCAGCTGCGCGGCGATGACGAGAACGCCTACACGCGGCTGTCCGCCCACGTGCACGCGGTCGCCGCAGCCGCCGCCGCGGACACCGCCCAGCGCGGATGCCTGCTGGCCAAAGGCACCGCCGAGCTCGCCGAACACGACAAGACCGTGGCCAAGCGTGCGCACACGGCCATCGAAGCGCTGCACGCGTTGCTGGAGGACGACATCGCCGCCTGCCAGCGCAACGGCGACCTCGACGCGAACGCGGACCCCGGACGGCTGGCCGCACTGGTGCTCGCCGTACTGCGCGGCATCGAGGCATTGGGCAAGGCCGGAGCCGACGAGGAGACGCTGACGGACATCGCTCGCACCGCCCTCGCCGTACTGCCACGCCTCGCGAACTGACGGACCCGTCGGACCACGTCGTCAGGGTTACGGGAGGGCAAGAGGGGTCTCGCTGAGCGTTCTCGGCGTTGCCTCTCCAGGATGAGGACGGCTTTGGCGATGAGGGTCATGCGGTTGGGGCCGGTGGTGACCCAGGGCCTGCGCAGGTGTAGGCGCGGTTCCGCTCTTGGGAGAACCTGAGTCACCTGGTGCAGACGTCCTCGCAGCCGACGGCAGACCCGGGGGCGCCTGCTGCTACGCCCCGCCAAATGGGGCGGGCGTGGGTTACGGCGTGTGGCTCGCTTTGGGCGGGCCGGAATTCGGACTGCCGGCTGCGATGAGGGCGTCCGCCAGTGGCTTCAGGCCGATCGGGGCAGCCTGTCGGCTGCGACCTCCTCTCGGATCTCACGGCCCAGCGAAAGGGCCGACGGGGTCACCGGCGGGTGACCGGGGTCCGGGCACCTCAACGGCTTGATTGGGGAGGCCGATTGGGGAGGCCATCGAGGTGTTCGAGAATCTCAAACGTCTCATCGCCGGTGCGCGAGAGCAGGGATTCCCTGTCTTCTTCGCTCCCGTGTCGTACATCGAGAACGACTACGCGTCCTGGAAGCATATTTCTGGTGTGCATCACGAGATGTTCGACAATCGTCCTTTCGTAGAGGGGAGTTGGCAGTGTGCAGCCACACCGAAGGCGCCACGCTGTCGGCCTGGACGGGGGATCTGGCCGAGTCCCCCTGGCGCTACTCCTCTGTCGTCGCCGGGCCACAGTTCCTGGCCAGGGCCTCTCGGATCCTGTCGTCCCGGCTCTTGGCGGACTGGTCGGATGTGGCCCATGCGATGTAGGCGTCGGGTCTGACCAGAACCGTTTTTCCTGTCGGACCGGCTGAAGTGGCGAATTCCACCTCACTGCCCCAGTCGTCGGCAATTGAAGTAGAAAGCGGCTCGCCTGCCGGCGTGACCAGCACGAATCGGCGCCCACGAAGAACTTCGTAGAGGCGCCGCCCGCCGGTCAGGGGGATGTCCGGGGCCCGTTTACCGGTGAGCGGATGAGTGCCGACCGCCGCAGGATACGCAATGTCGATCCCGGCCATGGCTCGCGCCAGTCGCTTGGCGATCGGCGGGAAGCGAAGGACAGTGCGGGCAGCGAAGTCCCGCAGGCCACACAGGGATTGAGGGGTGGTCAGCACTCCACGCAGAAGCGCGCCGCTCCTGCGGATCACCCTGCGCCCCACCGGGTGCCTCTCGGTCTGGTATGTGTCAAGCAGAGCATCCGGAGCCCGGCTGCGAAGGACCGCAGCGAGTTTCCAGCCGAGGTTGGCCGAATCCTGAATACTGGTGTTCATTCCCATGCCACCCGCCGGCGAGTGCACATGGGCGGCGTCCCCTACGAGGAAAACCCTGCCGTCCCGGTAGCGCGGACACTGCCGTTCGTCGCTGTGGAAGCGCGAGATCCAGCGCGGGTCGTGCATGCCGAAGTCTCGGCCGAGCGCCCGGCGGGCGATCGCTTTGATCTCATCGAGATCGACCTCTGCGCTGTCGGGCATCTGGTGGCGGCGGTTCCAGGCCATGACGCGGAACCATCCATCTCCGAAGGGGACAATGATGGCAAAGGCGTCCCCCACCGCACCCACAGTGGGGGGCTTCCGCGGAGGTTCAGCGAGCCGCACGTCAGCGAGCATCATCGACCGCACGGCCGCGCGGCCGGGAAACGGCAGGCCGAGCGATCGCCGCACCGTGCTGTTGCGCCCATCGGCACCCACGACATAGGCCGCACGCAGAGTGTCGTCGGTGCCGTCGGGATTCCGCACCTGCGCCTGGACGCCATCGGTACTCTGCCGGACACCTGTGACTTCGCAGCCTTCACGGAGTTCGACGCCATGGGCGCGGGCGCGGGCGCGAAGCACTCGCTCGGTATTGTATTGCGGCGTCACCAAAACATGAGGGTAGCGAGTCGGCAACCGCGACAGATCGATCTGCAAAAACTGGAGAACGGGATTTCGCAGACCTGTCGCGATCAGATCATCCGCGACCCCGCGGGCATCCAGCTGCTCCAGCGTCCGCGCATTGACAGAAAACGCGCGCGTAAGGTCTGAGTTCCGTACGCGCCGCTCGACGACGGTACAGCTGACCCCGGACTCCGCCAGGTCGCCAGCCAGCAGCAGCCCCGCCGGCCCAGCACCCACAATCACTACCTGTGTGTCGAAATCCATGCGCCTTCCTCCAGGTAGTCACCCATCGCGGGCAGCATGCAGGTCCGGGCAGCCCAAGACCTCCGCCGACCGACCAGGGCGCCAAAGCCCCGACGCACCTGACCCAGCGCCCCACTACGCCAGACTCTGATAAGCCGAATCGACTCTGATTTCACCGTACCGTCGACCTATAGCTGCCGCGCGACACACCACACACATACACAGCCGCGTCGCGCGGGCGATCGCGTCTCGTGAAGTGGTGTATCCGGGTAGGGGTGCGGAATGCGCGGGTGTCTGCCGGGGGGGGGTGTATCCGTCAGAGGTGCATGCTTTCTGAACAAGGGCAGACCATCGCGCAAGTCTTCCTGGTGAACGGGCAGTTCGACCGGAGAAGGGTGCGATGGCCTTGTCCCAGTCTGAGCTGATGCGGCTGCTGGAGTCACTACGTCGGGCGGAGGTAGTTGAAGCGATCAGGGTGGTGTGCGAGCGATTCTGCAGGAGCTGATCGAGGCCGAGGCCACCGAGATGATCGGTGTCGCCCCGGGTGAGCACTCCGACAGGGGCACGACCTGGCGCAACGGACACCGCGAACGCCTGCTGACCACGCAGGCCGGCGACCTGGAGCTGAAGGTTCCGAAGACGCGGACCGGGTCGTTCTTTCCCCGCTGCCGGAACGCAGGCGGCGGATCGACCGGGCACTGTTCGCGATGGTGATGGAAGCCTACGTGCACGGAGTCTCGACCCGTTCGGTCGACGACCTGGTCAAAGCATTCGGCGCGGACAGCGGGATCTCCAAGTCGGAGGTCTCCCGTATCTGCGGTGAGCTGGACGCCGAGCTGACCGCGTTCAAGGAACGGCCGCTGGACCACACCGTCTTGCCCAGCGTCTTCCTGGATGCCACCTAATGCAAGGCGAGGGTGAACCACCGGATTGTCTCCCGGGCCGTGGTCATCGCCACCGGGATCTCCGCGACCGGGCATCGCGAGATCCTCGGGCTGATGGTGGGTGACAGTGAGGCGAAGCCGTTCCGGACGACGTTCCTGCGCTCGCTGCGGGCCAGTGGCCTGGAGAACGGCCAACTGGTCATCTCCGGCAGTCACAGCGGGCTGGTGGCTGCGATCCGCACCGTCTTTCTCGGCTCGGCCTGGCAAAGGTGCCGGGTTCACTTCGTCCGGGACGTCTTCTCGGTGATCGAGAGGGGACCCGGGGAGATGACGGCGGCCACCATTCGCACCGTCTTCGCGCAGACCACCGGCGAGGAGGTTCGCATCCAAACGTGGCCGCCGACATGCTCGGCGGACAGTTCCCGCAGGTCAAGAAGATGCTGCTGGACGCTGCCGTGGACATCACCGCGTTCGCGGACTTCCCGGCGGCGCACTGGAAAAAGACCTGGTCGACCAATCCGCTGGAACGGCTGGACCGGGAGGTCAAACGGCGGGCCGATGTCGTCCAGGTCTTCCCCAACCCCGCTGCCCTGGACCGGCTCGCCGCCGCGGTCCTGGCCGAACTCCACGACGCATGGCGGACCTTCGACCGCCGCTACTTCTAGGAAGCCTCCATGGCCGAGCTCTTCATCACCGAGCCGGCCGAACCCGAACCGCAGATCACCCCACAACCGGAACCGAAACAGCTGCCGTGACTGCACCACCTCGCGGGACATGACCGCGCGGGCGGGGCCCAGACCCCAGACCATGAAGAAACTGCTTCTAGACCGTCAGACAGCCCGCCCCGGGAAGGCCGGCATCAGTGCCGTCACCGGGCCGAGCTGTCGTGGCGTAGCCACGCCTTTGACTCAACTGCGGGCGAATTCGAGGAGGTCCCTGTTGAAGGTCTCGGCGAATTTCGGGACCATCGCCAGGCCGTGAGGGGCACCTGGGTACACCTTGTAGATCGCGTCCTTGACGATCTTGGAGGACTTTTCACCAGCCGCCACGATGGGCACGATCTGATCGTCGTCGCCGTGCACGATCAGCGTGGGCACGTCGACCTTCTTGAGGTCCTCGGTGGTATCCGTCTCCGAGAATGCCTTGATGCAGTCGTAGGCACCCTTGATGCCCACTGTCATGCTCCAGAGCCAGAACTCGTCACGGATTCCTTGGGTGACCGTCGATCCGTCGCGATTTGCGCCGTAGAACGGGGCACTCAGATCCTTGTAGAACTGTGAGCGGTCTGTTTCCACACCCGCACGGATCTCATCGAAGACCTCGATGGGCAGGCCCTCGGGATTGGCCTCCGTCTTGAGCATCAGTGGGGGGATCGCGCCGAGCAGGACCAGTTTGGCGACCCGGTCCGTGCCGTGCCTTCCGATGTAGCGGGTGACCTCACCGCCGCCGGTGGAGTGGCCGACCAGGATGACATCGTGGAGGTCCTCAGCCTCGATGACAGCGGCCAGGTCATCGGCGTACGTGTCGAGATTGTTGCCGCCCCAGGCCTGGCCGGATCGTCCGCCGCCACGCCGGTCGTGAGCGATCGCACGGAAGCCGTTGTCCGCCATGAGCTTCATCTGGGGGTCCCAGGCGTCCGCAGTCAGCGGCCAGCCATGGGAGAAGACAACAGGCTGGCCGGACCCCCAGTCCTTGTAGAAGATCTGTGTGCCGTCCTTGGCGGTTGCGAAGGGCATGTCAGAGTCCTCTCGAGATGGTCCAGAACTCGTCGAGATCAGTGCCGTGGCCACACAACACCTCGTCGGACTCTAACCGAGTGGCAGCACGGCCGCGCGTCGAAATGCACCGGCCCGCGTGGTCCCGCGGACGGGATTTCCGGGTTTGAACTTGGAGGGTGTCGCCCTGCCGAAGCCGGCCGTACCGTGCGAGACAGCCTCCTTCAGGTATCGGCGAACGCGCACCGGTGAAACGGGGAATCCACGGGCAGCACGGCCTTCCGATGACCGTCTGACGCGGGACGGCCAAGGGAGTGAAGTGGCAGGAGAACTCCTATCCCGCCCCCGCGGTCTCAGACGGGCCTACGAGATGTACGGGCCGTTCATCGCACTGCGGATCCGCCGCCTGCCCGCCGTACCGCCGTCACTCCGAAACCACTCCGCACTGCCCCCGCAGCTCGTTCGCCACCGCGGAGGAGACAGGGAGGAAAACCGAGGTACAGCAGTTGACCGATGCGCGACGCTCGGCAATAGGGCAAGCTGGAACGGTGGTCGGAACGACCGGTCAACGTCTCCATGCCGCAAGGTCAGTACGTCGATCGCCGATACTGCCCGATCGAAAGAACCGTCACCGTAGCCGAATTCACGGAAGCGCGTACTGCTATCCATAATTGCAACACCCGTCGTTGTTGTCGCACGAGGAGCGCCAGATGGAAATCAATAAGACTGACACGGCGGTTGTGTTCATTGACCCACAGAACGACGTGCTGAGCGAGTACGGGGCCAACTGGGATGCGGTGGGTGCGAGCGTCACGGAGAACAGGACCGTTGAGAATATGGAGAGAATATTCGAGACGGCGAAGGCAGGCGGATACGGGGTTTTCATATCGCCTCATTACTTTTACCCGACGGATAGTGGATGGCGGATGAACGGTCCTCTTGAGACGAGCGAGCTCGAGACCCACACGTTCGCAAGGGCCGGCCAGCTGGATCTGACTGGCTTCCGAGACTCTGGGGCCGACTGGCTGGACCGGTTCAAGCCTTATATTGAAGACGGCAGAACGGTGGTCGCCAGCCCCCACAAGGTGTTCGGTCCAGAAACCAACGACTTGGTGCTGCAACTGCGCAAACGTGGCATGCAAGGGATTATTCTCGGCGGCATGCTGGCAAACATGTGTGTCGAGTCCCATATGCGTCACCTCATAGAGGAAGGATTTGAGGTCGCACTGGTCAGCGATGCGACAGCAGGCCCCCGACACCCGGTCTGGGGCGATGGCTATCAAGCGGCGATCATCAACTATCGATTCTTCGCCCATGCGGTGCTGTCGACTGACGAGGTAATCGAAAGAATGCGGTAGAACTGCCCCCTCGGCACAGCGGGCCTGCCCATGAAGGTGACTGCCGAGCACGTTCGCTATGGAAGCGGCTCACCTCGCTTTTCACGTCACGACCTTCACGGACGCGACAGCGGCCTTCGGCGGGCGCCCTGCATACGACGCCATGACCCTGCGGTATCCGGTCATATCGCATGAGACTCTCAGCGTCGAGGAATTCCTTGCAGTCAAGGCTGCGGGCGCCTAAATCCACAGCATAGGTCCGCAGACAGCGGCAGCTTCCAAACTGCACCGCTTCCGCCGTATGCGAAGCGCGGGGAGTAGCGAAAGCAGCAGCCAGAGGTGAACTGGCCTTCCGGCGTCTGCGGGGCGGGGATCGCTACATTTTGTACAAATCTCCCCTGACGGCGACGGTCCTACGGTGAGACCCGCTGACGGATACGCGTCAGCCCACCCCGAACGTTAGGGCCGTGACCGGACATGACTTCCACCCGCGCCTTCTGGCTCGCCGGCCGCCAGGCCAGCAGCGAGACCACACTGGCTGTGACCTCGCCCTGGACCGGCCAACTGGTCGGCAAAGTCAGCGTGCCGACCGACGATCAGGTCGAGGAGGCGGTAGCCGCTGCATACGCCGCTCGCGAGGAGTTCGCAGCAACCCCCGCCTACCTGCGTGCCGCAGCTCTCGACCACGTGAGCAAGCGACTCGTGGAGCGCACCGAGGAGATCGCACAGCTCATCTCCGCGGAAAACGGCAAACCGATCAAGTGGGCCCGCGGCGAGGTACGTCGCTCGGTGTCCGTGTTCCGGTTCGCCGCCGAGGAAGCCCGCCGCTTCAACAGCGGTGAGGCTCAGCGACTGGACACGGACGCGGCCGGCCAGGGCCGTCTGGCCCTCACCCGCCGCTTCCCGAAGGGGGTTGTGCTGGGCATCACGCCCTTCAACTTCCCGCTCAATCAGTGCGCCCACAAGGTCGCCCCGGCCATCGCGGCGGGCGCCCCGATCATCCTGAAGCCGGCGCCGAACACTCCCCTGTCCGCCCTGATCCTCGGGGACCTGCTCGCCGAGACCGAACTGCCAGAAGGTGCGTGGAGCATTGTGCCGGTCGCCAACGACCGGATGCCTGCGCTGGTACAGGACGAGCGCTTGCCCGTCATCTCGTTCACCGGCTCCGAGCAGGTCGGTTATGCGATCATGGATTCGGTCCCCAGGAAACACTGCACGCTGGAACTCGGCGGGAACGGTGCGGCCGTCGTACTGGGCGATTTCGCCAGTGACGAAGACCTCGACTATGCCGCCGACCGGATCGCCACCTTCTCCAACTACCAGGGCGGACAGTCCTGCATCTCCGTGCAGCGCGTCATAGCCGACGCCGCGGTGTACGACCGGCTGCTTCCGCGCATCGTCGCGGCAGTCGAGTCACAGGTCACCGGGGACCCCTCGGACGACAGGACCGATGTGGGCCCGCTCGTCAGCGAGGACGCCGCGTGCCGCGTCGAGTCGTGGGTCGACGAAGCCGTCGTCTCCGGTGCCACGCTCTACACCGGTGGCAAGCGCGATGGCGCCTCGTATGCGCCTACGGTTCTCGCGGATGTTCCGGCTGACACCACATTGGCCTGCGAGGAGGTCTTCGGACCAGTTCTCACGGTGCTCAAGGTCTCCAGCGAGGCCGAGGCCTTCGCGGCAGTGAACGACTCCAAGTACGGCCTGCAGACCGGAGTGTTCACGCGCGACCTGCAGGCGGCATTCCGGGCTCATCGGGCTCTGGAGGTCGGCGGCGTCGTAGTCGGCGATGTTCCCTCCTACCGGGCCGACCAGATGCCCTACGGCGGCGTCAAGCAGTCCGGTGTCGGCCGCGAAGGAGTGAAGTTCGCCATGGATGACTACACCTACGAACGCGTGCTGGTCCTCACCGATCTCACCCTGTGACAACCCACCAATTCGGCTTCAGGGAATGATCCGTGTGGTTTGCCTCGTGCGAGTCAGGGCAAGCCACACGCCGGAAGGCACGTCGACAGAGGGTCTGCCGCACGATCGGGTGACATCTTGACCTGCCCCACGGTTGAGGCTTGATGAGGTCCGGACGACAGGTTGATGTGCCCCGGCTTGCGTGGAGTCGAGTTGCTGGGCTCTAGTGCTGCATCAAGCAACGTTCGCCCTGTGATGATGTGTCGGCTGCTGCGCGGGCGGCGGCGGGCGGTCAGAATGATCACGTGGCTGAGCGCGTGCGGGTCGGGGAGATTGATGACGACGAAGGCAGGCGGTCGCTGCGGATCATTTGCAGGGGCACCGGGTCGGTGGTGACCTGGCGACGGGCCCAGATGGTGCTGCTGTCCGCGCAGGGCATGCCCGTGGCGAAGATCGCCGAGGTGACGTTCACCAGCGCGGACCGGGTCCGGGACGTGATCCACGACTTCAACGCCGACGGCTTCGACTCGCTCCATCCGAAGTACAAG
>NZ_JBVJMD010000110.1:0-11767 GCF_055584385.1 Streptomyces sp. NPDC104096
ACCGAGGCCGTCGACTGGCCGGAGACGGACCGTCCGCGCCGCGCTGCCGTGTCGTCCTTCGGCGTCAGCGGCACCAACGCCCACACCATCATCGAGCAGGCCCCCGCGACCGAGGAACCGCCCCCGGCGTCCGGCTCCGGCTCGGCCGTGCCGTGGGTGCTCTCCGGCAGGACCGAGGCAGCGCTGCGGGCGCAGGCCGCCCGCCTCGCGTCCTACCTGGACGACAACGACTACGACCGTGCCGACGACAGCGACGACCAGAGGAACGACGGCGGCGAGGTGGTTCCGGCGGCCGACGCGGCGTACTCGCTGGCCACGACCAGGGCGGCCTTCGAACACCGCGCCGTGGTGGTCGCGGAGAGCACCGAAGAGCTCCGGCGGGGACTGGCCGGTGTCGCCGACGGCGCCACGCCACCCGGCGTGGTGACCGGGACCGCACGCACCGGCGGCAGGACCGTCTTCGTCTTCCCCGGACAGGGGTCGCAGTGGGTGGGCATGGCCGCCGAACTGCTGGAGACCTCCCCGGTCTTCCGCGACCGGATCGAAGCCTGCGAACGCGCCCTCGCGCCGCACGTGGACTGGTCGCTGACCGCTGTGCTGCGCGGCACGTCCGAGGTCGAGCAGGACCGGGTGGACGTGCTGCAGCCCGTGCTGTGGGCGATGACGGTCGCCCTCGCCGAGGTGTGGCGCTCCTTCGGCGTGACCCCCGACGCGGTCGTCGGGCACTCCCAGGGCGAGGTCTCCGCGGCGGTGATCGCCGGAGCGCTCGCCCTGGAGGACGGGGCGCGCATCGTGGTGCGGCGCAGCCTCGCGGTCCGCGAACTGCAGGGCCGCGGCGCCATGGCCTCGGTGCCGCTCCCGGACGAGCAGGCACGGGAACTGGTCGGCCGGTGGACCGGCCGCCTCGGCATCGCAGCCGTGAACGGGCCCGCCACCGTCGTGGTCTCCGGGGACACCGACGCCCTCGACGAACTCCTCGCACACTGTCGGCAGGAGGGCATCCAGGCCCGCAAGGTAGCCGTCGACTACGCCGCGCACTCGCCGCAGATCGAACGCGTCGAAGCGCAGGCGAAGGAGGGGTTCGCAGGCATCGGCCCGCTCCCCGGTTCCGTGCCTTTCTACTCCACGGTGACGGGCGGGAAACTGGCCGCGGACGAGCTGGGCTCCGGCTACTGGTACCGCAACATGCGGCAGACGGTACGGTTCCACGACGCGATCCGGGCCGCTCTGGCCGACGGGCACGACGTGTTCGTCGAAGTCAGTCCGCACCCCGTCCAGCTGGCGGGCATCCAGGACGCCATAGAGGCCGCCGACGCGGACGCCGTGGTCGTACCGACACTGCGCCGCCGCGACGGCGGACGGAGCCGGCTGATGCTGGCCCTGGCCCAGGCCCACGTGCGCGGTGTCGCCATCGACTGGGACGCCGTCCTGCCGGGCGCGCGCCGCGTCGACCTGCCGACCTACGCGTTCCAGCACGAGCGGTACTGGCTGGAGGCGGGCGCCCCGGCCGGTGACGTGCGAGCGGCCGGGCTGGACGCCGCCGACCACCCGTTCCTGGGCGCGGCGGTGGAGCTGCCGGACGCCGGCGGCCACCTGCTGACCGGGCTGCTGTCCCTGCGGGCCCAGCCCTGGCTGGCCGACCACGCGGTGCTGGGCACGGTGCTGCTGCCGGGTACGGCCTTCGTGGAACTGGCCGCCCACGCGGCGGCCGAGACCGGCTGCGACCTGGTCGAGGAACTCACCCTGCAGGCACCGCTGGTGCTGCCCGAGCACGGCGGCGTCGCGCTCCAGGTCCTCGTGGGTGCCCAGGACGCCTCCGGCCGCCGCCCGCTGAGCGTGCACTCGCGAGCCGGGGACGGCCCCTGGATCCGCAACGCCACCGGCACCCTCACCACCGGCGCGATCCCCTCCGGCACCGACCTGAGCAGCTGGCCCCCGGCCGACGCCCGGCCGGTGGACCTGGACGGCTTCTACGACCGCCTGGCGGACCTCGGCCTGAGCTACGGCCCGCTCTTCCAGGGGCTGCGTGCCGCCTGGCGCGGCCACGACGCGGTCTACGCCGAACTCGCCGTCACCGACGAGGCGCAGGCGGACGCGGACGCGTTCGGCGTGCACCCGGCCCTGCTCGACTCCGCGCTGCACGCGCTGGGCGCGGGCGGCCTCGTACCGGCCGCCGACGGGCCCCTGCTGCCCTTCGCGTGGTCCCGCGTCACGCTGCACGGAACCGGAGCGGCGGGCCTGCGGGTACGGCTCTCCCCGGCCGGCGGGGACACGGTACGGCTGGAGGCCGCCGACGGCGCGGGCCGTCCCGTCGTCTCGGTCGAGTCGCTGACGCTGCGCCCGGTGTCGGCCGAGCAGCTGTGCACGAGCTCGCGAGACTCCCTGTTCACCGTGGACTGGGCACCGCTCGCCGCCACGGCCGACGCGCAGACAACGGTCGTACGGACCTACGACGACATCGCCGAGCTCCTCGCCGCCCCCGCGGCGGAGACCGGGGCGCAGGCGGACACGGACGCCGTCGTCGTCCCCTGCCCCGGCGGGTCGGGTACCGATGCCGAACGGGTCAGGAGCGTCCTCGCCGAAGTGCTCCGGCTGGTGCAGTGGTGGCCGGCCGAGGACCGGGCCGCCCGCCTGGTGCTGGTGACCCGGGGCGCGGTCGCCGCCGGGGACGAGCCGGAAGCGGGCGACCCGGTGCAGGCGGCCGTGTGGGGTCTGGTCCGGTCGGCACAGTCGGAGAACCCGGACCGCATCATCCTCCTCGACATCGACCCGAACGCCGACGGGGAGCGGGCCGTGGCGAGGGCCGTCCCACGGCTCCTCGCCTCCGGGGAGCCGCAGGCCGCGCTGCGCGGCGACGCGCTCCTGCTGCCCCGGCTCGCCAGGGCCGCCGCCGACGCCCCACGGGCCACCCCGGACTTCGGGACCGGCACGGTGCTCCTGACCGGCGCGTCCGGCGCCCTGGGCGGGCTCGTCGCCCGGCACCTGGTCGCCGAGCACGGCGTACGCAGCCTGCTGCTGATGAGCCGGCGCGGCGCGGACGCCGAGGGTGCGGCGGAGCTCCGGGCGGAACTGACCGCCGCGGGTGCCGAAGCGCGCTGGGCGGCCTGCGACGTGGCCGACCGGGACGCCCTCGCCGAGGTGCTGTCCGGCACGCCGGTGACGGCCGTCGTCCACACGGCCGGCGTCCTCGACGACGGCGTGATCGGTTCGCTCACGCCGGAGCGCCTGGAGAAGGTGCTGCGCCCCAAGGTCGACGCGGTGCTGAATCTGCACGAACTGGCGGGCGACGTCTCGGCGTTCGTGGTCTTCTCCTCGCTCGCGGGTACGCTCGGCACCCCCGGCCAGGCCAACTACGCCGCGGCCAACGCCTTCCTGGACGCCTTCGCCCGGCACCGCCGTGCCCAGGGGCTGCCCGCGGTGTCGCTGCCGTGGGGCCTGTGGCAGCGCACCGGCACCATGACCGAGGCGCTCGGCGGTGCCGACCGGACCCGGCTCGCCCGCGGTGGCGTGCTGCCCCTGTCCGACGAGGACGGCCTGGAACTCCTCGACGCCGCACTCGTGCTGCAGGAGCCCCTGGTGGTGGCGGCACGGCTGGACCTCGCCGCCCTGCGGAACGCGACCGCACCGGTGCCGCCGCTGCTCAGGGCGCTCGTCGGCGGCCGGCCGCGGCGCATCGACCGGGCGGCTTCCGTGCCGCTGGCGCAACGGATCGCGGGCCTGCCCGAGAGCGAGCGCGAAGAGGCGGTCCTGGACCTCGTCCGCTCCGAGGTCGCCGCCGTCCTCGGCCACAGCTCGGCCAAGGCCGTCCAGCCCGACCAGGCCTTCGGCGACCTGGGCTTCGACTCGCTGACCGCGGTGGAGCTCCGCAACCGGATGAACCAGGCCACCGGCCTGCGGCTGCCCGCGACGCTGGTCTTCGACCACCCGACGCCCGTGGTGCTCGCGCGGCGGGTGCTGAAGGACCTCCCCGGTGGTACGGCCGGGACGGCGCCGGTCTTCGACGAGCTCGACCGCCTCGCCGCCGCCCTCGACGGCACCGGAGCGGACGGCGTCGACAACGTCACCCGTACCAGGATCAACATGCGTCTCCAGGCGCTGCTCGCCCGCTGGAACGGGGACGAGCCGGCCGATCCGGGAGGCGCCGGCGGAGCCGGGGACGAAGACGACCTCAGCTCGGCGAGCGACGAAGAGCTGTACGAGCTCCTCGACGACGAACTCGGCATCTCCTGAACTG
Source organism: Streptomyces sp. NPDC104096 (assembly GCF_055584385.1). NCBI lineage: Bacteria > Bacillati > Actinomycetota > Actinomycetes > Kitasatosporales > Streptomycetaceae > Streptomyces > Streptomyces sp. NPDC104096. The sequence goes on from NZ_JBVJMD010000110.1 coordinate 4,235, forward strand.
CGCAGGCCAAAAGGGGGCGGGCGACACCGATGATGAACGAGGACAAGCTCCGGGACTACCTCAAGCGGGCCACCACGGACCTGCGCCAGGTCCGGCGGCGGGTGCGCGAGCTGGAGGCCCGTGACCAGGAGCCGATCGCCATTGTGGGCATGAGCTGCCGGTTCCCCGGCGGCGTCGGCTCCCCCGAGGAGCTGTGGCGGCTGCTGGCCGAGGGCGAGGACGCCGTCTCGCAGTTCCCCGAGGACCGCGGCTGGGACGTCGACACGCTCTACGACCCCGACCCCGAGCGGCCCGGCAAGGTCTGCACCCGGCACGGCGGCTTCCTGCACGACGCGGCCGACTTCGACGCGGACTTCTTCGGGATCTCGCCACGCGAGGCGCTGGCCATGGACCCGCAGCAGCGGCTGCTGCTGGAGACCGCCTGGGAGGCCTTCGAGCACGCGGGCATCGACCCCGTCGGCCTCGAGGGCAGCCGCACCGGCGTCTTCGCCGGCCTCATGTACCACGACTACGGCTTCACACCCGGCGTCCTCCCCGAGGGGGTCGAGGGGCTGATGAGCACCGGCAACTCCGGCAGCGTCGCCTCCGGGCGCATCGCCTACACCTTCGGATTCGAGGGTCCCGCGGTCACCGTCGACACCGCCTGCTCGTCCTCGCTCGTCGCCCTGCACCTGGCCGTGCAGGCGCTGCGGGGCGGCGAGTGCTCCATGGCGCTCGCCGGCGGCGTGACGGTCATGGCGGGCCCGAGCGCCTTCATCGAGTTCAGCCGCCAGCGCGGCCTCGCCCCCGACGGCCGCTGCAAGTCCTTCGCGGCGGCGGCGGACGGCGCGTCCTGGTCCGAAGGCGCCGGCCTGCTGCTCGTGGAGCGGCTGCGGGACGCCCGCCGGCTCGGCCACAAGGTGCTCGCCGTCGTCCGGAGCAGCGCCGTCAACCAGGACGGCGCGTCCAACGGCCTGACCGCGCCCAACGGCCCCTCGCAGCAGCGCGTGATCCTCGAAGCGCTGGCCGGCGCCCGGCTGTCCGCCGAGGAGGTCGACGCCGTCGAAGCACACGGCACGGGCACGAACCTCGGCGACCCGATCGAGGCGCAGGCGCTCCTTGCGACCTATGGACAAGAACGCGAACGACCGCTCCTGCTGGGCTCGCTGAAGTCCAACATCGGTCACACGCAGGCCGCCGCGGGCGTCGCCGGCGTGATGAAGATGGTGCTGGCGATGCAGCACGGCGTGCTGCCGAAGACGCTCCACGTGGACCGGCCGACCCCGCAGGTCGACTGGTCGGCCGGTTCGGTCGAGCTGCTGACCGAGGCGACCGCATGGCCGGAGACCGGTCACCCTCGCCGGGCCGGGATCTCCTCGTTCGGGATCAGCGGCACCAACGCGCACGTCATCGTCGAGCAGGCGCCCGAACCGGAGGCGCAGGACCCGGCCGACGACGTGACCGAAGGCGAGGGCGCGGCCGAGGAAGTGCCGCGGGCCCGGACCACGGTGGTGCCGTGGGTGCTCTCCGCGAAGACCGGACAAGCGCTGCGGGAGCAGGCACGACGACTGCTGTCGTCCGTGGAGTCGCCGGCCGCGTCCCCGGCCGACGTGGGGTTCTCGCTGGCGGCCGCCCGCTCGGCGCTGGAGCACCGGGCGGCGGTCGTCGGAGCCGACGGGGAAGAGCTGCGCGCGGGGCTGGCCGCCCTCGCGGCGGGCGAGCCCGCGGCGCAGGTGGTGACCGGGCGCGCCGGTGCCGACCGGGCCAAGGTCGGGTTCTTGTTCTCGGGGCAGGGTTCGCAGCGGTTGGGGATGGGGCGCGAGCTGTACGCGGCGTACCCGGTGTTCGCGGCGGCGTACGACGAGGTCTGCGCGCTCCTGGACGCGCCGGTCGATGTCGACTCGGAGGCACTCGACCGGACGGGTTCGGCGCAGCCGGCGTTGTTCGCCCTCGAGGTGGCCCTGTTCCGGCTTCTCGAAACGTGGGGCGTCCGGCCGGATTTTGTGGCCGGTCACTCGGTGGGTGAGATCGCGGCCGCTCATGTCGCGGGTGTCTTGTCGCTCGAGGACGCGGCGAGGCTGGTGTCGGCGCGTGGCGCGCTGATGCAGGCGCTGCCCGGGGGCGGCGCCATGGTCGCGGTCCAGGCCACCGAGGACGAGGTGCTGCCGTACCTGACCGACGAGGTCGGCATCGCGGCGGTCAACGGCCCTGTCTCTGTGGTCATTTCGGGTGTGGAGGGCGCGGTTGCGGCGATTGCCGAGGTGTTCGCCGCTCAGGGTCGTAAGACGTCTCGCCTGAAGGTCAGTCACGCGTTCCATTCGCCGTTGATGGATCCGATGCTGGAGGAGTTCGCCGACGTCGTCCGCGGTCTGACGTTCAGTGAGCCCCGGATCCCGGTGGTGTCCAACCTCACCGGTCGGCCGGCCGAGGCGTACACGCCCGAGTACTGGGTGCGGCACGTCCGTGAGGCGGTCCGTTTCGCCGACGGTGTGCGGACCCTGCGCGAGCTGGGCGTGACCACGTTCGTGGAGATCGGCCCCGGTGGCGTGCTGAGCGCTCTCGCCCAGGGCTGCCTCGACGACGTGGACATCGTCACCGTCCCCGCCCTGCGTACCGACCGTCCCGAGCCCCGGGCGCTCACTCTCGCCCTCGGGCAGCTGTACGCGCACGGTGTCTCCCCGGACTGGCAGCAGCTGTTCCCCGGTGCCCGCCGCGTCGACCTGCCCACGTACGCCTTCCAGCGCGAGCGCTACTGGCTCTCGGGTACGGCCGCGCTCGACGTCTCCTCGGCGGGCCTGGACTCCTCCGGCCACGCCCTGCTCGGCGCGGTGGTGGAGACCGCCGGCACGCAGGACGTGCTGTTCACCGGCCGGCTCTCCCCGGACGACATGCCCTGGATCGCGCAACACACGGTCGGCGGCGTACCGGTGCTCCCGGTCGCCGCGTTCGTGGAGTTCGCCCTGTCCGCGGGACGGCGGGCCGGGATCCCCTACCTGGAACAGCTGGACGTGGACGCCCCGCTGGTCCTGGCCGAACAGGGCGCCGTCCGCATCCAGGTGCAGGTCGGTCGAGGCGACGACCCCGACCGGCGCTCGGTGCGCGTCTTCAGCCGGCCCGCCGCGGGCGGCACCGGCGAGCCGTGGGTCTGCCACGCCACCGGAGAGCTCACCCGGAACGCTCCGGCGCCGGAGTTCGACATGACGATGTGGCCGCCGACGGGTGCCGAACCCGTGGACGTCGAGGGCCGTCCGGGGCTGCGCGCCGCCTGGCGCGCCGGGGACGAGCTGTACGCCGAGGCCGTACTGACTGCCGCGGAGCGGGACCGGGCGGACCACTACGCCCTGCACCCCGTACTGCTGGACGCCGCCCTCGGCATGCTGGCGTCGCACCGCGCCGAAGACCCCGGCGAGGTGCTCATGCCCCACGCCTGGAGCGGCATGTCCGTGCACGCTCCGGGGCCCGGGGCCGTACGCATACGCGTACGGCCCGCCGACGACGACGCGGTGGCGATCGAACTGTGCGACGCCGACGGCTCTCCCGTCGCCTCGGTCGCGTCCGTCCGGACCCGGTCGATGTCCCCGCAGCAGGTCCTGGCCTCGCGCGTGGCGCACCAGGACTGGATGTTCGGGACCGACTGGGTCGAGCACACCGCGGCTTCCGCACCCGCCCCTGCCACCGCTGCCGAAGCCGAGTGGGCGGTCCTCGGCGACGCGGGTTCCCACTCCGACATCGACGCGCTCCGCATGGCCGTCGACGGCGGTGCGGCCACACCCGCCCACGTCCTCCTGCCCTGCGCCCCGAGCGAGGGCGATGCCGCCGCGGCGACACACGGGCTGCTGGCCGAAGTGCTGTCGGCCGTCCAGGAGTGGGTCGCCGACGAGCGGTTCTCCGACGCGCGGCTCGTCGTGATGACGCGCGGAGCCGTCGAGCTGGACGGCACAGCCCTGGACCTCGCGCACGTCGCGGTCTCCGGTCTCGTGAAGTCGGCCCAGAGCGAGCATCCGGACCGGTTCCTGCTCGTCGACGCGGACGACTCGGTCATGAACGGCGGCGTGGTCACGAACGGCGGCCTCGAACCGGGGCTGGCCGCCGCGCTCGCCGCCCTGGACGAGCCGCAGGCCGCGGTGCGCGACGGAAAGCTGTACGTGCCGCGCCTCACCCGGGTCACCCCGCCCGAGGAGCCCACCCGTCACGCGTGGGACCCCGAGGGAACCGTGCTGATCACCGGCGCGACCGGTGGCCTCGGACGGTCGCTCGCCCGGCACCTCGTCGCCGAACACGGCGCACGTCGACTGCTGCTGGCCGGCCGCCGCGGCCCCGCGGCCGAAGGCATCGGCGAACTCGTCGCCGCCCTCTCCGAACTGGGCGCGCACGTCGACGTGGCCGCCTGCGACATCACGGACCGGGACGCCCTCGCCGAACTGCTGGCCTGCGTCCCGGCGGAGCACCCGCTCGTGGCCGTGGTGCACGCGGCGGCGGCCCTGGACGACGGCGTGGTCACCGCCCTGACCCCGGAGCGCCTGGACACCGTGCTGCGGCCGAAGGCCGACGGGGCGCTGCACCTGCACGAGCTGACCCGGGACCTGGACCTCTCCGCGTTCGTGCTCTTCTCCTCCCTGGCCGGAGTCCTGGGCAGTGCGGGCGCGGCGGGCTACGCCGCCGCGAACGCCTTCCTGGACGGGCTGGCGCGGCAGCGCCGTGCCGAGGGCCTGCCCGGCACCTCGCTGGCGTGGGGCCTGTGGACGGACAACGGCGGCATGGGCGACCGGATCACCGACGCCGACCGCAACCGGATGGGGCGGGCCGGAGTCGTGCCGTTCACTCCGGCGGAGGGGCTGGCCCTGTTCGACACCGCTCTCACCGTGGACCGGCCGGTGATCGTGCCGGTCCGGCTGGACGTTCCAGGACTGCGCGCCATGGCCCGCTCCGGCATGCTGCCCGCCGTTCTCCGCGGCCTCGTCGGCGACACCGGCGCCGCGGCCGGTGGCGCCCCGGCCGCAGGGACCACCGCCCTGGCCCGCCGCCTCGCCGGGATACCGGAGGCCGACCAGGAGAAGGTCCTGTTGGACCTGGTGCGCCACCAGGCGGCAGCCGCCCTCGGCCACGCCACCGCTGCCCGCATCGAGCCCACCACGGCCTTCAAGGACATCGGCTTCGACTCCCTGACCGCCGTGGAACTGCGCAACCGGCTCAAGGCCGCGACCGGGCTCCGGCTCAAGCCCACCCTCGTCTTCGACCACCCCAACCCCGTCGCGATCGCCCGGCTCCTCCACAAGGACCTGGTGCTCGACCTCACGGCCGAGGCCCCGCCCGTCCTCGCCGAACTGGACCGGCTGGAGGCGCAGCTCGCCGCCCTCGCCCCACAGGACGCGGTACGGGACAAGGTCACCGCCCGGCTCAAGGCGCTGCTCTGGAAGTGGACGGACACCCACCAGGACGCCGCGGCGAACACCGCCGACGCGGGCCCCGGCACCGGCCGCGACCTCGACCCGGACCGGATCGACGCCGCCACCGACGACGAGATGTTCGACCTCATCGACCAAGAGCTCGGCTCCCACTGACTCATCTCACGCACTGCTACCGAGGACGTAAAACATGTCGAACGACGACAAGCTCAGGGATTACCTCAAGCGCGTGACGGTGGACCTGCGCCAGACCCGCAGGCAGCTGGGTGAGCTGGAGGCGAAGGACACCGAGCCCATCGCCGTCGTCGGGATGGCCTGCCGCTACCCGGGCGGCGTCGGCTCGCCCGAAGAGCTGTGGCAACTGGTCGCCTCGGGCGGCGACGGAGTGTCCGGGTTCCCCACCGACCGCGGCTGGGACCTGGACACGATCTACGACCCCGAGCCCGGGCGGACGGGCCGCACGTACGTGCGCGAGGGCGGATTCCTCCACGACGCCGGCGAGTTCGACCCCGCGTTCTTCGGGATCTCCCCCCGCGAGGCACTGGTCATGGACCCGCAGCAGCGGCTGCTCCTGCAGACCTCCTGGGAGGCCTTCGAACGCGCGGGCATCGACCCCGTCACCGCACGCGGCACCCGGGCCGGTGTGTTCGTCGGCACCAACGGCCAGGACCACGCCTACCTCCAGCGGCAGGGCGACAGCGACATCGAGGCCCACCTCGTCACCGCGAACACCGCGGCCGTGGTGTCCGGCCGCATCTCCTACGTCCTCGGTCTCGAAGGCCCGGCGGTCACCGTCGACACCGCCTGCTCGTCCTCGCTGGTGGCGCTCCACCTGGCCGCCCAGGCGCTGCGCCGCGGCGAGTGCTCGATGGCCCTGGCCGGAGGCGTGACCGTGATGGCCACGCCGAACACCTTCATCGCGTTCAGTGCCCAGCGCGGCCTGTCGTCCGACGGCCGCTGCCGCGCGTTCTCCTCGACCGCCGACGGCACGGGCATGTCCGAAGGCGTCGGCGTGCTCCTGCTGGAGCGGCTGTCCGACGCCCGCCGGCTCGGCCACGACGTGCTCGCCGTCATCCGCGGCAGCGCCGTCAACCAGGACGGCGCCTCCAACGGCCTCACGGCCCCGAACGGCCCGTCGCAGGAGCGCGTGATCCGGCAGGCGCTGGAGAACGCCCGCCTGACCGCCTCCCAGGTCGACGCGGTCGAGGCGCACGGCACGGCCACCACCCTCGGCGACCCGATCGAGGCGGAGGCACTGCTCGCCACGTACGGTCACGAGCACTCGGGCGACCGACCGCTGTGGCTGGGATCCATCAAGTCCAACATCGGTCACACACAGGCCGCCGCGGGCGTCGCCGGTGTGATCAAGATGGTGATGGCCATCCGCAACGGCGTCCTGCCGCAGACGCTGCACGTGGACGAGCCGACCGCCCAGGTCGACTGGTCGGCGGGCGGCGTCAGGCTCCTGACCGAGGCCGTCCAGTGGCCCGAGTCGAACCGCCCGCGCCGCGCCGCGGTCTCGTCCTTCGGCGTCAGCGGCACCAACGCGCACCTGATCATCGAGCAGGCCCCGGCCCTCGACGAAGAGCCCGCCGTGGAGCCGGCCGGGGACCCGGCCGCCGGCGCGCTGCCGTGGGTGCTCTCGGCGAAGAGCGACGCGGCCCTGCGCGCCCAGGCGGAGCGTCTGCTCTCCTTCCTGGAGGACGGCCGGAGCGGCCCCGGGAGCACCCCGGCCGACCTCGGCTTCTCCCTCGCCACGACGCGCACCGCCTGGGACCGCCGGGCGGCCGTCGTCGGCGAGAGCCTGGAGGAACTCACCCAAGGCGTAAGGGCATTGGCATCCGGTACCCCGTCCGCGGCCGTCGTCCACGACGCGGCCCGGCACGGCGACAAGACCGGGTTCCTGTTCTCCGGCCAGGGTTCGCAGCGAGTCGGCATGGGCCGCGAACTCTACGACGCCTTCCCGGCGTTCGCCGCCGCCTACGACGAGATCCGCGCCCACCTCGACCTCGCACCCGACGCGGACGCGGAGCAGCTCGACCGGACCGGTTGCACCCAGCCGGCGTTGTTCGCGGTGGAGGTGGCGCTGTTCCGTCTGCTGGAGTCGTGGGGTGTGCGGCCGGATTACGTGGCCGGGCATTCGGTGGGT
>NZ_JBVJMD010000111.1:0-10696 GCF_055584385.1 Streptomyces sp. NPDC104096
GTACTGCAGGGGGGACCCTGTGGGAGAGTAGGACGCCGCCGAACAAATTTTATGGAAAACCCCCGTGCCATTCGGCACGGGGGTTTTCTGCGTTTAGGCTCGATCCCATGCGCTACGACCTGGTTATTTTCGACAACGACGGAGTCCTCGTCGACAGCGAGCCGATCTCCAACCGGCTGCTGGCGGCCTATCTGACGGAACTCGGGCATCCCACCTCGTACGAGGACTCCATCCGTGACTACATGGGATCCGCGATGCACCGGATCCACGACCTCGTCCAGGAGCGCACGGGCCGGCAACTGCCCCCGGACTTCGACGACGTCTTCCACGCGCGGGTGTTCGCGGCCTTCGAGCGGGAGTTGAAGCCCGTGCCCGGAGTCGCCGACGTCCTGGCGAAGCTGACGGCGGACGGCGTGCCCTACTGCGTGGCCTCGTCGGGCAGTCACGAACGGATCCGGGTGGGACACCGTACGACCGGGCTCGACCGCTGGTTCGACGAGGACAGGATCTTCAGTTCCCAGGACGTCGGGCGGGGGAAGCCGGCGCCGGACCTGTTCCTGTACGCGGCCGAACGGATGGGGGTCCCGCCGCAGAAGTGCGTCGTCGTCGAGGACAGCCCCCTCGGGGTGCAGGCGGCCGTCGCCGCCGGGATGGACGTGTACGGCTTCACCGCCATGACACCCGCGGAGCGGCTTGCCGGGGCCACTCAACTCTTCTCGGATCACGCCGAGTTGGCTGACCTGCTGATGTGACCCCGGGCAGCGCGGCGCGCTGACATTTGTCATGCGGAGCTCGGGACGATCGTTTCTACTGGCCGACCCCGCCCGAGCGGGAAGCTGAGGGCATGACGACGAACACCGAGAGCAAGAGCCAGAGCCAGAGCCAGAGCAAGGCCGCCAACTTCGCGCCGCTCCTCGTGGACGTGGCGGTGCCGATCGGGTCGTACTACCTGTTCAAGAACGGGTTCGGGACGAGCACGCTGACGGCGCTCGGCCTCAGCAGCGTCGCGCCGGCCATGCGCACCGTGTGGAGCCTGGCCAAGGAGCGCACGGTCAACGCCTTCGCCATGCTGATCCTCTGCGTCAACGTGGTCGCCCTGCTGCTCAGTTTCGTCGCCGGTGACCCGCGGCTGATGCTCGCCAAGGACAGCGGCGTCAGCAGCGTCATCGCCATCGGTGTCCTGGTCTCCGTGGCCCTGGGCAGGCCGATGATGACCCCTGCCATGAAGCCCTGGCTGGTGAAGGGCGACGCGGGGCGGGAGGCCGCCTGGGCGCGGCTCCAGGCGGGATCGCCGGCCTTCCGGCGGGCCGAGCGGGTCTTCTCGCTGGTGTGGGGTGTGGTGCTGCTGGCGGAGTGCGCCGTGCGGGTCGTGGGTGCCTACACGCTGCCCGTGGACACGATGGTCTGGCTCGGTTCGGTGATCCTCGTCGTCGGGATGACCCTCGGGTTCCTCGTCAGCGGCGCGCTTGCCGCCGGTCCCATGGCGCACATGGTCATCGCCGAGGCCAAGTCCGAGGGTGCGGTGGTCGGTTGCGGCTCGGCCGCGGCCGCCGGGACCTGCGGTCCCGTCGCCGCGGTCGCCGCCACCAGGTAAAGCTGAGCGAAATTCATCTTTGGCTTGATCTACCCAGGGGTAGCCCGGGGCCCTACGCTCGCCGCCATGACAGATGTGCTGCGGCGCGGTAGGGCCTCGTTGGCGTTCAGTTTCTTCGCCCAGGGCGCCGCCTTCGCCCTGCTCGTGACGCGGATCCCGGCCATCCAGGACCGGTACGGCGTCTCGGACGCGCTCCTTCCCGCCTTCCTCGCCGCCGTGCCCGTCCTCGCGGGCGTCGGCAGTGTGACGACCGAGCAGCTGGTGAAGCGAATACCGCCGAGCCGGCTGCTGCGCTGGTCCCAGCCGGTCGTGCTGCTGGCGCTGCTCGGTGTCGGCGCCGGGGACCGGATGGTCGAGCTGGGGATCGCGCTGGCCGCGTTCGGGCTGGCCGTGGGCGCGCTGGACGCGTCGATGAACATGCTCGGGGTGAGCCTCCAGCGGTCCTACGGGCGCAGCATCATGCTCAGCTTCCACGCCGTGTACAGCCTGGGCGGGATCGTGGGCGCCTCACTGGCGTGGGCGGGCGCGCACTGGCATCTGGCGCTGTGGGTGTCGTATCTGCCGGTCGTGGCGGTACTGCTGCCGGCCGCGCTGGTCGGGAGCCGGTGGTACGTCGACGGGGACCCCGCGCCGGTGGACGGCGAGAGCGGTGCCGACGGGGCTGCCGGGAGCGGTCTGGTGTTCAAGCTGCTGCTTCCGCTGTGCCTGGTGATGACCTTCGCGTACATCGGTGACTCGACCGTCTCCAACTGGAGCGCGAAGTACCTCCAGGACACCCTGGGCAGCTCGGAGCAGCTGGCGACCGTCCCGTACAACGTGTACATGGTGACGACGCTGCTCGGGCGGACGATCGGGGACTTCGGCGTACGGCGGTTCGGGGCCGCGGCGGTGGTGCGGGTGGGCGCGCTGGTCGCGGCGGCCGGGTTCGCCGTGGTGGCCGGGGCGCCCGGGGCGTGGGTCGGGATGCTCGGGTTCACCTTGCTGGGTCTGGGGCTGTGCGTGCTGGTGCCGCAGACCTTCGCCGCCGCCGGACGGCTGTTCCCGGGGGCGTCGGACGCGGCGATCGCGCGGCTCAACGTCTTCAACTATGTCGGATTCCTGATCGGTTCGCCTCTGGTGGGCGCGCTCGGGGACGCCTGGAGCTACCGCGGTGCCATGCTCGTGCCGATGGTGTTGGTGCTGGTGACGTTGGTGTACGCCAGGTCGTTCGCCGCGCGATCGGACCGATACGGTGGCGGGCATGAGCGGCCGCGCACAGCTGATGTGGGACGAGGCAGTAACGGGCTATGACTTCGGCCCGGACCATCCGATGGATCCGGTCCGGCTCGCCCTGACCCGGAGCCTGGTCGGCGCCTTCGGGCTCGACAAGGACATCGACGTGGTCGCCGCGAAGCCGGCCGGGGATTCGACCCTGCGGCTCGTCCACCGGGGGGACTACGTCGAGGCGGTGAAGGCCGCGTCGGCGGATCCCGCGGCGGCGGACCAGGCGTACGGGCTGGGGACGGAGGACGATCCCGCCTTCGCCCGGATGCACGAGGTGTCGGCGCTGATCGCGGGGCAGTCGGTGGGGGCGGCGGAGGCGGTGTGGCGCGGGGACGCGCTGCACGCGGTGAACTTCGCCGGCGGGCTGCACCACGCGATGCCCGGCTCCGCCTCCGGGTTCTGCGTCTACAACGACGCCGCGATCGCGATCGCGCGACTGCTGGAACTGGGCGTCGAGCGGGTCGCGTACGTGGACGTCGACGTGCATCACGGTGACGGAGTGCAGGCGGCCTTCTGGGAGGACCCGCGGGTGCTGACGATCTCGTTGCACGAGCACCCCAGGACGCTCTTCCCGCAGACGGGGTGGCCGCAGGAGACGGGCGCGGAGGGCGCCGAGGGCACGGCGGTGAACGTGGCGCTGCCGGCCGGGACCGGGGATTCGGGGTGGCTGCGGGCGTTCCACGCGGTCGTACCCGAGCTGATCGCGGACTTCCGGCCGCAGGTGCTGGTGAGCCAGCACGGGGCCGACACGCACTTCGAGGACCCGCTCGCGCATCTGGCGGTGTCGCTGGACGCGCAGCGGGCCGTGCAGCTGGCCTGTCACGAGCTGGCGCACACCCATGCCGACGGGCGCTGGGTCGCGCTGGGCGGGGGCGGCTACGCCGTGGTGGAGGTCGTGCCGCGGTCGTGGACGCATCTGGTGAGCATCGCGGCGGGGCGGGAGATCGCTCCGGAGACGGTGATTCCGGAGAGCTGGAGGCAGGAAGTGTTCGCGCGGGCACGGCAGTTGGCGCCGATGCGGATGACCGACGGGCGGTGGCCGGTGGCTTGGGCGGAGTGGGAGTCCGGGTATGACCCGGCCGACCGTCTGGACCAGGCGGTGCTTGCCGCGCGGCGGGCGGTGTTTCCCCTGCGGGGGATGTTGGCGTAATCGCTCCGCCGGGAGTGGTGTGTGGACCTGCTGGTCCGTCGGGGTCGGTCGGGCGGTTCCCCGCGCCCCTGCCGGGGCGGGGGCGGGGTTAGGCCAACTGTGGGGTGTTCGGGGTTTTTTCGGGTGGGGGTGGGGTGGGTGCGTCAGCATCGCTCTCGTGTTGAGCATCGGCGCTCTGCGCGCCCATCTGCTGACCGCGCATCTGGCCGGACCCGTGGCCACCTCCCGGGAGGAGAGCCTGCGGAGCTATCGGCTGTTCGCCGCCCGTGATCCCCGGGTGCTGATCGGGCTCGATCCCGAGTGGTCCTGGTCGCAACGGGATCTGATCGGGCTGATGGCGGACAAGTGCGGGGTCTCGGGCGACCCCGACTGTGTCTCCGGCCATGACGTGATCGACCCGGAGCGGACCCTGGCAGCCCTCGACGCCTTCGCCGACCGGCTCGCGGCGGCCGCCCGGCGGGGTGCTCCCGTGCTTCTCGGCACCGGGCACCCGCACCGTCTGCTCGGTTTCTACGCCGCGCTTGCGGACGCGCTGTCGGCGGCCGGATGTACCGTCATCGTCCCAGCGAAGGGTCACTGTGTCGACATAACGACCCGGTTCGGTCTACGCACGTACAACCTTGATTACGTACAGGGGGTCGCGCTCGTAAGGGAACCCGACGCCGAACGCCCCGGTTGTGAGCCGGGCGCACACACGCACTCGCCGCTCCCGGTTCGTACCGCGCTGGCCGGGGCGGCCGACGCCGGCGGGCCCCTCCCGGAGTTGGTCATCGGGGACCACGGATGGGTCTGCGGGGCAGGTCAGCTGGGGTTCGAGGCGATCGGTCTGGCCGACACCGACGACCCCGCGCTCTTCGTGGGGGAGGCCGAGGGCTCCGTGTCGGTGGTAGTTCCACTTGATGACGCGGTGCGATCCGATTACTACCGTCCGCTTACCCGCTACGTACTCAATCGAGCGTGTCTGTCACAGTAGGCCGCGGATGGGTGCACCTCTTCCCCACTCGCATCACCCGCCCCTAGTCTGGGGAGTGAGCACGCAACGACGAAGAGTCACCGGAAGGGGAAGCCGGTGGCCGTCGAGTGCGGAAGGTTCAGGTGGGTGTCATGGGTGCAGCTGGCGAGAGGCCTCTGAACGAGGTTCAGTTCCTTACCGTGGCGGAGGTCGCCTCGGTGATGCGAGTGTCGAAGATGACCGTGTACCGGTTGGTGCACAGCGGTCATCTGCCCGCGATCCGGGTGGGGAGGTCTTTCCGCGTCCCGGAGCAAGCGGTACACGAGTACCTCCGTGAGAGCTATGTGGGGGTGGAGACAGCCTGACGGCTGTTCCGGGAAGGCCCGGAAACACCTCGATTACGACCTCAGCGCTCGGGCGGGTAGGCTAGCCCCTCGTAGGTCGTATGGGCCCATGGCGCCCAGCACCGAGTGATGAGAAGTGAGCGAGGGTAGTCGTGGGCTCTGTTATCAAGAAGCGGCGCAAGCGGATGGCCAAGAAGAAGCACCGCAAGCTGCTCAAGCGCACGCGCGTTCAGCGTCGCAACAAGAAGTAGGCGACAGCGCGAAAGCGTGTCACTGTGGCCCCCCACCGCGATCGGTGGGGGGCCACAGCCCTATCTGGAACCCGTGTTCGGAACCACTGTTTTGCGACACTCGCCGTCGCTTCGCGCATCGCGCGGTCATCACAGCGCAATATCGACCCGCTAAGTTGACCGCATACGGGGAACGCAGGCAGGGTGCGAGGTCGGGAAGGAAGGCGCTGATCTTGGGCAAGGTCGTGCTCGTGACCGGGGTGGCCCGTCAGCTGGGGGGCCGGTTCGTCCGGCGCATCCAGCGCGACCCTCAGGTGGACCGGGTCATCGCCGTGGACGCCGTCCCGCCCGAGCACCATCTCGGGGGCGCCGACTTCATCCAGGCCGACATCCGGCAGCCCGCCATAGCGCGGGTGCTCGCCGAGACGAACGCGGACACGGTCGTCCATCTGGACGTCACCGCCACCGCCCTCGGCAGCGGCAGCCGGACCACGGTCAAGGAGACCAACGTCATCGGCACCATGCAACTGCTCGGCGCCTGCCAGAAGTCCCCGACCGTCAAGCGGCTGGTGGTGAAGTCCAGTACGAACGTCTACGGGTCCGCGCCCCGCGACCCGGCCGTGTTCACCGAGACGATGCCGCCCAAGTCGCTGCCCAGCGGCGGCTTCGCGAAGGACACGGTCGAGGTCGAGGGGTACGTACGGGGGTTCGCGCGGCGGCGGCCCGACGTGGCCGTCTGCGTCCTGCGGTTCGCCAACATCCTCGGCCCGACCGCGGACACGCCGCTCGTCTCGTACTTCGCGCTGCCCGTGCTGCCGACCGTCCTCGGCTACGACCCGCGGCTCCAGTTCGTGCACGAGGACGACGTGGTCGAGGTGTTGCGGATCGCCTCGCACGAGCCGGCCCGCGGCACCCTCAACAGCGGGACGTTCAACATCGCCGGGGACGGCGTCCTGCTGCTCTCCCAGTGCTCCCGGCGGCTCGGCCGCCCCACGGTGCCGCTGCTGCTTCCCGCGGTCACCTGGGCGGGTTCCCTGGTGCGTACGCTGGGGATGACGGACTTCTCGCCCGAGCAGATCCGGCTGCTCACCCACGGCCGGGTCGTGTCGACCGACCAGATGCGCGAGACACTGGGATTCACGCCGAAGTACACGACCGCGGAGACCTTCGCGGACTTCGCCCGCAGCCAGGGACCCGGGCTGCTGCCGCCGGAGGCCCTCGCGGGGGCCGTCGACCGGATCGCCGCGCTGCCCCTCGCGGGCGGCGGACACCCCCAGACGCCGAGCGCCAACTGAGGAGCGCACCAACGATGGCGGACGCCAAGGTCATTCCGTTCGACGACGACCGGTCCCGCGGGAGCGCCGTGCAGCGGCCGTCGCGGCGCCGCGGTGCGGGAAGCCGGCGCAAGAGCGGTGAACCCGCCCTGGTCCGTGAGGTGCAGCAGGTGCAGCCCCTGCCGACCTCCGCGGCCGGACAGGATGATGATGTTCCTGTGACGCACGAGGAGCAGCCCTTCCAGGGACCGCGGGACGGCGCGGGCAGCGGTCTGGAGCGCCGGGTGGCGAGCGGGCTGGCGTTCCTGCGCCGCCGCCTCACCGGGGACTACGAGATCGACGACTTCGGCTACGACGAGGAACTCACCGACCAGGTCCTGATGTCGTTGCTCCGGCCGGTGTACGACAAATACTTCCGGGTCGACGTCAAGGGCATCGAGAACATCCCGGCCGAGGGCGGCGCCCTGATCGTGGCCAACCACTCCGGCACGCTCCCGCTGGACGGCCTGATGATGCAGGTCGCCGTGCACGACCATCACCCGGCGGGCCGGCATCTGCGGTTGCTCGCCGCGGACCTGGTCTTCGTGCTGCCGGTGGTCAACGAACTGGCGCGCAAGCTCGGCCACACCCTGGCCTGCACCGAGGACGCCGAACGACTGCTCGCCCAGGGCGAGGTGGTGGGGGTGATGCCGGAGGGCTTCAAGGGCATCGGCAAGCCCTTCAGCGAGCGCTACAAGCTCCAGCGTTTCGGCCGGGGCGGCTTCGTCTCCACGGCGCTGCGCCAGGGCACTCCGATCATCCCCTGCTCGATCGTCGGGGCGGAGGAGATCTATCCGATGATCGGCAACGCCAAGACCCTGGCGCGGCTGCTGGGATTCCCGTACTTCCCGCTCACGCCGACCTTTCCGTGGCTCGGTCCGCTGGGCGCGATCCCGCTGCCGACGAAGTGGACGATCCAGTTCGGCGAGCCGATCGCCACGGACGGCTATCCGCCGGAGGCGGCCGAGGACCCGATGCTGATGTTCAATCTGACCGACCAGGTCAGGGAGCAGATCCAGCACACGTTGTACAAGCTGCTGGTGCAGCGCCGGTCGGTGTTCTTCTGAGTTCCCCGTAGCCGGGTACGGCGATGGGGGCGGCCTTCCCGGGAAGGCCGCCCCCATCGCCGTACCGCTGTCTCCGTCGTGTCTAGCCGGCGTCCTGGCTGTCGATGCCCAGGCCGGGCAGCAGGCCCGGGAGCAACGGCGGGAGGGTGACGTCGGGTTGGCTGATCGACGGGCTCGTGGACGGGGAGGCGCTGGCGGTGTCCTTGGGCGGGTCGAGCAGACCGCCGGTGCTGCCGCCGAGCAGCCCGTCGCCCTCGCTGCCGGTGCCGGCCGACTTGCTCGGCCCGCCGGTGCCGGAGCGGCCGGTGTCGGAGGTGCCGGAGCCGGTGCTGGGCGAGGCCGACCGGTGGGCGTCGGGCGAACCGTCGGACGTCGAGCCGGGGCTCTGCCGTTGGCTTCCGCCGGTCCGGGCCGGTGCCTGCGGGAGCATGGACTTCAGCGGGGCGACCTCTTCGTCTATGGCGTCGAACACGGACGACACCTGGTCGCTGACGTCCCCGAGCTGGACCGGGAGCTGTTCGCGCAGTGCGCCCCAGGCCTCCCGGTGGGAGTTGGAGAACGTGGAGAGGGCCTGGATGGGCCCCAGGGACTCGGGGTCGCGCTCGTAGGCCGCGTGCAGCAGTCGGTGGCCCTCGGTCGCGTCGTGCTGCATCCCGGACAGGGTGCGGCGGACCTCGCCGAGGGACTCGTGGTCGAGGGGGCCGCTGCGGCCGCGCTCCATCAGCCGACGTGCCTCGCTCAGCCGGGTGGAGGCCTGGTCGAGGTAGGAACGGCCGCGTTCGTCGTCCCCGTCGGTCAGATGGTTGAGCTTGAAGTCCTCGATGCCGCGTTTGAGTCCGTAGAGCGAGTCGCCGGGCAGCGCGTCGGAGCTGGCGGAGGCGACTCCGCCGAAGGCTCCCGCGGCGACGCCGACGCTCAGTCCGCCCGCGGTCAGGCCCTTGGCCAGGCGGGAACGTGGCCGGAACTTGCCGAGTCCGGTCGCCCGGTGTGCGCCCCGTGACCTGGAGCGCTGCTCGGGCACCGGAGTGTCCGTCGCCCCGCCGCCCAGCGTGCCCTCGCGGAGCATGGTCTCCATCGCGGCCACCAACCGGGCCCGTTGGACGACCTTGACCTCCGGGTCGAGCGCCGGTTTGGGCAGTGCGCCGAGACCGGTGGCGAAGGTCAGCAGCTGACCCTGCTCGGTCTGTTCCGCAGCAGCCGGGGACGACGGAGCCGGTCCTTCGGACTGCTCGGCCGCCGTGCCCAGGTCGGACAGCTCCTCCAGGGCCTGGGCGAAGGCGTTCGCCCGCCGGTGTGCCGATACGTTCGCGATCACTGGCGGCACCTCCTCTCGTCATGACGGTCGGCTCCCCAGGGGGTCCTGGGGGTTGCACACCCTGACCATGTCCATACGAACGAGTGATCTAAGTCGGCCAGGGAGTGACCACAGGGAGCCTGCATCCCGCACAACGAGCGGCGCGGCACTTGGGTTACGGACGACGGATGATCGGATCGCGAAGTCAACGGTCTTTCACTGAACGTGAGTTGGTGGTTGCTGAGAGTGTCCGCCGGTTCAGCGGGCGTCGTCCGGTAGGAGCCGGGCCAGGGTGCGGACGGCGCGGTACTGGAGGGTCTTGATGGCGCCCTCGTTCTTGCCCATCACCCGGGCGGTCTCGGCGACGGAGAGCCCCTGGAGGAAGCGGAGCGTCACGCACTCCTGCTGCTGGGGGTTGAGCCGGCGCACGGCGTCGAGCAGGGCGGCGTTGGAGAGGGACTCCAGGACGGAGTCCTCCGGGGAGCGCTCGACCTCGTTGGCGTCGAGCATCTCGCCGGTGGTGACCTCCAGCCGGAAGCGGCTCGACTTGAAGTGGTCGGCGACGAGGTTGCGGGCGATGGTCACCAGCCAGGCGCCGAAGTCGCGGCCCTGCCAGGTGAAGGTCCCGATGCGGCGCAGGGCGCGCAGGAAGGTCTCACTGGTGAGGTCCTCGGCCGTCGCCTTGCCGCCCACCCGGTAGTAGATGTAGCGGTACACGGTGTCGCTGTACTGGTCGTAGAGCCGGCCGAAGGCCTCGGTCTCGCCGGACTGGGCGCGCTCCACGAGGTCCATCATGCGGGCGCTGTCGCTGTCCGCGGCAGGGCGGCGGACGGTGGCGCCGGTACCGGTACCGGCGCTCGCCGAACGTCCTCGTCTGCCGACCGTGGCGCTGCCCTCCGCCAGTGCGTAGCACGGGCCGAGGGGGGTGGTGGTGGCGAAGGCGGGGGCGTTGTGGCCGACGGGGACGGGGTACGCGGTGGGGACGAAGCCGCGCAACAGATCTTTGACCGTAGCGACCGTTGCGCGCAGCGTAGCCAGGCCCGAGGCGTCAACCCCGACGTGTGGGTACACGGGACTCCCAGAGGCAGAGCTTCCATCACGTGCAGTGCGGGACCGTTCACCCGTCGTAGCGACGGAGGGGTACCGGTTTGCGTCTGAGGAGAATAACGCTTCGTGCAGGCACTGCTACACCCAGTTGCTCAAATCGTCGATTACGTCGCTTCTACAACTGATTGGCGTCCGATCGAGTACCGGAGAGTGAGCGATTGCTGATCGGAAATCTTCGGGTTGAGGGTGGGTGCAGGCGTGTTGTGGCCGGGTCGGGCGGAGAGGACTGGACAGGGCGGGGGACGGGTACGTCCCCGCGAATGGCCGGGTCGTGAGCGGGTGTGACCGAATCGGGGCGGGGGGGGGGGGGGGGGGGCCGCCCCCCCCCCCCCCCCCCCGCCGCCGCGGGGGGGGGGGGGGGGGGGGGGGGGGGGCGGGCGCC
>NZ_JBVJMD010000112.1:0-9967 GCF_055584385.1 Streptomyces sp. NPDC104096
ACGCGTGGTGGATGCGGGGATGGTCCTCGAGCCAGGCCCGGGTGGACAGGCCGTTGTGGCCGGACGGGTTGTCGGTGACGATCCAGATCTGGCCGCTTGGGCTGGCGTCCTCGAGCAGTTGCAGGAACTGCTGGTGGAAGACGCTGTTGCGGGAGGACGCGGTCATGGTGAGGGCCTGGCCGTCGGCGGGTCGCAGGCCGCCGTAGACCCAGGGTTTTCTCCGGTCCGCGGCTGTAGTCGAGCTCGGCTTTGATCCGGTGTCCGTCCATTGACCAGGCGGGTGCGGGCGGGAAGGTCCGCGGGATCACCGGCCCCGGCCCGTCGGCGCAGATCACCGTCACGTCGTCGGGCGGGCGGGTGTGGAGGCCGAGGATCCGTGTCCTTCTGGGTCGAAGTCCCAGTCCTTCGACCGCGTCCAGGACCGGGTGCGGCGCCGGCGCACGCCTTCGGCGAGCAGGATGCGGCGCACCTGCGAGCGGCCCATCTCGATGCCTTCGGCCCTCGCTGCCGCGGTCAGGGAATCCAGTGTCCACTGGGCGGGGCCCGACTCGTCGAAGGCCCACAGTTCCCCGACGGGCTCCCGCCGCAGCCGCCCCGGCGGCACGGTCTTGACCAGGGAGATGATCCGGGACCGTTCCTGCTCGGTGATCCGCCGCTCGCGGCCCTGCCCGCCCAGATCGTCCAAGCCCTCAAGGCCCGCGTGGTTGAAGCGGTGCAGCCGGCAGCGGACCGTCTTCCGACTGCAGCCCAGTTCCACCGCGATCGCCGGCACCCGCAGCCCCGGATCAGCTCGACTCGATCATCCGGGCCCGCATCACCGCATCCCGCGGCGCCTTCCGCGCCCGCCTGCTCTGCGCCGCGACCCGAGACGGATCGCCGTCGAATGCGCGGGCGAGAACCTCGCCGATACGACCCGCGCTTGGAAGATCATGGAGACCAGCCACCCGCCGGTGTTCTACGTGCCCCCGACCGACGTGCGCACGGACCTGCTGCGGTCTGCCTCCCACCACACCTGGTGCGAGTGGAAAGGCAGCGCTGACTACTGGCACATCCTGGTGGGATCCCACCTTCGCGCCCTCGCCGCATGGAGTTACCCCGACCCGCGGCCGCCCTACGAAGACCTCAAAAACCACGTCGCCTTCTACGCCGGGAAATTCGACCGCTGCACCGTCGACGGCTACACGGTGCGGCCCCAGCAAGGCGACTTCTACGGAGGCTGGATCACCCCCGAGGTCCGTGGCCCCTTCAAGGGAGGAGCCCACACCCACGGCTGGTGACCGGACCAACGTCCAGGCGCCTCTGCCACACTGCCCCGGCCAGCGGCCGCCGGCTCGCCTCCGCAAGCAGCTCGCCGCGTTTTCCGACGTCCATGTCATCGGCGTTCTGACGACCAGTAGGCGCTAACGGTCGGGCGCGGCGGGGAAGAGTCTTCGGCATGAGACTGATCAGCGACGGGCATGACCACCGGGGCGAGCAAGGGTGGCGGTGGTACGCCGGGGCCGCCGGCGCTGTGGCCGTGGCCGCGGTAACGGGTTCGGCGGCGGTCGATCCGGGAAGCACCTGGTACCGGGCACTTCGCAAGCCCGTGTGGCAGCCGCCGTCGTGGGCGTTCGGCGTGGTGTGGACACCTCTTTACGCCTGCCTCGCCTTCGCCGGCGGACGGGCGCTCACCCGGACTCACGGCCGAGAACGTGTGCAGATCGCTACCAGTTTCGGGATGAACCTGACGTTGAACGCCGGCTGGAACTGGCTGTTCTTCGGCCTGCGCAGCCCACGAGCCGGACTGGCCGGCACGGCCTTGCTCAACCTCAGCAACGCCGACCTGGCCCGCCGGATCGCGCGGGCCGACAAGATGGCGGGCCGTGCTCTGTGGCCGTACGGCGCATGGTGCGCCTTCGCCACCGCTCTGAATGCCTCCATCGCCCATCACAACCGCTGAGCCGTCGCCGGCAGGCCGACACAGATGATCCTGCTGCCGTTCTGCGCCCCGGACGACACACGCCGCAAACGGAAGCACTGATCCGCCGAGGGGACACCGCCGCGAAGTTGCCGTTGAGAAGTCGGTGTCTTTCATTCGTGAGCACCGGCGTCATAGTCGTCGGTAGGTTCATGCGCGAGAGGACGAGTACGACGGGTGTCTGGAGACGGGCAGGCGGATCCGACGGAGTTGTGGCAGCAGCGTTGGCCAAGTTGCCCGCCGGTTGGGTACAAGCTCCGGGGCCCGTATCGGGATGTCTGGGTACGTTTTCACAGCCTGCCAGCATCGAAGCGGTACGCGGAGGACGAGAGCGAGTACGCCGTCGTCCTGGAGCGTTACAACACCGTCCTCGATGAGCTGTTCGCTAGTGCAGACGTGTATGTGATCGCACCGCTCTGGACGACCGAAGCGGAGGTTCCACCATCGCAGGCCGTCACCGGGTATTGGCAGAGCCTGCTGGTGGAGGAAGATCCTGACCCTGCGTTCCGCACGCACTGCCACCTCTTCGCCGCCCGCCGACCCTGGAGGCGTGGCTGCATCGACGATCTGCTCCGAGACATCGCCGACAACAAGGTGGCGGGCATCCTCATCACCGACACCCGGATGCAGCGCATCCACCACCCCTACGACGGTGGCGCTGACGTCTTCCTCGCCACCTCCGAGGAACGGGACCAGGTGCGCGATCGGCACGCTGGTTGGCTTTCTCGTCACCCCTCGGGTCTCTGACCCGCTCGGCTCTCCGCCCCGCTCAGAATCGTCTCCACTACAAGCACCGGGTTGAGAGGCTCCACGAGCTCCTTGGTGGCGACAGCCACGATCCGCGCGGGCGCATCACCGTCCAGCAATGCGCTCACATATTCGATGGCCTCCGCAGGCGAGAACATCGGCAGCCTCTGGCGCAGTGTCCGCACAGCGTGCATGCGTCCGCGCGCGGTGGCGACTTCGCACAGCGCATCATGGAGATGATCTACTGCTGTGCGCACCGGCAGCCCACGTATCCGGGCTCGATAGTCGGGCTCCCACTCCCCGGTTACCGCGGAGACGACGCCGACTCGGTGCAGTCCCCCGTCGACACGGTCGACCAGGTAAGGCCCGTTACCGGCCAGCATGAATTCCGGGTTCCGGGTGCGTACAAACTCCTCGGAGGTCCAGGAGACGATCCACACCAGTTCGTGCTCCTCGACGTCGACCACAGCCATCCGCGTCGCGTCCACGCCCGCAGCCCGCCACTGCTGATAGTCGCGCTCCAGCTGGTCCTCGACGGCCTGAACGGCGGCCTCTCGCTCGATCACCCATGCAGCTTCCCGCACCGCCCCCTCCCTCGACCAGCAAATTCGCATGGCCCAAAGGCACGTACGACCAAGCCGCCGGGCTCGGTGGAAAGGTCGTGGCCGGCACCCCGCGCGACTCGCTGTATGTGCTGGACGTCCTCTACGACCGCGACGGCGGCCGCCGCCCGGAGATGATCGTCACCGACACTGCGAGCTACAGCGACATCGTGGTCGGGCTGCTCACCCTCACCGGGTTCGCCTACGCTCCGCAGCTCGCCGACCTGCCTGACCAGAAGATGTGGCGCACCGACCGCACCGCCGACTACGGCGCCTTCCAGGAAGCGGCTCGCGGCCGGATCGGCCTCGCCCGCCTCGAGCGGCACTGGGAGGACATCCTGCGGGTCATCGGCTCCATCCATACCGGAGCCGTCCGCGCCTACGAGATCATCCGGATGCTCTCCCGCGACGGGCGGCCCACACCGTCGGGGATGCGATCGCACACTACGGGCGGATCGCGAAAACCCTGCACATCCTGCGCTCGGCCGACGAGCCCGGCCACCGCCGCCGGATCAAGATGCAGGCCAACTTCCAGGAAGGCCGCCACGCGCTCGCCCGGAAGATTTTCCACGGGCGGGCCGGGCAGCTCTACCAGCGCTACCAGGACGGCATAAAAGACCAGATCGGGGCGCTCGGCCTAGTCCTCAACGCGCCCGTGCTGTTCGACACCCGCTACCTGGACGCCGCCGTCACCCAGCTCCGCGCTGACGGCTTCGAGGTCTGCGACCAGGACCTCATCCGGCTGTCCCCGTTCGTCCGCCACCATGTCAATGCTGCGCCGGTACTCCTTCCAACTCCCCGACCTGCCCGGCGACCTACGGCCTCTGCGTGCCCCGAACGCTGAGGACACGGCGTGATCCCAGGACACGGCTGCGGTTGGGCCGGATGGCGGGCACGCACGCGCGTGGGTTCCGCGGAGAGGGGAACCTGCAGCCGAGGCATCTCCCAGCGGAGCCCCGGACCAGGAGCGGAGACGAGCGGTGGCCACCACGATGGGCGAGGAGGCCCAGGCAGGCATGGCACAGCCGGCGAGTATTCAGTTGCCGGGCATCGTGCTCGGGGTGGGGATGGGCGGGTTCGTCGACGGCATCCTGCTGCACCAGTTGCTGCAGTGGCACCACATGCTCTCCAGCACCAACCACGACCACATCGGGGTGAAGTACTACAACCCCCATACGGTCTCGGGACTGGAAATGAACACCGTGTGGGATGGCATCTTCCACGCCGTGTGCTGGATCGCCGTCCTTACGGGCCTTGCCATCCTGTACTCCCGCGTCACGCACAACCGGCGGACGGTGTGGACCTCGCGGGTCCTGTGGGGCTGGATCCTCGTCGGGTGGGGGCTGTTCAACCTGGTCGAGGGGATCCTGGACCACCAAATCCTGGGCATCCATCACGTCCACGGCGGCCCCTACCAGGCTTGGTGGGACGCGGGCTTCCTCGTCCTGGGCGGCCTGCTCCTGATCGGCGGCTACCTGCTCCAGCGCAGCGGCCAGCCCTTCGACCCAGGCGCACCGGCTGGGCGGAGTGAAGGCCGGCGAGCCTGATGGACCACCACATGCCCACTCGCGGACACGCCGCGGGCAGCAGCCTCCTTCAATGGCTCCTGCCCGTGCTCGTCCTGCTGGCCGCCGCCGGTACCTACCTGCTCCTCGCTCACCGGGCCCGCCAGCGCAACCCGGCCCTGGGCTGGAGCCGCTGGCGGACGACCAGCTTCCTGACCGGTGTCTGCCTGCTCGGCGCCGCGCTGCTGCCGCCCGTGGCGCCCTTCGCGCGCGAGGACTTCCGCGGCCACATGGCCCAGCACATGCTCATCGGCATGTACGCGCCCCTCGCGCTCGTCCTGTCCGCCCCCGTCACCCTCCTGCTGCGCACCCTGCCCGCAGCCCGTGGACGGCAACTGACCGCCGTGCTTCACAGCCAAGCCGCCCGGGTGATCGCCCACCCCGCGGTCGCACTGGCGCTGTCCACGGGCAGCCTAGCGGTCCTCTACTTCACCCCCCTCTGCAACGCGACCATGAGAACTCCGGCGGCCCACTGGCTGCTGCACGCGCACTTCCTGCTGTCCGGCTGCCTCTTCGCCTACGCCATCGCCGGCCCCGACCCCGCTCCTTCCCGGCCAGCCGTGCGCGCACGGCTGGTCTACCTCGGCGTCGCGATCGCGACCCACGCGGTCATCTCCCAGCTGATGTACGGCGGCTTCTGGGTCGACATCCACGCCCCAATCCCCCAGGTCCAGGCAGGCGCGGAGATCATGTACTACGGCGGCGACATCGCCGAACTACTCCTGGCCGCCGCTCTGATCGCCACTTGGCGCCCCGAGCCGCGGCGGACAGGCACCCGCGAGTCCGCCGCCACCCGGGAAGTGACGGCACCTGCCTAAACGCGCCCACCGGTGTGCCACTGCTCGGCGGTGGTGTGCCCGAAGGACGCGCCCAAGGGGTGGGCGCCGTCGTCCTGATCATGATTCACGGGGCGGGAATGTCACACCTGTCACTGACACCCGTCCGGCGCCTCCCCTTTCCGTCACCGTGCGGTTCGAAGCTCACGGTGATCTTCTAGAAGCCCTTGGAGGACTCCGTCGTCGCGGAGGAAGGCGTAGTAGGCCGGCAGGGCGGCGAGATAGGTCGCCTGATCGTCGACGGTCTTGTACAGCACGGCCAGCGGCAGACCCGCCCAGCGGTGCCGTCGCTGGTAGCCGTCCACCCGCGCCAGCAGGCCCATGGCGCCTCCCACCGGTCGGCCGGGAGCCCGCCCCGGCAGACATCACGCTCCCGGTGCCCCGGCCTGGGGCTTCTCACACCAACCCGGCCCGCGGTCCGCCCACTCCGGCGATCTCAGAACCCCTTGAGGGACGCCTGCCCAGCGGCGGCGCGCAGCGGACCGCCGAGCCACCGCGCGGCCTCTGTCCGGCTGCGCAGGCGCACCACAGCGGGGTCCGGGCGCTCCTCCAGCAGCGCGGTCACCCGGGCTGCGGTCACGCGAGGGGTGGATCCGTACGGTGATGCGTCGAAGGCCTGGGTGATGTCGTGATCACAGTTGGTGGCCTTGAGGAGGTCGTTGAACGCCCTCTCAAGGACTCGGCGCGGTCAGGTACCGCTGGATCGTCGGTGCCAGCCACGCCACGATCTCCGCCCGCGCCAGCCCCACCGTCGGCGGCATCCGCAGCACGTACCGCGTGAGCGCGAGCCCCAGCAGCTGCGACGCCATGAGTGCCGCCCGTGCCGGGACCTGCTCGGGGTCGGGGCACACCTGCTGGGCGGCCGGCAGCAGCTGGTCCCGCAGGATGCCCTGCATGCGCTCCGCCCCGGCCTGGTTCGTCACGCCGACCCGCAGCAGGGCGGTGAGGACCTCGTTGTTCTCCCACATGTCGAGGAAGTGCTCGACGAGGATCTGTCCCGCATCCTGCCGGCGGTCCGCCCCGCTCACGTCCGGCAGCCGCAGGTCGATGGCGACGGCCGCCGCGAAGAGGCCCTCCTTGTTGCGGTAGTACCGCATCACCATCGACGGATCGATGTTCGCGTCCTTGGCGATGGCGCGGATGGTGGCTCGCTCGTAGCCGTCGATCGCGAAGCGTTCGCGGGCCGCCGCGAGGATCGCGCCGCGGGTGGCGTCGGAGCGGCGGGGGGCGCCGGAGCCGGGACTTGTGGAAGTGCTGTCGCTGCCATTCATGCCAACAAGCGTAGGCCAACGGGCGTAGGTCAACAATCGTTCGCCAACAACTGTTTGCCAACAATTGTTTGCCAACAGATGTTGACACCCCCCTCGGCGCCTCATTATCGTAGTCAACAAGCGTTGGCCAACAAGTGTTGGCAAATAGGCGATGGAAAGCAAGCGCTGGCAACAGGAGGTCACCATGAACGGCACCGCCACCCACCGCACCGTCATCGTCGTCGGCTCCGGCCCCACCGGCCTCCTCCTCGCCGGTGACCTCGCCACAGCCGGCGTCACCGTGACCCTCGTCGAGAAGCGGCCGCGCGAGATCAGCAACCTCTCCCGCGCCTTCGGGGTGCACGCCCGCACCCTGGAGCAGCTCGACGCCCGCGGCCTCGCCGACGAACTCCTCACCACCGGCGACACCATCACCGGCCTGCGGCTCTTCCGCCGTCTCTCCCTCGATCTGAGCACGCTGCCCTCACGTTTCCCCTTCCTGCTCATCACCCCGCAGTACGAGGTAGAGCGGCTCCTGGAGCGGCGGGCCCGGGAGGCTGGGGTCGAGTTCGCGTACGAGAGCGAGGTCGTGGGGCTGCGGCAGGACGACGAAGGGGTCGACCTCGACGTGCGCGGCGCGGACGGGGCGCTCGTCACCCGTCGGGCAGCCTATGTCGTCGGCGCCGACGGTCACCGAAGCGCCGTGCGGGAGGCGATCGGCCTGGACTTCCCCGGGGTCTCCGTCATCAAGTCGCTGATCCTGGCCGATGTCCGACTGGCCGAGAAGCCCGAGGACGTCCTCACCGTCAACGGCCGCAGCGACGCCTTCGCGATGATCGCCTCCTTCGGCGACGGCTGGTACCGGGTCATGGGCTGGAACCGCCGCAACGAGGTCTCCGACGGCGCCCCGCTCGACCTCGACGAGGTCAAGGAGATCACCCGCCGCGCCCTGGGCACCGACTACGGCATGCACGACGCCCGCTGGCTCTCCCGATTCCACAGTGACGAACGCCAGGCACCGCACTACCGGGTCGGGCGGGTCTTCCTCGCCGGGGACGCCGCGCACATCCACTCCCCGGCCGGCGGGCAGGGCATGAACACCGGGCTCCAGGACGCCGCCAACCTGAGCTGGAAGCTCGCCGCGGCCGTCCAGGGCCGGGCGCCCGAAGGGCTCCTCGACAGCTACGAGGCCGAGCGCCACCCGGTCGGCAGGGCAGTGCTGCGCAGCAGTGGCGGACTGGTCCGGCTGGCCCGCGCGCAAAATCCGCTGCTGCGTGCCGCCCGCGCCCTGGTCTCCGCATTCGTCGACATGGCCCCGGCCGTCCAGCGCAGGGCCCTGGGGCAGATCACCGGGATCGGCTACGCCTACCCCGCCCCCCACGGCGCCCACCGCCTCACCGGCACCCGCGTCCCCGATGTCGCCCTGAAGGAGGGCCGACTCTACGAGGCGCTGCGCGGCGGCCGGTTCGTGCTGATCACCCCCAGGACGTACGAAGGCCCCGGTGTCGGTGAGGGGCGGCTGACCATGGAGCGCTGGGCGGACGACCGCCGGACGACCGTCCTGGTACGGCCCGACGGATACGCCGCCTGGGCGGCGCAGGACGCGGACACGACGGAAATCGCAAAGGCGCTGGCCCGGCATCTGGGCTAGAGCCTGTCTGATCGACGAGTCGGCGGCAGCAGAGCGAGAGCTGCGGCGCTACCTGCAGGTGCTGACCGGCGTGGGCCTGCGTATCGAGTCGCGGCCCGTGGACCGCACCGGGTTGCCGGTGTGGGTTTCAGGGGCGGTGGCACAGGCGAGGACGTCGATGCTCGACAGGCCGGGCCTTGCTGCTGGGGCTCGTCCGTTCACCCATCCGATCTGCTGTGATGGCGGGGCACTTGGAGTCCGGTGAGGGTGTGGGGGGCGCCGTCCACGTCGGCCAAACCCCTCTTTCCGTCCCTGAAGGAGCTCCGTCATGTCTGAACGCAACACTGCTATCCGCAGCCTGCACGATCTTGGTCTGGCGGCCTGGTTCGGTGGCTCGCTGATGGGGGCGGTCGGTCTCAACGGCGCGGCCGAGGACCAAGGCGGCACGGAGGCGAGCCGGGACCGGATCTCATCGTCGGGGTGGGCGAAGTGGACACCGGTCAACGCCGCCGCGATCGGCGCGCACCTGTTCGGCGGCGGCGGGCTGCTCGTCGTGAACGCGCACCGTGTCGCCACCCAGCAGGGCGTGGCCGCCTCCACCACGGCCAAGACCGTCGTCACCGCCGCGGCTCTGGCCGCCACCGCCTACGCCCGCGTCCTGGGCAAGAAGGTCGAGCTGGCCTCCTCCTCCGACCCCGCTGACGCCGAAAAGGCGGCCAAGCACCCGATCGACCTGGAGAAGGCGCGGCGGCAGCTGCACCTGGCGCAGTGGGCGGTGCCGGCCCTGACCGGATGCCTGGTGGTGCTCAACGCCCTGCACGGCGAACAGCAGCGCCCGAGCGAGCAGATCCCCGGTATGTGGGAGCGGGCCTGCTCCGCGGCCCACCTGATGCCGTAAAGCTTGGCGGTACGCATGGGAGGAGGTGACCGGCAGCCACAACGCCTGCACCTGGTGCGCACCCGGTGGCTGTTGCGACATGTCCGCGACGGCTCGGGGCACTGCACGTCGCTGTCCGGACTCCAGCCACCGGGCAGGCCCGGCTCAGATGATGCGGCTGTAGCCTGCCTTCCAGGTGACAACCATCCGCACGTGCCACGAAGCGGCCCGAACTGGGGATCGCTGCGCGGCTCGCCAGGGAGATCCGCTCCTTTGGCGTCACCGTCGTGCTCGTCGTCCGCGAGCCCAAGCGGCTTGGCCGCGGCATCGAACTCGCCATGCGCACCGAGGAACCGAAGGCGCGGGTTCGGGACGGACAGTGTGCGAAGGCATCGAGTCCGCCCCGGACGTGCGGCTCGCCGTCTATGCGGCGGGGGTGAGTTCGGCCTGGCCGAACAGCAGCGCGTAGCCGGTGGGGAGCTGGTGGAGGATGCGGGTGATCA
>NZ_JBVJMD010000113.1:0-9688 GCF_055584385.1 Streptomyces sp. NPDC104096
GTGCCGCTCCGGTGGGTGGTGCCGTCGGCGGCAAGGTCGGGTTCTTGTTCTCGGGGCAGGGTTCGCAGCGGGTCGGTATGGGGCGCGAGCTGTACACGTCCTATCCGGTGTTCGCCGCGGCGTACGACGAGATCTGCGCGCACCTCGACGCCGTGGTCGACGTCGACTCGGAAGATCTGCACCGGACGGGTTCCGCGCAGCCCGCGCTTTTCGCGGTCGAGGTGGCGTTGTTCCGGCTTCTCGAATCGTGGGGCATCCGGCCGGACTTTGTGGCGGGTCACTCGGTCGGTGAGATCGCGGCCGCTCATGTGGCCGGGGTGCTGTCGCTCGAGGACGCGGCGAGGCTCGTGTCCGCCCGTGCCGCGTTGATGCAGGCGCTGCCCGCTGGTGGTGCGATGGTGGCGGTGCAGGCGGCCGAGGAGGAGGTGTTGCCGTATCTGACCGACGAGGTCGGTGTCGCGGCGGTCAACGGTCTTCGGTCGGTGGTCATTTCGGGTGTGGAGGGTGCGGTTGCGGCGATTGCCGAGGTGTTCGCCGCTCAGGGGCGTAAGACGTCCAGGCTGAAGGTCAGTCACGCGTTCCATTCGCCGTTGATGGAGCCGATGCTGGAGGAGTTCGCGGAGGTCGTCGGCGGTCTGGTCTTCAACGAGCCGCGGATTCCCGTCGTTTCGAACCTCACCGGCCGTCTGGCCGAGGCGTACACCCCGGAGTACTGGGTGCGGCACGTCCGTGAGGCGGTCCGTTTCGCCGACGGCATCAAGACCCTCGGCGAGCTGGGGGTGACCACGTTCGTGGAGATCGGTCCGGGTGGTGTGCTCAGCGCCCTCGTCCAGGGCTGCTTCGACGACGGTACGGACGTCGTCACCGTTCCCGCCCTGCGCGTCGACCGGCCCGAGCCGTACGCCCTCGTCAGCGCCGTCGGGCAGCTGTACACCCACGGCATCTCGCCCGACTGGCAGGCGCTCTTGCCCGGCGCCCGCCGCGTGGACCTGCCCACGTACGCCTTCCAGCGCGAGCGCTACTGGCTCGACGCGCCTCAATCGGCGACCGCCGGCACGCCAGAGGCGATGGACGCCGAGTTCTGGGACTCCGTCGAGAGCGAGGACCGGGCGTCTCTCGGTGCGCTTCTGGGACTGGAGCCCGCCGAACTGGGACTGATCGCACCCAAGTTGTCCGCCTGGCGCCGGAAGCGGCGCGAGCAGTCCACCGCCGACGGCTGGCGCTACCGGGTCACCTGGCAGCCGCTCGGTGACATGGCCGGGGCCGTTCCGCCGGGGACCTGGCTCTACGCGGTCTCCGAGGAGACCGCGTGGACCGAGGCGATCCGTGCCGGGCTCACGGAACTCGGCGTCACGCTCGTACCGTTCGCCTTGGGCGAGGACACCGACCGCGACGTACTCGCCCGGTCCCTCGCCGACGCCGGGCACGAACAGGCCGACGGGATCCTGTTCGCCGCAGCGCAGGGGGAAGCGGGAGCCGCTGCCCTCCAGCGGCTGGTCCTGCTGGTCCAGGCCCTCGGCGACGCCGGGATCGAGGCGCCGTTGTGGTGCCTGACCAGTGGCGCGGTGTCGACCGGCCCGACGGACCCGCCGACCGACCCCGTCTCCGCCCGGCTCTGGGGCCTGGGCAGGGTCGTCGCCCTGGAACAGCCGCAGCGCTGGGGCGGGCTCATCGATCTGCCCGCCGAGCCGGACTCCCGCGCGCTGGAGCGACTGGCCGGCGTCCTGGCTCAGGCCGACGAGGACCAGCTCGCCGTACGCGCCTCCGGCGTGTCCGGCCGCCGCCTCGTGCGCGCCCCGCAGAGCGCGGCATCTGCGGACGCACCCTGGTCGCCGCGCGGCACCGTGCTCGTGACCGGTGGTACGGGTGCACTGGGCGGCCACGTGGCCCGCTGGCTCGCCGGTGCCGGTGCCGAGCACCTGGTGCTCGCCGGCCGCCGGGGCCACGACGCCCCGGGCGCCGCCGAACTCAAGGCGGAGCTGGAGGAGTCGGGCACCGAGGTAACCGTCGCCGCGTGCGATGTGGCCGACCGCGACGCGCTCGCCGAGTTGTTGGGCCGGTACACCGTGAATGCCGTGGTGCACGCCGCGGGCGTACTCGACGACGGCCTGGTCGAATCGCTCACGCCCGAGCGCCTCGACGGCGTGCTGCGCCCCAAGGCGGACGCCGCGCTCCACCTGCACGAGCTGACCCGGGACCGCCAGGACCTCGACGCCTTCGTGCTCTTCTCCTCGATGACCGGTGTCTGGGGCAACGGCGGCCAGGGCGCCTACGGTGCCGCGAACGCCTTCCTCGACGCCCTCGCCGAGCAGCGCAGGGCGCAGGGCCTGCCCGCGCTGGCCGTCGCCTGGGGGCCCTGGGCGGACGGGGGCATGGCCGACGGCGCCGCCGGTGACCACCTGCGGCGGCGCGGCGTACGGGGGATCGCGGCCCTTGCCGCGATCTCAGTGCTGCACGGCGCGCTGACCCACGGCGAGACCTCCGTGACCGTCGCGGACGTGGACTGGGACCGCTTCGTCCCGGCCTTCGCCGGCACGCGCCCCTGCCCGCTGCTGCACGGCGTGCCCGAGGCCCGCGAAGCCCTCGAAGCACGCGCCCGGGCCGCCCGGAGCGCCGAAGTGCCCGTGTCCGCGCTGGTCCAGCGCCTTCTCGGCGCCACGCCGGGGGAACAGGGCCGCATCCTGCTGGACCTGGTCCGCGAGCAGGCCGCCACGGTGCTCGGCCACACGGGCAAGGGCGCCTTCGAAGCCGACCGGACGTTCCGCGAGACCGGCTTCGACTCGCTCACGGCCGTCGAGCTGCGCCACCGGCTCAACACGGCCACCGGCCTCAAGCTGCCCAGCACCCTGGTCTTCGACCACCCGACCCCCACCGCCCTCGCCCGTCACCTGGGCCAGGAACTCCTCGGCCGACCCGGGCCGGAGGCGGACGCCGCGCGGGCGACGGCCGCGGCCGCGCCCGACGAGCCCCTCGCGATCGTCGGCATGAGCTGCCGCTTCCCCGGCGGCGTCCAGTCGCCGGAGGACCTGTGGGAGCTGCTGAGCTCCGGCCGGGACGCGATGTCCGGGTTCCCCACCGACCGCGGATGGGACATCGACGCGCTCTACGACCCCGACCCCGACCGGCCCGGCAAGACGTACTCGCGTGAGGGGGGCTTCATCCAGGGCGCCGACCGCTTCGACGCCGGTCTCTTCGGGATCTCGCCGCGCGAGGCACTGGCCATGGACCCGCAGCAGCGGCTGCTGCTGGAGACCTCGTGGGAGGCCTTCGAGCGGGCCGGGATCGCCCCCGCGTCCGTCCGCGCCAGCCGCACCGGTGTCTTCGTCGGCACCAACGGCCAGGACTACGCCAACAGGCTGCGCAACGCGCCCGAGGAGATCGAGGGGTACGCGCTCACCGGCAAGGCGGCGTCGGTCGTCTCCGGACGCATCTCCTACACGTTCGGCCTGGAGGGCCCGGCTGTCACGGTCGACACGGCGTGCTCGTCCTCGCTCGTCGCCCTCCACCTCGCCGCGCAGGCGCTGCGGAGCGGCGAGTGCACGATGGCCCTGGTCGGGGGCGTCACCGTCATGACCACGCCGGAACTGTTCGTGGAGTTCAGCCGACAGCGCGGGCTGTCGCCCGACGGCCGATGCAAGGCGTTCTCGGCCGGGGCCGACGGCACGGGCTGGGGTGAGGGCGTCGGCATGCTGCTGGTGGAACGGCTGTCCGACGCCCGTCGCAACGGCCACCGGGTGCTCGCCGTCGTGCGGGGCAGTGCGGTCAATCAGGACGGTGCGTCGAACGGTCTGACCGCGCCGAACGGGCCTTCGCAGCAGCGGGTCATCCGGCAGGCGCTGGCGTCCGCCGGGCTCACGCCGGCCGACGTGGACGCCGTCGAGGCCCATGGCACGGGGACCAGGCTCGGCGACCCGATCGAGGCGCAGGCGCTCCTCGCCACGTACGGCCGGGAACACTCCGACGACCGGCCGCTGTGGCTGGGCTCGGTCAAGTCCAACATCGGTCACACGCAGGCCGCCGCGGGTGTCGCCGGTGTGATCAAGATGGTCATGGCGATGCGCCACGGCGTGCTGCCGCGGACCCTGCACGTGGACGAGCCGACGCCGCACGTGGACTGGTCGGCGGGCGCCGTGCGGCTGCTGACCGAGCCGGTGCCATGGCCCGTGACCGCCGGGCCCCGCCGGGCCGCGGTGTCGTCCTTCGGCATCGGCGGCACCAACGCGCACACCGTCATCGAGGAGGCGCCCGCCGCGGCCTTGGCCGAGCCGGCCCGGGAACACCGCCCGGTGCCCGTGCCCTGGGTGCTGTCGGCGAAGAGTGAAGTGGCGCTACGAGCCCAGGCGGAGCGTCTGCTGGCCGTCGCGACCGATGAGGTGTCGCACGTCGACGCCGGATTCTCGTCGGCCACGACGCGGTCGGCGCTGGAGCACCGGGCGGCGGTGGTCGGCACCGACCCAGCCGAACTGCGGGCGGGCCTTGAGGCCCTCGCCGCGGGGGAACCGGCGGCGAACGTCGTCGCCGGGCGCGCTCGTCCGACGGACAAGGTCGGGTTCTTGTTCTCGGGTCAGGGTTCGCAGCGGGTCGGTATGGGGCGCGAGCTGTACGCGGCGTACCCGGTGTTCGCCACGGCGTACGACGAGGTGTGCGCGCTCCTGGACGCGCCGGTCGATGTCGACTCGGAGGCGCTCGACCGGACGGGTTCGGCGCAGCCGGCGTTGTTCGCGGTGGAGGTGGCGCTGTTCCGTCTGCTGGAGTCGTGGGGTGTGCGGCCGGACTTCGTGGCCGGGCATTCGGTGGGTGAGATCGCGGCCGCTCATGTGGCCGGGGTGCTGTCGCTGGACGACGCGGCGAGGCTGGTGTCGGCGCGTGCCGCGTTGATGCAGGCGCTGCCCGCTGGTGGTGCGATGGTGGCGGTGCAGGCGGCCGAGGAGGAGGTGTTGCCGTATCTGACCGACGAGGTCGGTGTCGCGGCCGTCAACGGCCCTCGTTCGGTGGTCATTTCGGGTGTGGAGGGCGCGGTTGCGGCGATTGCCGAGGTGTTCGCCGCTCAGGGTCGTAAGACGTCTCGCCTGAAGGTCAGTCACGCGTTCCATTCGCCGTTGATGGATCCGATGCTGGAGGAGTTCGGGGAGGTCGTCGGCGGTCTGGTCTTCAACGAGCCGCGGTTTCCCGTCGTTTCGAACCTCACCGGCCGCCTGGCCGAGGTGTACACCCCGGAGTACTGGGTGCGGCACGTCCGTGAGGCGGTCCGTTTCGCCGACGGTGTGCGGACCCTGCACGAGCTGGGCGTGACCACGTTCGTGGAGATCGGCCCCGGGGGCGTCCTCAGCGGCCTGGCGCAGGGCTGTGTGGACGACATCGTCACCATCCCCGTACTCCGAGCCGACCGCCCCGAACCCCAGGCGCTCACCACCGCGTACGCCCAACTGCACGTCAGCGGGGCCGAAGTGGACTGGCACGCCTTCTTTCCGGGCGCCCGCCGCGTCGACCTGCCCACGTACGCCTTCCAGCGCGAGCGCTACTGGCTCGACGCCCCCGCCTCCGTCGGTGACATGCGCGCGGTGGGGCAGGGCGAGGCCGGTCACCCGCTGCTCGGCGCCGCCGTGCCGCTGGCCGACGGCGACGGACACCTGCTCACCGGGCGGCTCTCGACGCATACGCACCCGTGGCTGGTGGACCACGCCGTCGATGGGGTCGCGCTCCTGCCGGGAACCGCGTTCGTCGAGCTGGCGATCACCGCTGCCGATGCCGTGGGATGCGACCTGCTGGAAGAGCTGACGCTGGAGACACCGCTGCTCGTACCGGAGCGCGGGGGCGTCGCCCTGCAGGTGCGCGTAGGCGCAGACGACGGCTCGGGCCGCAGGCCGCTGACGGTGCACTCGCGGATCGACGGCGGAGCCGCGTACGCCCACGAGGACGTCTCCGGGCGGGCATGGGCCCGGCATGCCTCCGGCTCGCTGGCCGTCGCCACAGGAGGGCCCGTGGCCGGCTCGCTCGCCGCGTGGCCGCCCGTGGGCGCGGAGCGGGTCGACGTCGACGGGTTCTACGACCGCCTGGCCGGCATGGCGCTCGACTACGGACCCGTCTTCCAGGGGCTGCGCGCCGCGTGGCGGAACGGGGACGACTTCTTCGCCGAGGTAGAACTGCCGGGCGCGGAGCGGATGGACGCTGACGCGTACGGCCTGCACCCCGCGCTGTTCGACGCCGCCCTGCACACCGTCTGGCTGGGCGCGGTCGAGCCCGAGGCCGGGACGGGGAACGGGCTGCTGCCGTTCGCCTGGGGCGGTGTGCGTCTGGCGGCTGCCGGAGCCTCCGGCCTGCGGGTGAAGGTCTCGCGCGTCGGCACCGGCACTTCCACGGTGTCGCTGACGCTGGCCGACGGCACCGGTGAGCCGATCGCGCAGATCGACACGCTGACGCTGCGCCCGGTGCCCGCCGACCGGTTGCGCGCCGGTTCCGGCCGCGCCGACGCGCTCTTCGGCCTGGAGTGGATGCCGGTCGGCCTGCCGCCCGCGCCGGACGCCATGAGGATCGAGACGTACGAGGATCTCGCCGCTCTTCGGGCCGCGGACTCGCCGACGGGCACCGATGCCGGAGCCGTCGCCGATGCAGTGGTCGTGCACTGCCCGACCGGGGCCGGCGCGGACCTTGCCACACGGGTCCGTGAGATCACCCACGCAGTGCTGGAGCTGGTGCAGTGGTGGCTGGCCGAGGAACGCCCGGCGCGCCTGGTGCTGGTGATACGTACGGGAGACCTCGCCCAGTCGGCGGTCCGCGGACTGGTGCGCTCGGCGCAGACCGAGAACCCCGACCGCGTCATACTGGTGGAGACCGTCGGCGATGCCGATGCCGATGCCGATGTCGGCGGTGCCAGTCTCGCCCGGGTGCTGCCCGGCCTGATCGCGTCCGGTGAGTCGCAGGCCGCGGTGCACGCGGACGACGAGGTCCGGGTGCCGAGGCTGGTCCGCGTCGCCGCGTCGGACGCGGACCCGGAGCTTCCCGGCCTCGGCTCCGGCACCGTCCTGCTGACCGGCGCGTCTGGCGGGCTGGGCGGGCTGTTGGCCCGGCACCTGGTCGCCGAGCACGGTGTGCACAGCCTGCTGCTGGTCAGCCGCCGCGGTGGGGACGCACCCGGCGCGGCCGAGCTCGCCGCCGAGCTGACCGCGCAGGGCGCCGAGGTCACCTGGGCCGCGTGTGATGTGGCCGACCGTGATGCCGTCCGTGCACTCCTGACCGGGCCCGGGCAGAACCTGTCCGCGATCATCCACACCGCCGGCGTCCTGGACGACGGAATCATCGGCTCGCTGACCCCCGAGCGGCTGGACGCCGTGTTCCGCCCGAAGGTGGACGCGGCGCTGAACCTGCACGACCTGGCGTGCGAGCTGTCCGGCGACCTGTCCGCGTTCGTGCTCTTCTCCTCGGTGGCGGGCACCCTCGGCACGCCGGGCCAGGGGAACTACGCCGCTGCCAACACCTTCCTCGACGCCCTCGCCGAGCACCGCCGTGCCGCGGGCCTGAGGGCCACGTCGCTGGCCTGGGGCCTGTGGGCGCAGGACAGCGAGAGCGCCATGACCGGCGGCCTCGACCACGTCGATCTCACGCGCATCAAGCGCATGGGCCTCGCCGCGATCCCGTCGGCGGACGGCCTGCGGATGTTCGACGCGGCACTGGCCACCCGTCGGGCCGCGGTCGCCCCGATCCGGCTCGACACGTCCGCCTTCCGCGGCGGACAGGGGCAGCCCGTGCCGCCGGTCCTGCGCGAACTGGTGAGGGTCGCGCCGGTGCGGCGCGCGGCGCGGACCACGCCGAAGGGATCGCTGGGGCAGCGGCTGGCCGGGCTGCCGGAGGCCGGGCGTGAGCAGGTGGTGCTGGACCTGGTGCGCACCGAGGTCGCCGCCGTGCTCGGGCACGTCGGTACGCGGTCGGTCGGCGCGGACGACTCGTTCAAGGACATCGGGTTCGACTCGCTCACCGCCGTCGAACTGCGCAACAAGCTCAACTCGGCCGTCGGCATGCGTCTGCCGGCCACCCTGATCTTCGACCACCCGAGCCCGCTTGCCCTCGCCCGCTTCCTCACCGCCGAAGCCGCAGGCTCCGGCGAAGCGGCGGCAGCCGTGTCGGCGGCCCTCTCCCCGGCCACCGGAGCGGCGGACGAGCCCATCGCGATCGTGGGCATGGCCTGCCGCTACCCCGGCGGCGTGCGGTCGCCCGAAGACCTGTGGCAGCTGGTGCACTCCGGCCGTGACGCCGTGTCGGGCTTCCCCGAGGACCGCGGCTGGGACGTGGCGAAGCTCTACGACCCGGACCCCGAACAGTGGGGCACCAGCTACACCCGCCAGGGCGGCTTCCTCCATGACGCGGCGGACTTCGACGCCGAGTTCTTCGGGATCTCGCCGCGTGAGGCGCTGGCGATGGACCCGCAGCAGCGGTTGCTGCTGGAGACGTCGTGGGAGGCCTTCGAGCGGGCCGGGATCGACCCGGTGACGGTGCGGGGCAGCAGGACCGGTGTCTTCGCCGGTGTGATGTACCACGACTACGGCGGGCGCGTGCACACCTCGCCGGCAGGGCTGGAGGGCTACCTCGTCAACGGCAGTGCGGGCAGCGTCGCTTCGGGGCGTGTCTCGTACACGTTCGGCCTGGAGGGCCCGGCGGTCACGGTCGACACGGCGTGCTCGTCGTCGCTGGTGGCCCTCCACCTCGCCGCGCAGGCGCTGCGGAGCGGGGAGTGCTCGATGGCCCTCGTCGGGGGAGTCACGGTGATGGCCGGCCCGTCCGTGTTCGTGGAGTTCAGCCGTCAGCGGGGGCTGTCGGCGGACGGTCGGTGCAAGGCGTTCGGCGCCGGTGCGGACGGTACGGGCTGGGCCGAGGGTGCGGGCATGTTGCTGGTGGAGCGGCTGTCCGACGCCCGTCGCAACGGGCACCGGGTGCTCGCCGTCATCCGCGGCAGCGCCGTCAACCAGGACGGTGCGTCGAACGGTCTGACGGCGCCGAACGGTCCGGCGCAGCAGCGGGTGATCCGGCAGGCGCTGGCGAACGCGGGCCTGTCCTCGGGTCAGGTCGACGTGGTGGAGGCGCACGGTACGGGTACGAGGCTGGGTGATCCGATCGAGGCGCAGGCGCTGATCGCCACGTACGGTCAGGAGCGGCTGGAGGAAAGGCCGTTGTGGCTGGGCTCGCTGAAGTCCAACATCGGCCACGCCCAGGCCGCCGCGGGTGTCGGTGGTGTGATCAAGATGGTGATGGCGATGCGGCACGGTGTGCTGCCGCGCACGTTGCACGTCGATGAGCCGACGCCGCACGTGGACTGGTCGGCCGGTGATGTACGGCTGCTGACCGAAGCGGTTGACTGGTCTGCGGGCGACGGACCACGCCGAGCTGCGGTGTCCTCCTTCGGTGTGAGCGGAACCAATGCGCACGTGATCGTCGAGCAGGCGCCCGGCATGGCGGAGGATCCCCCGGCTCCGGCTCCGGCTCCGGCTCCGGCCTCGGGTGCGGTCGTGCCGTGGGTGCTGTCGGCGAAGAGCGATGCGGCGTTGCGGGAGCAGGCGGGCCGCCTGCTGTCCTTCCTGGACGCCGAGGACGCCGAGGGCGTTGGGGTTCGGCCGGGGGACGTGGGGTTCTCGCTGGCGACGTCGCGTGCGGTGCTGGAGCGTCGTGCGGTGGTTGTGGGGGAGGGGCTCGGAGAGTT
>NZ_JBVJMD010000114.1:0-9377 GCF_055584385.1 Streptomyces sp. NPDC104096
AAGGGTCCGTGGACAGCTTGAACGTCTGCGAGCGGTGCGGGGCCAGAGCGAAGGCACGCCAGATCCTGGAGACGGCCGACTGGGACATCCCGGTCGCCGCCGCCATCGAGCGGGTCGACCAGTGCGTGGCGTTCGCCGGCTTCTCCTCCAGCGTTTTGACGATGACCCGTTCCACATCGGCGTCGGTGATTTTCCTGGGAACACCCGGCCTGGGCTCGTCGGACAAGCCGTCCAGACCGCGGTCGAGGAACCGCCTTCGCCAGGTGCGGACCGTGTCCGGAGCGACCTTCAGCCGCCGTGACACCTCCATGCTGGAGTGCCCCTCGGCGCACTCCAGCACGATCCGGGATCGCACGGCCAGAGCCTGAGCCGTCGAGCGCCGATGCACCCATCCCTCGAGCACAGCACGCTGGGCATCCGTCACCGACAACGGCGGGATCTTCGGTCCACGACGATTCACACCAAACCAACGATGAACCTCTGACTCAGGTCACTAGCCTTTCACTGCGCCACGTCGATGCTCGTACAGCTGGGCTCACAGACAGCCTGTCCCGAGCGAGTGGCTGGGAAGACGGCCGGTTGGGACTTTCATCGAGGAGACGGCAGTCGCCTCCACCGCAACAGGCCTCAGCGCTGGCCCCTCGGCCCCTCGTCCCGCTTACTCGCCCACTCTCTCACCCGCTCGATCGTCTCGTCCGGCATAGGCGTCGTCGAGTACACGAGGAACTCCGCGTAGTTCGGGTCGTCGATTGGCAGCGGTGGCAGTGGATGCTCGCGCAGCCTTGCCACCAGATATCCGGCAGTCAGCAGGTCGCGGGACTTCTCGATGTCGAGGTCGACCTTGTCCGCGTGCCAGTAGGAGCCGTCGTACTCAATGGCGAGCTTCTGCATCCCGGCCGTCTCAGCCGTGATGTCGACGAGCCAGTTCGCGCGCCGGGCGAATGCCTCGTGCCGCACTGACTGGCCCGACGATGCCCGGCCGAAGGCGCGCTCCGCGGCTGCCCAGTGGTCAAGCTCTATACGGGACTTGCCGTGCTCTCGGCACTCGGGGCAGCCGCTGCCGTTCGCCCGTGAGGACAGGGCCGCCTGCCATGCGTGATCCGGGTTTGCGGAGCAGATCCAAGCAGGTGTGAACGAGGTCTGACCGGTCGGGCGTACCTGCCAGGCAGACAGCGGATTGGCTGGCGACCACTCCGCTGCCAGCTCGGGGAAGTGGTAGGCGAGGGAGTCGAGGATCGTGCGGCACTCCGGGCAGAGCAGGCGCTGGCCCTGTTCCCGGCGGGCTGGTGTCTCCTGCCACTCGTGGTCGCAGTCTGGATTCCGCCACCACACGAGTTTGCGCGAACCGGGCGACACGTTCGGCAGCTGAGTCTTCCCGTTCTTGGTCGGGTGCCACTGTGCGGCGATCTCGGCATTGAGTCCGAAGGTCTCGGGATCGGTCTCGATCGCCTCGAGACGCTCCGCGGGTGTGTCCTGCCCCCGGCAGTATGGGCAGCCGTTACGCAGATACGTGAGCGGAGACTGGCGAGGGCGGTGTCCTTGTGGGCAGCGTAGCTGGCGCTGTGGCCCGTGGTCCGCGACCATCACGGCCCGGGGATTCGCCTCGTCGTCCCAGGCGGCGAGCAGCTCGGGCATGTCCGCGACCGGCGTCGTCTGATAGCGGGCGTACTCCGCCTCCCGCTCAGCGCGTTGTTTCGGTTCGCACTCTGGGCACTCGCGCATGTTGACCATATCGAGGATTCGTTTCGTGAACTGCAGTCCGCAGTCGGGGCAGCGCCAGGCCGCCTCCCGCCGGGCCTTGACGGTGACGGTCTGCCAGGTGGCGGTGTCGTTGTGCTCGTGGTCCCACCAGTCAAGGACGGGCAGCTTGCTGTCCTTGAGCAGGTCGCGTTGCCTGGAACCGGTGGGCTTGGTCGTCTGCCGCTCACGCCGAGGGTTGATTTGGCACTGGCAGCCGAACCCGATGTCCCCTAGCCGCGCGGCGCTCAACCGACCGCAGTACCGGCACCGAACATGGTGCGGGTCGTCGGAGAGGGACGGGGCGGTCAGCGCGCAGAGGTAGTCGTATCCATTCCCCTCGGTGTGGTCCCGCGCCGTGGCCTGCGGAACCGGGCTCAGGTCCGCGTACGCACCCATGGCCTGCCGAGCCTCCCGCGCCCACTTCCGCCAGTAGCAAGCCCGGCACGTCGCTTCCCTATACGCGTTCTTTTCCAGTGTGTACTCGAGGCGATAGTGCGCCTCACAGCCGCATGCCAGGCACCGGGTCAGGCGCCACGCTTTCGGTTTCGTGAAGGGCTCCAGCGGTTCCAGGCCGCCCTCGCGCAGTATCTGGGTGATGTGGGCGTCGCACCAGGTGCTCTTCGTGCGTGTGGAGAACGCGGCAGGCTGCCCGCAATCCGGCTCGGAACACAGTTGGGTCGTCTCACGGGGCAACATGGAACTCATGTGCGGATTTTCGCAGGTGCCTCGGTGGCATGAGAAGGCGTTCCTTTGCTGATACTCCAGTAGCCAGTCGCCGGCCGAGGTCTGCTGAGCGGAAAGACCCGCAGCGCCAGCGACGAGACCATCGAGTCCCGCCAGGACGACTACCGCAACGGCGGACACCGGACCTGGTCCTGATGCGGGCTCAGGATGGGGGACACAGGGGATCTCGACGGGGCCATGAGTAGGACGAGGCGCCGCGCACGTTGCCCAACTCGGAACATGAAGCCTCAAGCGCCTTTCCTAGTCGAAGGCGGGACATGTCCATGGCCGGCCGTTAGTCTCGGTTGGATCGCTACCGCGGACGCATACCGATGCCTGAGGTATCCAGGGGAGAGAGGTTCTCTTTGGCCCGCGACGAACGTGCTCTCCCCTTCGGCCGCGCCCCCGAGTTTTTTCGAGACGGCCGTGGCACTGCCGTCGGACGAGCCGAGGACGATCTCTGGGTCACCCAAGACGGACTGGGTGTCCCGCGCGTCGTCATTCTGACGGCCGCACTCGTCGAGTACCGGGCCGTGCAGGAGTTCTTGACCCGGCCGGAGAACGAGAGCTCGGCGTCCGGCGCACCTTACACAGTCGGGTACTTGGACGTGGAGGCCGGTGAGTGGGAGGTGTGGGTCACTTGTATCGGACAGGGCAATATCGCGGCCGCGCTCCAGGCGAGTCATGCCGTCCAGGAGCTGCGCCCGGAAGTCATCGCATTCGTCGGCACGGCCGGAAGCCTCAAGTCCGATGTCCGGCTAGGCGACGTCGTGTACGCGACCAAGGTCTACGGCTATGAGTCCGGGAAGCAGACGGACCATGGCCTGCTGGGTCGGCCCTCCATAGAGGTGACGGACCCGCGCACCACGCAGCTGGCGTTCAGAGTGGCTGCCCAACGCTCCTGGCTGCGGAAAGTCCCCAACAGCGGTGTCGAAGGATCGACGCCCGAAGCGCATGTCGCGCCGATCGCGGCGGGGGAGAAAATCCACACGGGAAATCGCTCCGCCCAGTACGACTACTTGCGTCAGACCTTCGACGACGCGCACGCCGTCGAGATGGAGGGCCTGGGCTTCCTGAGCGGTGCGGCTTTCTGGCCTGCCGGAACCAAGGC
Source organism: Streptomyces sp. NPDC104096 (assembly GCF_055584385.1). NCBI lineage: Bacteria > Bacillati > Actinomycetota > Actinomycetes > Kitasatosporales > Streptomycetaceae > Streptomyces > Streptomyces sp. NPDC104096. The sequence goes on from NZ_JBVJMD010000114.1 coordinate 3,575, forward strand.
CGTGGTGGTACGAGGGGTGTCAGACTCTCTGGTCGACAAGGCTCCGGGGCAGGACGCCGTGATGCAGCCGACGGCCTGCCGCCATGCCATGGCCCTCCTATGGGAGCTGCTGGAGAACTGCTGGCCCACAGCGGACGCGATGTGGACCCGCGTCGCCGCGCCGGCAGGCGTGAAACCAGCGGCCCCGAACCCGCACACGTTCGTCGGCCTCGCCTCCAAGGACGGCGCCGGGACGGTGATGAGCCGGGATGACATCCCCGCACTGGACCTCGTGGGGGAGGTCGTGGACGGGCGATACCGCCTGCTGAGGGAGGTGGGACGTGGTTCCCTCAACGTGGTATGGGAAGCCGAGGAGTTCGCATTCGGCGGTTCGCTGGGACGTGTGGCTGTGAAACTACAGCCGCCCCAGACCGACAAGCGGTACGTGTACTTCTCGCGCGAGGCGGCCATCATGGCACGGCTCGATTCACCGAGCCTGCTCCCGTACCGCTGCGCAGGCACCCAGCGCGACGGGAAACTCGCGGGATGGAACTACATCTGCACGGCACTCGCGGAGCTTTCACTGCGCGACCTGGTCAACGAGCAACCGCTTCAGGGATCCGAACTCGTCTCCATGATGCGAGACGTAGCGGCCGGCCTGTTGGAGCTGCACGAGCAGAGACTCGTCCACGGAGACATCAAACCCGCGAACATTCTGCGTCTGGGCGAGCGATGGGTGATCGGAGACTTCGGACTCACCCAGAAGACGGGAGCGCACGAACCGGAGGGAACCATCGGGTACATGGCTCCGGAGAGATTCGGCGGCACGGTGACGACCAGGAACGACGTGTACTCGTTTGCCGTCATGGCTGTCGTGGCGGGTAGCGGCCTGACACGCAGCGACGAACGCACTGTTGACAGCACCCAGTATCAGGTGCTGCGCTTCCTGGCGACGAACGTGCCCGAGCCACCCGCCTTCCGGGACTCGATCTTCCCGCCTCCGGTGTCCGAGATCGTTCGCTGGTCGCTGAGAGCTGAACCCGCGAGGAGGCCGTCGATGCAGGATGTCCTGAACATCCTGAACGGTGCTGCCAGGAGACAACGCACTGGATGAGGTCTTCCGAGAGGAACAGCAGGAGGCCTCTCTGTAGTCCAGTGATGGTCGCCAGGTAGACCTGGGAGCGTGCACGCGGCAGCTGGGGTGCCCGCGGTGTCAACGGGGCGTGATGCGGCAAAAAAGTACCGGGCCGCAAGCGCGGCCTGGCCGTTGACGTTCTGGGGTTGGTGATCGCCGTAGTCGTGGCGGCAGCGTCTGCGCACGAGAACGCCATCGGTATCGCGCTGCTGGACAAGGTCGCCGCCGACACCGACACCGTGCAGAAGGCCCTGATCGACCAGGGCTTCAAGAACGCCGTCGTCGCGTACGAGGAAGAGGTGGGCATCGAGGTGGAGATCGTCGAGCGCAATCCCACGCAGACCGGGTTCGTTCCCAAGCCAAGCGGTGGGTCGCGGAACGCGCCTATGGGATCTTGATGCTGCACAGCAGGCTGGTGCGCGACTACGAGCACCTGCCACGCAGTTCAGAGTCGCGGGTGTACCGGGCGATGACCGCGGTGATACTGCGACAGCTGACCGCGGCTACCGTACCCGCCTGGCGCACCGCATGACCGGTGGGAAGCTGACGCTCGGCGCGGTGCTGGCACGGCTGGAGGAGCGGGAACGCTAGATCGCCGCGCAAGCCGAGACTACGCGGGAACAGATCACGCAGCTGACCGCCCGACTCGACGAACTCGGCCGGGCCGCCGAAGAAGTCCGGATCACCCGCAAGACGCTGCTGGCGCTGCCCGACCCCAGGCCGCCCGCGCCGCCGGCACTAAAACTGCCGGGCCATCCGGCCTACCAGCAGATCATGGCGGTGTTCACCGCGGCCGACCATCCGCTGCGTGCGAGGCGATGGACCTGGAGATCGAGCCCAACAACATCAACAACGTCCGCCTCAAGCTCAAGCAGCTGACCGACCGCGGAATCCTGGCCGAAACCGAGCCAGGACCGTTCACCAGGCCACGACCGCAATCGCCCGGAATTCAGCCCTGACCAGCACGCCTACTCGAGATCCATGGAGTCGGCCGATGCCTCACGGCCCATCGCCTCGGATGGCGCGGTCTTGATGCTGCCCGGAGCCCAGCCGAGGAGTTCCTCGAAGCTTCGGGCAACGGTCAGGGTGGGCGGGTCCCCACGGCCACGTTCGAAGGTCCTGATGGTCGCCTCACTCAGCCAGGTGCGGCGCGCAAGTTCACGCTCCGAGATGCCTTCGGCCTCACGGAACTTGATGAGGGCTCTCGCCAGCCGTGTCGAATCCTCTCTCCTCATGACCGCAGTATGCCGCCGAGCCCGGGCCGGGATGGCCCTCTTGTTCGGTCCCATGCCAGGGCACCGGGCCCCTGCAACACGCCCGCCAGGCCGAATCCCAGTCGATTTGTTCGTCCTCGCCATGCAACCGGCACTCGTTAACAGCCCTGATCTGCACGCCAATCCCATAGCAGAGTCAGATACAAGGCAAAAACTCGCATGCCACCCTCTGAAGCCTCGATGGCACGGACGTCCACTACTTGGCCTGCCGCTTGATCGGGTCGAGCAGCAGGGTGTGGATGGTCGCGACGGCGATGAATGCCCGGAGTGCTCAGGTGTGTGTCGCGTCGTAGTCGACCCGCAGGGTGGCCATCGTCCACCAGGTGGCGCTACCGACGAAGTACAAGCTGGCCACCCACAGGGGGACAACTCGGCGGCGCCAGGCAACGACGAAAGGCACGAAGGCAAAGAGGGAGATCGTGGCCAAGGGCACGACTGCCCATGCCCAGCGTTGCCATGGAGCGCGGAACATCTGCGGCCGAGGCGCGTAGGTCACAGCACTGTTCGAGGATGCGTCCGAGTGTGCAGGCATGGCGAACAGCTTGGCGGGCTACTGCTGCGCGTGTCCGGTCTTTCGCGATTCCGTAGCACCTGCGAGGTACATCGAGGGAGGTGAAGGGCAAACGGCAGTGTCAACCAGCTGAATCGCAGAGGTCCCAAGGAGACGCAAGCGGAGTGCCAGCCCCGCACCCGCCGGGGTACGCCGTAAGCCAGTCGTCCTCATCAGTGTCCGGCGCAACCACCGTGGCTGTCTCTACCGGAACGACCGACCTCTCTGTACTGGCCGGGCCCATCGTCCAGTGATCTAGAAATCCGTGCGCCTCACCGCAAACGTTCCACGGCGGCTGAAGGACCGTTCCGTCCTTGCAAACTGCCGTTGAATCGTGGGCCAGTTTGGGAACGTCCGTTCCGGAGATGAACATGTAGGCGAAGCTGCTGAGCAATAGGACGACGAACAGCGCAAGGCCAACGACCTTGAATGCGACGATGGCCTTGACGACAGTCTCCATGGCTCATCTTCCCGTTCAGCGGCTACCCACGTCATGGGTTCGCCGCCACGCGTTCTGCGTGCGCCGGCCGACGCACAGCCGGAGCACGACGCACGCGTCAGGCGCGGCAAGCCCGCGGGCAGGGATTCTCGGTAGGCGTAGCGGGTGGGCGCACTGAGTCCTGCCATGCTCGCGTCCCTGCAGGCGCTGGGTCCGGCCACGCTGCGCACGACCGGACCTACAAGCGGGTTGATCAGAAGTCGGGGCAGATGTTCTTGTGCGCCACGTTAAGGATCTTTGCGGCCTTGGCGAGGCCGTGCCCCTCCGGGTGGGTGGGGCTGCTCCACCGCTTATTGGTCTGATCGATCTGCTTGGCTTCGTCACCGGGGAATCTCTTGAGGATGCTGCACGTATCGCGGCCGCGACTTACCGCCTTGTCATCCTTGCCGTGGACGATGTCGACGTCGATGGCGTTCAGACCGTTGAGGAAGGCCTGACGTTGCGCGGCCTTGGGCTCGGCCGGGAGACCAGCGGCCTCGAGCGCCTTGTCGAGGTCCGCCTGGCTGACCTTGCTAGGCGTCGCGGACGACGTGGGCTTGTCGGGCTTGGCGCTCGCAGCAGCCTTGGGCTTGCTGTCACCGGAGTCCTCGGCGCCCCCCGCGGAAGCAATAGCGATGATGACGACCAGCCCGAAGGCGCCGCCCAGAATCTTCTTGTTCAGGCTGCGTCGGCGCTGTTGCTGCTGGTCGGTGAGCTGTGCGGTCATGATCCCCCCTGGGATGTTGCGCGTGAGGACATCATGCAGCATGTGAAGGATTCGTGTAGACGCAGGTCCGGTCGGGGTGCGGCGAGACCCCTTAGGTCGGTGACCGGATGGCCCGCGAGCGGATCCACCAGCTCGGCGACGACCGCCGCTGACTGCAGCCAGACGCGCGAGCCGTCCGCCCCCGGTTGTCATCTCGATGGAGGTGCCGACACAATTTCCTACCCGCACCCGCCTGGTCACCGGACGGGCACCGGACCAAAGCGGAACTCGACCACAGCCGGAAATCGCGACCGGCGGTTTCTGCCAGCGCGGCCAGGTCGGTGCCGGTGAAGGCATGCGCGACCTTAGGACGCCGCGCTGGGCGTCACGACCCTGCCCACCGCCCCGCAGCAGTGGGCAAACGGGTGAGATTGGCGGTTCGCATGGCGAGTTGTGGGGCGACTTCCCTAAGGGTCTGCCGATCATCAAGGTGTTGCTTTTGGGGCTGGGGCTCGTTGGTGTCGTATGCGCATCCCGGACGAGACTCGTGAGCAACTTGCCGTGAAGTTCGCGGTGTTGTTCCCGCATCTGGACGAACGGCAGCGGCGGCTGCTGATGGCCGCGGAGGCCTGCGGGCTGGGGCACGGCGGTGTCCGGGCCGTGGCCAGGGCGGCCGGGGTGAGCGAGACGACGGTCCGTAAGGGGATGTCCGACCTGGAGGTGGGCGAGTGTCTGCCGGGGCGGGTGCGACAGCCCGGCGGCGGACGCAAACGCGTCGCGGACCTCGACCCTGGACTGAGGACTGCACTGCTGGGCCTGGTCGAGCCGGACGAACGCGGGGATCCGATGCCGCCGTTGCGGTGGACGACGAAGTCGACCCGCACGCTGGCTGCCGAGCTGACCCGGCAGGGGCACCGGGTCGGTGCGGACACCGTCGCCGGCCTGCTGCGGCAGGAGGGATTTCGCCTGCAGGCCAACGCCAAGACGCTCGAGGGCAGTCAGCATGCCGACCGGGATGCCCAGTTCCGGTATCTCAACGAACAGGCACGCGACCACCGGGATGCCGGCCAGCCGGTGATCAGCGTGGACACCAAGAAGAAAGAACTGGTCGGAGACTTCCACAATGCAGGCCGTTCCTGGCGGCCGACGGGCGATCCGGTGTTGGTGCGTGTCCATGACTTCGCCGACCCGCAGCTGGGCAAGGCCATTCCCTACGGAATCTACGACCTGGCGGCCAACACCGGCTGGGTGAACGTCGGCACCGACCACGACACCGCCGCGTTCGCCGTGGAGTCGATCCGCCGCTGATGGCACGACCAGGGCCGCGCCGCCTACCCGCAGGCTTCCCGGCTGCTGATCACCGCGGATGCGGGCGGATCCAACGGTTACCGCACCCGGGCCTGGAAACTCCACCTCGCCCGCCTGGCCGCCGAAACCGGCCTGACCATCACGGTCTGTCACCTGCCGCCAGGCACGTCGAAGTGGAACAAGATCGAGCACCGGCTCTTCTCCCACATCACGATGAACTGGCGCGGCCGCCCCTGACCAGCCACGAAGTCATCCTCGAATCGATCGCCGCGACCACCTGTCGGCGTACAAGTGAACGTGCGCCACCTCATACGGAGGAATGTGCTCCGTTTCCGGGGCGGCAATAGGTGGGGGCCGTGAGTCTGCTGCTGTC
>NZ_JBVJMD010000115.1:0-9364 GCF_055584385.1 Streptomyces sp. NPDC104096
CGACGCCGCACCCACCCCTCGAGCGCGGCCCGTTCCTCGTCCGACAGCGTCAACTCGGCCTTCGGCCGCCCCATCCGTGCCATAGGGCAAGCCTACACATCTGAATGGAATTCCCGACTCGGAACACTAGCGGAAGACCGACGGCGGCGGGGCGGGGGACGCGACCGCCGCAGCGTCCGTCACCGCCGGGGCGCCGCCGGCGAAGTCGGTGAGCGCGCGGCCGTGTTCGACCCGGCCCGGGTGGGGATCCGAGGCCGCCCGCCGGGTCAGTTCGGCGACGGGCAGCGGGAGGTCGGAGGCGACCAGCACCGCGTTGCCGAACCGCTTGCCGCGCAGCACCGTCGGATCGGCGACCAGGGCGAGTTCGCCGAAGCGGGCGGCGGCCGTGGCGATCTGGCCGCGCAGATGCGCCAGCGGTGGCCCGTCGGCCAGGTTGGCGGCGTAGAGCCCGCCGGGTCTCAGCGCCCTGCGCACCTCGTCGAGGAACTCGGTCGAGGTCAGGTGGGCGGGGGTGCGGGCGCCGCTGAACACATCGGCGATGACGAGGTCGGCCCAGCCGTCCGGCACCTTGGCGAGCCCTTCCCGGGCGTCCGCCGAGCGCACCCGTATCCGTGTGTTGGCCGCCAACGGAAGCTCGCGGCGCACCAGTTGCACGAGGGCCGCGTCCCGCTCGACGACCTGCTGGGTGGAGCGGGGGCGGGTGGCGGCGACATACCGGGCGAGCGTGAGTGCGCCGCCGCCGAGGTGCACGGCGTGCACGGGCCGGGCGGGCGGGGCGGCCAGGTCGATGACGTGGCCGAGGCGGCGCTGGTACTCGAAGGAGAGGTACCCGGGGTCGTCCAGGTCGACGTGCGACTGCGGGGCGCCGTCGATGAGCAGGGTCCAGGCCCGTGCCCGGTCCCGGTCGCGTATCAGCTCGGCGAGACCGCCGTCGACGGGCTCGACGACGGCGTCACCGGCGTCCGGCCGCCGGGGGTTCCTGGACTTTCCCATGGGGCCATTCTCGCAAGCGCCCGGCCCCCGTGCCGCCCGGCGACGGCCGGCGGCCCGCCCGACGGCACCCGACGGCCCGTCCCGCGGCGGCCGGCGGCCCGCTCGACGGCGCCCGGCAGCCCGCTCGGCGAGGGCTGCCGCGCTCAATGGCCGTGCCCGCCGGCCGACGGCGATGCCCGCTCGACGGCGTCCGTACCTGCTCGGCTTGCTCGTGCCGCCCGGCACCGCGCCCGCCCGACGGCGCCCGCGCCCGGCGGCGGCCGTACCCGCTCAGCGGCGGCTGTCGGCCGCCTCGATGAGCCGGGCCGCCTCGCCCAGGGCCCGCCGCAGCACCGCCGGATCGGTCGCGAGGTCCGCCTCGCCCGGCGGCAGCAGCCAGTCCGAGCCCTCGACCGGCGGCACGGGGTCGGGCCGCAGCCCCCGCCCGTCGGTGTGCGTGCAGACGCTGCCGGGGACGTCCCACGCGGCCGCGGTGCCGGGCGGCACGAGGAAACCGAGCGTGTCGCACCCGTCGTCGTGCAGTACGGGCCCCACCGCGTCCACGTCCGCCCGGCGCAGGATGTCGACCGCCTCCAGCCCCTGGCGGGCCGGCACCGTGACGAGGTCGCACCCGTCGACCTCGTCGGGCGGTCCGCCGCACTCCGGGAGCGGGAAGCGCTCCGCCGTCACCGCGGCCGCCGACCCGATCGGCGTCACCGTCGTACAAGGACCGACGCTTTGGCTCGTCCCCATCCCGGCCTCCACCACAGAACCTTCTTGCAGTTCGGGCGGTTCAACGCGTCACGGCGTCAAGGGCTACGGCGGAATTCAGCCGCAAAGGATGGCAGTTCATGGCGGATCGGGGATGAGATATCCGGTTTGTAGCCAAACACTGCGTGGCGGGCCGACCACAACAGGTACCTTCTTGCCCGCCGGAAACAGGGTGGCACACGGACAACTCATCCCGAATCCGGCATGGTTCGACGGTTCGCACGAGAGGACCCGGCCATGACGTCGTCAATGGTGACCTCGTCCCAGCCCAACCGGCCCACGCGGCCCAATCTCGCCTTCCGGCGGATACGCGGACACCGTTCACCGGGCGAGTTCGCCGCACTGGTGCGGCGGGCCGCCCGCGAGATCGGCGAGCAGGTCAGCTGTGACGCCCGCTACATCGGCCGGGTGGAGGCGGGCGAGATCCGCTGCCCCAACTACGCGTACGAACGGGTGTTCCTGCACATGTTCCCCGGCCGCACGCTCACCGACCTCGGCTTCGCGCCCCGTTCGGCCGTCCGCGGCCGGTCGGCGCGTGCGGACGGGGAGGCGCCCCCTGCTCACCCGATGAGCCCGGCGCACACCACCGGTGAGACGCACGAGGCGTACGAGCCGTATGAAACGCAGGACCCGCAGGACCCGTACGAAATGCACCACAACCACGAGGAGAGCGACGTGCTGCGTCGCGCATTCATGACCCGCGGGGGCGCCACCATGGCGGCCGCCTCACTGGCTCCCCTGGGGCTCCCGCACGACGCAGTGGCGGCGGAGCGCCCGCCCCGGCGTCCCGGAGTCCGCGAGGCGAGCGCCCTGGAAGAGGCCGTCCGCCGCATCCGGCTGCTCGACGACCGGCACGGCGCCGACGGCCTCTACCGGCGCGCGGCTGCCCCGCTGCGCACCGCGTACGCGCTGCTGGACGCCGGCGCGACCCGGCAGGCGACCGTCGACCGGCTCCACTCGGGCGCCGGTGAACTGGCCATCTCCGTGGGCTGGCTGGCCCACGACTCGGGCAGATACGACGACGCCCGCTCGCACTACGCCGAGGCGCTCGCCACCGCCCGGGTGACCGACGATCCGGCGCTGGAGGCACACGCCTTCTGCAACACGGCCTTCCTCGCCCGCGACTCGGGCCGCCCCCGGGAGGCGGTGCGGGCCGCGCAGGCCGCGCAGCGGGTGGCCCGCCCGCTGGGCTCGGCCCGGCTGATGTCGCTGCTCGCGCTGCGCGAGGCGGGCGGCTGGGCGGGCCTGGCCGACCGTGCCGGCTGCGAGCAGGCCCTGGTCCGGGCCCAGGCCCTCTACGAGCGGGGTTCCTGCGACGCCGACCCCGAATGGATGAGTTTCTACGGGGAGGCGGAGCTGGAGGGCCTCGAGGCCCAGTGCTGGTCCACGCTGGGCGACTGGGAGCGGGCGGCACGGCACGCCCGGCGGGCGGCCCGGCTCCAGGACCCGCACTTCACCCGGAACATCGCCCTGTACACGGCCGAGCTCGCCGACGACCTCGCCCGCGGCGGCCGCCCCGACGAGGCGGCCACGGCCGGGATGCGGGTGCTCGACCTGCTGGACGAGGTCCAGTCCTCGCGCATCCAGACGATGCTGGCGGGAACCGCGCGGGTGCTGCTGCCGCACCGGCGGGCCTCGGGGGTCTCGGCCTTCCTGGAGCGCCACGCCGGCCGCCCCCGCACACCGTGAGCGCCGCGCACGTGGTGAGCGCCCCATGACGCGCTCGGAGCAGTGGAGTGCGGTGTTGTGAGCGCCGCGCACGTGGTGAGCGCCCCGCGGACCGGTCAGGCGGCCGCCAGGTGCCCCAGGTCGTTCCAGCTCTCGATCGCGGGTTCCCCGTACGCCCAGCCGAGCGCGGACAGCGACGTCGGGTTCAGCCGGATCCGCGCCGCGAACGCGATCGGCAGCCCGAGCCAGCGGGCGCCGATCGACCGCAGGATGTGTCCGTGGGCGAAGACCAGCACGTCCCGGTCCTCCTCCCGCGCCCAGGAGACCACCTCGTCCGCCCGCTCGGTCACCTGCGCCAGGCTCTCGCCCCGCGGCACACCGTCGCGCCAGATCAGCCAGCCCGGCCGCACGGCCTGGATCTCGGCCGGGGTCATGCCCTCGTAGGCGCCGTAGTCCCACTCCATGAGCGTGTCCCAGGTACGCGCGCGGTCGCCGAAGCCGGCGAGTTCGCAGGTCTCACGCGCGCGTACGAGGGGACTGGTGCGCACCTCGACACCGGGCAGTCCGTCGAACGGCGCCCCGCGCAGCCGCTCGCCCAGCAGTTCGGCACCGCGCCGGCCCTCGTCGAGGAGGGGGATGTCGGTCCTGCCTGTGTGCTTGCCGGACAGCGACCACTGCGTCTGTCCGTGCCGGGCCAGCAGGATGCGCGGTGCCATGAGGAGCCTTCCGGGAAGTCTTCGTTCCGATCTCCTCCATCATCGCTCACCACCGGCGGGGGCAACCCGGGAGGCGAGCGCTGCGTCTTTGAGACCCGGGGGCCCGGGACCAGTCGCGTGTGCACGCCGTAAAGTGTCACGGCCGCGCCACCGGGCGCATCAGGGACGACGGAGGGGAAGGGCGAATCGGATGCCGCAGACGGAGGCACCTCGCATCGAGGCGGCCCCTCGGACCCGGCTGCGCTGGTGGACCGAGCTGCCGCTGATCCTGCTGGTGTACGCCTGTTACTCCGCGGGCCGGCTCCTGGCCAGGGGCGACATATCCGGCGCCGTCGACCACGGCACGGCGATCCTGCGCGTCGAGAAGTTCCTGCGCATGAACGCCGAGCACCCGCTCAACCGGCTGTTCACGCGTGAGGCGTGGATCGGCGTACCGGCCGACTTCTGGTACGCGTCGCTGCACTACCTGGTCACGCCGGCGCTCCTGGTCTGGCTGTTCCGCTCCCGCACCGCGCTCTACCGGTCGGCCCGCACCTGGCTGATGACCTCGACCTTCATAGGTCTGATCGGGTTCACCCTGCTGCCCACCTGCCCGCCCCGGCTGCTGTCGCCGGAGTACGGCTTCGTGGACACGATGGCCCAGTACAGCTCGTACGGCTGGTGGGGCGGCGAGGCGAGCGCGCCGCGCGGTATGGGCGGCATGACCAACCAGTACGCCGCGATGCCGAGCCTGCACGTGGGCTGGGCGCTGTGGTGCGGGGTCATGCTCTGGCGCCACGGCGGCACCCGTACGGCGAAGGCGGCCGGGATCGTCTACCCGCTGTTCACCACCATCGTGGTGATGGGCACCGCCAACCACTACTTCCTCGACGCGGTCGCGGGCGCGGCCGTGATGGGCGTCGGACTGCTGCTGACGCCGCTGGTGACGCGGATCGCGGACCGGATCCGGACGGCCCTGGCGACCCTCTGGGGGACGCGGGTCCCGGCCGCCCCGGCGGTCTCCGCCGACGCGGGCACCCCGATTGTCAGTGCCGGATGCCAGACTTCCCCGGGTGAGCGATTTCCACGGCAGCGAGACGCGCGGCTCGGGTCCGGAGCCGAGCCCGGTGCCTCCCCCACGGACGCCGGCGAGGGCACTCCGGCAGCGGCTCGCTGAGCTGCGCGGACCGGACGTAGCGGCGAAGGCGCTGGACGCGCGCGCCCTCGCTGCGCTCGCCGCCAATCCCGGATGCAGACGGCGCGCGCTCCTCGACGGCGCCGGTGTGGACAAGACGGCGCTGGCGGGCGCGCTCGGTTCGCCGTCGGTCTTCGGCCAGTCGCAGTTCGCCTTCACCCGCGGCAACGCGTTCGAGGCCCGCGTCAAGGCGGACGGCGGCGCGGAACTGCTGCGGCTGGTGCACGAGCGACTGGACCGGACCACCCCACCGCCGGAGCCGGGCCGGGTCAACGCCCCCGACCTGGCCGCCGTCGGCCCCGAGGGCCGCACCGCGCGGACGGCGCTGGCGCTGCGCGAGGCCACCGGGACGCCCGGCGTCTGGACGCTGCTCGACCATCCGATGCTCGCGCTCGAGGTGGCGGGCTCCCCGGCCTTCCTCGAGCCGGACGCGGTGGTGGTGCACCCGGACGGCAGTTGGACGGTCGTGGAGATCAAGTCCTTCCCGATGCTGGACGGCTCGGCGGACCCGGCGAAGGTCGGCGCGGCGGCGCGGCAGGCCGCGGTGTACGTGCTGGCGCTGGAGGCGGTGGCCGCCCGGCTGGAGACGGTCCCACGGGTGCGCGACCGGATCCTGCTGGTGTGTCCCAAGGACTTCTCCAACCTGCCCACCGCCTCGGCCGTCGACGTGCGCAAACAGCGCGCGGTCACCAGTCGGCAGCTCGCCCGGCTCACCCGTCTCCAGGACATCGCCGACGCCGTCCCCGAGGGCACCTGCTTCTCCCCCGAGCTGCCCGCCGAGGAGCTCACGGCCGCCGTCGAGTCGGTTCCCGCGGTGTACGCCCCCGAGTGCCTGGCCGCCTGCGAACTGGCCTTCCACTGCCGTGACCGCTCGCGCGCGGACGGCGCGGTGACCTCGCTGGGCCGCTCGGTGCGAGCCGACCTGGGTGGTCTGGCGACGGTCGAGGACGTCCTCGCGGCGGCCCGCGGCGAGGCCGGCGACCCGGCCGACCCGGCGGTGGCTGCGCTGCGCCGGGCCCACCATCTGCGTACCGAGGCCCTCGGTGCGGCCTTCGGGCCGGGATTCGGCCAGACGTTCGTCCAGGCATTCGGTCAGGAGGCGGCTCCTTGTCGCTGATCTCCACTCTCGCCCGGCTGGAGGCCGTCGCCACCGGACGTGCCCAGCCCGCCGCGACCGTGCGGCACCGTCATCTGTCCGAGCGGCCGCTGGTCCTCGTGCCGCTCGTCACCGCGGGCGAGGCCGGTGCCCCGCTCGGCGCGCTGGTCGGCACCGACCGGGACGCGCCGGCCCTGCTCGTCGTGCCGCAGCCGCGCGACCGCGACCTGCGGTTCGCGTTCCTGGCCGAGCTGGCCGACGTGGTCCTTCCCTACGTCGACGGGTACGCGGCCGAGGTCGAGGTCACCGAGCGCAACGAGACCGACCCGGAGACCGGCAGACGGGTCAAGGTCGAGGTCGAACTGTGCGCGGACGCGCCCCAGCTGATCGTGCCGAGCCGGGCCGGCCTGGACCTCGTACGGCTGCTGGGGCGCTCCATGCGCTTTCGCCGCACCGCCGAACAGGATCCGGAGACCCCGCATCCGGCGCCGCCGCGGGTGCCGCTGCTGGGGCGCTGGCTGACCCACTTCGGGGAGCGCTCCCGGGTGCCCGGCTCCGCGCTGCTGCTGGCCCTGACGGAGGTGCTGGGCCGGCACTGGGCGACCGGCCAGTCCAGTCTGGAGGACCAGCACCTGGGCGCGCTGCTGGCCTGGATCGACCCGCCGGAGGGCGTCCGGGGCGCGGAGGCCGCGCTGCGCGCCGAGCTGGGCCGTGACGCGGACGGGCAGTTGCTGTGCCCGCCGGCGGGCCCGGCGACCGACCCGGCGTTCGACAACAAGCTGCTCGCGCCCGCGATCGAGCGCTACGACCGCGCGCGCACCGCCCTCGCCACCGCCGAGGACGGGCTGGAGGCGGACGACCGGCTCGGTGAGGTGACCGCCGCCGAGCAGGCGATCCGCGCCCTGGTCGCCGCCGCCACCCGGCCCACCTGGGACAAGGTGTGGGACGGACTGGACCTGCTGCGCGCGCTGCCGGACGGGGCGCACGTCGAGGAGCGGTGGACGCGCGACCGCTGGTCGTTCACCGCCCATCGCGACCGGGTGCTGGCCGGCGAGCCCCCGCAGCCGCGCCGCGACGACGCGGTCACCGCGGCCGGCAAGCTCGCCGCCCGCGAGCGCGAACAGGCCCGTCTGGAGGCCCAGGAGGCACTGGACGACCCGCTGGTGATGGCGGGCCGGCGGCTGTCCGGGGAGGCGTTCGCGGGCCAGGTCGCGGATGTCGTCATGGCGTACAGCGAGGGCAAGCGGCCCAGCCCGCGGCCGCTGGTCACCGTCTGCACCGACGACCGCCCGCACCTGGGCGAACGGGTCAAGGTCCACCGCTCGCTGGCCGGGAAGCCGCAGACGGCCGAGTTCGTCGGGTACGAGGACGAGGGGCTGCTCGTGCTGCGGATCCTGGACCGGATGGGCCGCGGCAAGGAGCCCGAGGCCGGATCCGTGCCGGAGAAGGGCGACCTGATCTGCTTCACCCTGTTCGAGCACGACCAGCGCGGCGGCGCGAAGCTGCCCGACCCTGAGCACACGCCGTGGACGCACGGCGGGCCCCCCGGTGAGGCGGCCGCCTTGCCGGAGGCCGCCGATCCCGTCACCGAGGAGGACGTCCTGTGATCACCGAGGCCGCCTTCGACCCCGGTGCCCTGGCCGCGCGGGCCACCGAGGCGATCCTGCGCGACACCGTGCGGGGCACCCATCGCGGGGTCGTGGTCGACTCCCCGCCGGGCGCCGGCAAGTCCACGCTCGTCGTCCGTGCCGCGCTGGAGCTCGCCGAGGCCGGTCGGCCCCTGATGGTCGTCGCGCAGACCAACGCCCAGGTCGACGACCTGGTCCTGCGCCTCGCCGAGAAGAGCCCCGAGCTGCCGGTCGGCCGACTGCACAGCAGCGACGCCGACCCGTACGACAAGGCGCTGGACGCCCAGCCGCAGGTCCGCAAGTCGGCGAAGGCGGCGGACCTGGCCGGGCTGCCGGTGGTCGTCTCCACCGCGGCCAAGTGGGCCCACGTCAAGGTCGACGAACCGTGGCGGCACGCGATCGTCGACGAGGCCTACCAGATGCGCTCGGACGCGCTGCTCGCCGTGGCCGGACTGTTCGAGCGGGCGCTGTTCGTGGGCGACCCGGGGCAGCTGGACCCGTTCGCGCTCGTGGGCAGCGAGCAGTGGGCGGGACTGTCGTACGACCCCTCGGCCTCCGCGGTGACGACCCTGCTGGCCCACAACCCCGAGCTGCCGCAGCACCGGCTGCCGGTGTCCTGGCGGCTGCCGGCCTCCGCGGCGCCCCTGGTCTCGGACGCCTTCTACCCGTTCACCCCGTTCCGCAGCGGCACGGACCACGACGACCGACGGCTCTCCTTCGCCGTCCCGTCGGACGGCTCGGGCCCGGACCGGGTGATCGACGAGGCCGCGCTGTCGGGCTGGGGCCTGCTCGAACTGCCCGCGCGGCACACCCCGCGCACCGATCCGGAGGCGGTGCGGGCGGTGGCCACGGTGGTCCGCCGGCTGCTGGACCGGGGCGGCGCGGCGGCCTCGGAGCGCTCCCCCGCGGCCGCTCCCCTCACCGCCGACCGGATCGCCGTGGGCACGGCGCACCGGGACCAGGCGGCGGCGGTGCGGGCCGCGCTGGCCGAGCTGGGGGTCGCGGACGTCACCGTGGACACGGCGAACCGGCTCCAGGGCCGGGAGTTCGACGTGACGGTGGTGCTCCACCCGCTCTCCGGCCGCCCCGACGCCACCGCCTTCCATCTGGAGACGGGCCGGCTGTGCGTCCTCGCCTCCCGCCACCGCCACGCCTGCATCGTGGTGTGCCGCGCCGGTGTGAGCGACCTCCTGGACGACTACCCGTCCACGGAACCGGTCCAGCTCGGAACCCTCGTGAAGTTCCCGGACGGCTGGGAGGCCAACCACGCGGTCCTGGCCCGCCTGGCCGAACACCGGGTCACCTGGCGCCCCTGACCACCCCGCCGGACGGGGACCCC
>NZ_JBVJMD010000116.1:0-8662 GCF_055584385.1 Streptomyces sp. NPDC104096
CAGAAAGAAGAAAGAACCCCCCTCCCGGCCACCCACCCCCCACAACCACACACCACCCACCCCCGAAGCACCCACCCCACCACAGCTACCCACACCGGTTTCGGCGAGAAGTACATCCAAGCGGCCCCGAGCGCGTCGCAGACCTTGACCGGCAGGCCCCGACCCGAAAACCCGGCGGCGACGAGCGTGCCGCCGGCGTGGGGATGCCCCGACGAGGACCGGCTCAAGCTCCTCGCCGGCCGGGCGGCCGGCTCCGATCAACCCGGCCGACACCGGCACGACGGCACTCGCCGGCCCCGCTGAACGGCGGCGCACCTGCCCGCCGCCTGCATCCCCTGCGCGGGGTGGAGGTGAAGCAAGGGGCGAGACGAGGGACGGCAAAGGAGAGATCGTGGACAGCACTGCACCGGCCGGTGATCACCGATGACGAAGTGGGCGCCCCGGCACGACGGCGGACGGCCCTCGGGGAGGCCCTGTTCGCACACCTGGACGGCCGAACCGGCGCCGCTGAGTGAGACATGCACGACGTGCGCGGCACGCGAACGTGCGCCGGCCGACCTGCTGCTCTGCCTGACCTGCGGCCATGTGGGCTGCAGCGACAGCTCTCCCGGCGCTCACGCGACGACGCACTTCGACTCCAGCGGCCACCCGGTGGCCCGCGCCCTGGCCCGCGGCCAAAAGTGGGCCTGGTGCTACGAGGACGAGGTGTACCTGGATCCGCTCTCGGAACAACCCGTGCCGCATTGCGCCCCACGGCCGCCCGAGTCCGTCTGGGACTACCCGCGCCCGCCCGCCGTACGGGAGGACGACCGCGCCGTGCGGATCGAGTGCGCGGGCCAGGTGGTGGCGGAGACCCAAAAGTCCGTGCGGGTACTGGAGACCAGTCATCCGCCGGTGTTCTACATTCCTGCGGCGGACGTCCGTACGGAGCTGCTGATCCCGGCGCTCTCGGGCCGGACCTGGTGCGAGTGGAAGGGCTCGGCCCGGTACTGGGACGTCGTCGTGGCAGACGACGTACGCGCCGACGCCGCCTGGAGCTATCCCCGTCCCGAACCCGGCTTCACCGCCCTCAAGGACTACTTCGCCTTCTACCCAAGCCGCATGGACCGCTGCACGGTCGCCGGAGAGGCCGTCACGGCGCAGGAGAGCGACTTCTATGGCGGCTGGATCACCTCAGAGGTGCGCGGGCCGTTCAAGGGCGGGCCGGGCACCCTGCTGTGGTGAAGCCGAGCCGCCGCCCGGCCTCCCCCCCTCCCGTCACGGGCCCTGCGCACACTGGTCAGCCGGTGTGCAGGGCGGTGTACTCGGCGGCTGGTTCGTCCGCCATGCGTGTCGCGGAGAACCGCTCGGCGAGCGGCTTCCTGCCCACAGCCGCGTAGCGGCGCCGGTCGTCGACAAAGGTGGCGGCGACCCGCCGTAGGCCCCGCATCAGGCCCGCCTGGCCGGATGTGTCCATCAGGAGGCCGTTGACCTGGTCGCGGAGGTAGTGCGCGACTTTCCCGCGGCGCGGACCGGCGACGGAAAGGCCGGCGTCCATCGCCTCCAGGACCGCTATCTTGAACTCCTCCTTCGCGCTCGGGCGGACGTACCGGCAGCAGGCGTCGGCCGTACGCTGTGCCAGGGCACGCTGCAGTCGGCGTACCTCGGTGTTCGGCAGGGCCGGCAGCAGCGCCAGGCGGCGCGCGGCCTGCGGGTACGGGGCGAGGAGGGTGTCGATGCGGCGGCGGACGCCGTCCTCCACGGCGGTGCCGGGGCCGGGGCTGTTGCCGATGAGGACGAGGGTCGTGGTGTGGTGGGCGCCCGCCGCCGGCCAGGACCGGGCCAGGAGGTCCTGCTGCTTGACCGGATGCAGCCGGCCCACGCACAGCAGCACGGGAAGTCCGCGGTCCCGGGGGTCGAGGGCGTCGGGGCGTGTCCCGTCCCGGTAGAGCCGCTTCAGCGCCTCGCACCGCCGGTCGTCCTCGTCGGGTGCGGGCCGGCAGGGAGCGATGCCTTCGGGCGGAGCGCCGGGTCCGCGTCCTTCGTCGAGCCGGGCTAGGCCGGAAAGGGGCCCGGGTGGGCGGCCGGAGAGCTGCTGGCCGCCATGGGCCGGCGGAAGTCGACGGACTGATCCCGGCGCCGTCGTGCCGGGGCAGGTCAGCCGGGCCGCGTGCCGGGTGCGGGCGGGGGCACCGGCGGGCCGAAGACCACCGGGAGGCCGGGAGCGTACAGAACGCTCACGGGCTCGCCCTGTGGCCTCGACAGCCCGGCCGCCGCGACCAGGTCGTCCTCCCAGCCCAGCAGGGTGCACCTGCGGAAGGACCAGGCGGGGTGTGCGTTGGGCAGGTAGTAGGTGCGCCCGAGGAACCGCTCGTGCAGCCCCCAGCGCTGGGTGAGGAACTCCTCCAGCGGCGTGGCCGCCACCGGCTCGTCCGCCACGTCCAGCCACACCCGTGCCCCGGCTCGCGCACCCTGGCGCCGACCCGTGCGGTACAGCAGCCGGCTGTCGAACCACTGGCTGTGGATGCGGGACCACCGGTAGGGCAGGCCGAACGCGCCGCGGGCCGTCAGTACGGGCAGCAGTCGGTCGCAGTCGAGCGAACGGAACACCACCCCGCGCCGTCCCGTGGCGTCGCGGCTGTACAGGCGGACGTTGACCTCGCCGAAGCTCCCCAGGTACGGCAGGGCCGGTGTCCGGCCGAAGGCGAGGTCGTCCATGCGGAAGAAGACCAGGCCGACGTACGCCCGGCCCTGGTGGAGGTCGGGCACGGTGCCGGCCGGCAGCAGCCGGGCCACCTCGAACGGGTCGGCGGGCCAGTGCAGGAACACCAGGTCCCGCCAGCGCTGCCGGAACAGCACGCGCCGCGCCGTACGCGGAGCCAGCGGGGTCAACGCCTCCGCGGGCCGGGCGCTGTGGGACGAAGGGCCGTACGCGAGGCGTCTTTTCGGCATGTCCGCCCTACCGCACCACTTCGAGCGCCGCACCGCTGCCGGGACGCACAAGTCTCGCCCCCTCAAAGAGCGCCCGCACGATCACGTCCACTGCCTCCCAAACGGGCAATCCCCGCGGCAGCGGCGGCGCTTGGCCCACGACGGCGCGCCCGGCGAAGCCCGTGTCCATGTGGGGCAGGTTGATCTCCAGCACGGTCACGCCCTGGCGTCGCTGCTCGCGGCGGACCGCCGTCAGCCAGGTGGCCAGCGCGGCCTTGGCGGCGGCGTAGTCCGCCATCCGGGCCGGTGCCGCCTCGGCGACGATCCCGGTGACGGCCGCGAGGACGCCGCCCTCGGGCAACCGGTCCCCGGCGGCCCGCAGGAACGCCATGGGGGCCAGCGCGTTCACCGCCATCAGGTGTTCGGACACCGCGTCCTCCACCTCCCCGGCCGGCCCGAAGGCCGCGACTCCGACGCATACGACGACGCCGTCCAGGCCGCCCAGTTCCGCCGCCGCCCAGTCGACGGTCTTCGCACAGGAGTCGGCGTCCCAGGCGTCGAAGGTGCGGGCGGGAGCGTGCTCGCACGCCGCCGAGACACGGGTGAGGGCCTCGCGGTCCCGTCCGGCCAGCGCCGTGCGGGCACCGAGGGCGTGCAGCCGTACGGCGAGCGCCGCCCCGATCTCCCCGGTGGCACCCGGCACCAGAATCCGTGCACCTCGTAGCTCCATGCCCCGCCTCCCGTTCCGTGCCGACGACCTGGCACTACGTATCTGGTTCGCTGGTCGGCCGTCGGCCGGATGCAGACGCGGGCACACCAGGAACGGCACGTCGGCCTGCCGGCGGCTTACCAGGGTCGATGGCGTCCCCGGTCCGGGTCAGCCGGCCGGTGCGTGAGCGTGCCGCGCGGCGGCCAGCGCGTCCGCGAGCTCCCGCAGGTCCTGCGCGCTGCGGCTGGGCGGGGTCATCGTCCGCGGGTACACGGGGGTTGCGCACCGCAGCCACGCTCCGTGCAGTCCCGCTCACCGTGCACCGTCGATGTCCCGCGGATGCACGGCGACCAGCATGGCCTGTCCGGGCCGTACGCCGGCCCGCTCGACGGCGTAGTGGTAGGCGGCCGGTGCCGGTCTCCAGCAGCCGGGGGCCGCCGACGTCCGACAGGGTCTCGAAGCAGTGCAGCACTCCGGCCCCATCCAGCAGCTGCTCGGTCTGGATGGCGCTGCCGTTGGTCATCGCGGTCAGCCGATACCCCGCATCGCTCAACTTCCTTATCCCGTCGGGTACACCGGATGGTCGTCCAACCGGGAGAAGCCGTCCAGAATGTGCCTGGCCGCGGCTTCTTCATCCGTCGGCGGGTTCTCCAGCCGGGACAGCAGTGTCCGCAGTCCGTCGTGGGCCAGGGAGGCGAAGCCGGCGTAGGCGCCGGCGGCCGTCAGGGCGAAACCGTCCCGCAGTACCCCGGTGAACCACGTCGGCAGCAGATGCCCCGGGGTACCGACGCCCTCGAAGCGACCGCGCAGCGGCGCGAGATCGCTGAGGGTCTCGTTGACGTCGAAGACGAGGACCCGCGGCCGGCCGGCAGCCATGCGCTCCCCTATTCCGGCATCCGTGGGCGGTTGCCGGACGCCGGGTCCGTCCCACCGCGCGTACCCGTCCCTTCAGACGCGCGGTCCAGGGATGTCCACGCCGCTGCCCCGATGCCGACCGAGTCCCCGGCGGCGGCGACCGACTTCCTCAGCGTCGCCGCGTCGAGCCGGCCGACATCCTCGCCGCCCTCGACGGTCTGGACCGACCCCCGCCAGTCGCCGGGAGGGTCAGCAGCCGCCGGTGGCCGCGGGGGCGCCGATGCGGCTCATGACCCACGTGCGGACACACCACAAACCGCCGCGCCGGCCCCGGAGAGCCTCGGCAGACCTCAGTGAATGTCGGCGCAGATCGGATCGCTGGTAGGCAGTGCAGCAGCAACGTTCATCAGGCAGATACGGACCATCTGGCTCAAGCGGCCCAGGTGCAGGGCCGACGCATCGTCGTAGATGAGCACCCGAAGAGCGTCGACGTGAAGCCGGTCGTCCTTTTCAAGGTGCGGCAGGCCGGCGAGGAGTTCGTGCGAGGGGCGTACGGTCGCTGCGGCCACGATGTCCGCGAGCCGAAGCCGTTGCACCAGGGCCTCGGTGCCGGCTTCTTTCTGGGCGACCGCGTCCAGGACGAGGGCGTGGATGCTCAAGGCAAGCAGCGTCTTCAGCAGTGCCTCGGCGGTGGCGGGGTCCATCGACCAGGTCCAAAACCGCTCGAGGCGGTCGACGCGTTCCCCAGGAATGCGGTCCACGGCCTTGAGGATCTGCTCGCTGCACGTCACACACGCCGTCCAGACATCCACGGTGGTCGCTCTCGCCTTCCTCGACCGGATCGAGGGTTGTGCGGGGGTCAGAGACAGCGGGCCTTCAGGACGGCTCCGTTCACGTCCGCGTTCGCGGTCTCGCCGTAGTCGATGGAGCCGATCACGCGTGTGCGGTAGCTGTACAGCAAATCCGTGCTCCGGTACTCGCAGGTGAAAAAAGCCGTGGTCGTCCGGTACGGCGGCGGGCAGGCGTACTGACGGTTGGACCGCGCCACGGTAAGCCACCGGCCCGGGCCGGGGTTGTACCACTCGATCTCCGACTCGCTGTTGCACGAGAACGGGGCATGAGGTGCGCAAGCTCTTGATCCCGCCCACGCCGGTCATCTTTTCGGCACTGTAATTCGGCTTCTTTGCACGACAGGTACAGAAGACCGTGTCGCTCGCCGCGGCTGCGCCGTCCGGGGACGCCGGCACCTCTTGCTCGATGGGACCGGAATCTGGCTCATCGGCAGGCAGCGTCGGCGACGGCAGGCCCGAGCGCTATGAGCGCCGCCGAACCCGCAATGGCGATTCGTTGTATCCGGCCTCTTCGGAGCAAGGAGTCCTCCTAGCGACAGGGATCAGTGGTTGATCGCGGTTCACGCTAGGAGTGGGCCCTGGACTTCAGCAGGTGCATTGCGGTCAGTTGCGAAGCGTGTGACCACGCAGTGTCACACCGGACCCCGCAGAACGCTAACCCCCCGGGGCCCGTGGTGCATCCCTTTCGTCAGGGTCGCCGACACAACCAGCCACAGCCCCGGCCCGGCTCAAAGTCCTCTTCCAGATACGGCTGCCCGTGCGCGACCATCCCCCGGTTGGCGCACAGGCTTCCTGCACAGGAACCACACCCGCCCTGCTCCCTCGCCTGCTCGCGACATGCCCTCGGACGGACCATCCGGCAGCCCAACGAGCTATCAGGTCATAACGTATCGAAGATGAAGAAACGTTACATCGCCTTTCTCGTGAGCGCGGTAGCGTTCGTCGGCTCCTGCACCGCCGCCGCGTCAACTGACAC
This sequence comes from Streptomyces sp. NPDC104096, assembly GCF_055584385.1. NCBI lineage: Bacteria > Bacillati > Actinomycetota > Actinomycetes > Kitasatosporales > Streptomycetaceae > Streptomyces > Streptomyces sp. NPDC104096. The sequence goes on from NZ_JBVJMD010000116.1 coordinate 6,302, forward strand.
GGCACAGCAGACGCACACCGTGCACCCGGGGGAGTCGATCCAGAAGGCGGTGGACACCGCCAAGGCCGGCGACACCGTGCTGGTGCTGCCCGGCACGTACCACGAGAGCGTCAAGGTGACGACGCCCGGCCTGACCCTGCGCGGCATGGGCAACACCACCATCCTCCAGCCGGCCGCGAAGGCCGCGGACGACTGCGGCAGGCGCGGCAATGGCATCTGCGTGTCCGGCACCAAGACCAAACGGCTCACGGGCGTCACCGTCTCCGACCTCAAGGTGGCCGGCTTCTCCAACGCCGGGGTGATGGCCCTGGCGACCGACGGACTGACCGTGCAGCGCGTGACCGCCGAGAAGAACACCGTCTGGGGCCTCGCCGAGGAGCGCTCCCAGCACAGCCTGTACCGGCAGAACACCGTCCGCAACAGCGGGGACGCGGGCATCTTCCTGGCCAACACGATCACGGCCGAACAGGGCTCCGGCGACACCGGCCACACGCAGATCACGCAGAACACCCTGACGGGCAACCGGATCGGCATCACCATCCGCCGACTGCGCAACCTCACCGTCACGAGCAACGACATCACCGGCAACTGCATGGGCGTCTCCATCGTCGGCGACGAGAACAAGCCGAAGGCCGGCGCGCTGACCGTGCGCGGCAACCAGGTCATGAAGAACAACAAATACTGCGCCAAGACCAAGCGGCTGCCGTTCCTCCAGGGCTCGGGCATCGTCCTGTCCGGCGCCGACACGAACGACGTCACCGGCAACGTGGTCACCGGGAACTCCGGCACCTCCCCGCTGTCGGGCGGCATCGTGCTCTTCAAAAGCTTCGTCGGCGCCACCAGTGACAACAACCGGATCAGGAACAACTCGTTGCGCGACAACTCCCCCGCCGACCTGGTCAACCAGGAGGCCGCCCAGCGCGGCAACGCCTTCGAGCACAACACCTGCCGGGCGTCCCAGCCCGAGGGCCTGTGCTGAGGGGCCGGCCATGACACCCCGTCGCAGCACAGGGCCGGGCGACCCGGCCGGGTCCTGGCATGCCGAGACCACACCGGCCGGGGACGACGGGGAGATGGCCGATGGGGATCCCACCTGCAGCCTCATATGCCTGTGGCGCCTACGCACCTCATCCTGAAGCGATCAGTTGGCTCCGCTGAACCATCCCGGCCGTACCTCGGTCAGAAGCGGTTGCAGGGACCGCACCGCGGTCCGCAGGTCCTGATCCGTGACGTCAACCACGATCAGCGGGATCCGGCTGGGCCGGGTGAGTTCGTCACCCAGGCGGCCGGCTTGGTGGACCTCGGCGAGGCGGGTGACCCACTGGGCGGCGGTGGCGAACGCGCCCCGATGGCTGGCCTGCCAGAAGCGGATGCCTACTGCCGGATCCCTCTTTGGCTGGGTATATGTCCTGGTGGCGGGGTAGTTGCGGGTGCTCGGGGGCGGGTGCTGGGCGATGGTTTCATAGGCACGGCCGGAGCGTGACGAGGACGAGCGGGCCGTCGTCTGCCGGTCGGCGCGGGCGCGGAAGGCGCCGCGGGATGCGGTGATGCGGGCCCGGATGATCGAGTCGAGCTGATCCGGGGCTGCGAGTGCCGGCGATCGCGGTGGAACTGGGCTGCAGTCGGAAGACGGTCCGCTGCCGGCTGCACCGCTTCAACCACGCGGGCCTTGAGGGCTTGGACGATCTGGGCGGGCAGGGCCGCGAGCGGCGGATCACCGAGCAGGAACGGTCCCGGATCATCTCCCTGGTCAAGACCGTGCCGCCGGGGCGGCTGCGGCGGGAGCCCGTCGGGGAACTGTGGGCCTTCGACGAGTCGGGACCCGCCCAGTGGACACTGGATTCCCCGGCCGCGGCAGCGAGGGCCGAAGGCATCGAGGTGGGCCGCTCGCAGGTGCGCCGCATCCTGCTCGCCGAAGGCGTGCGCCGGCGCCGCACCCGGTTCTGGACGCGGTCGAAGGACTGGGACTTCGACCCAGAAGGACACGGATCCTCGGCCTCCACACCCGCCCGCCCGACGACGTGACGGTGATCTGCGCCGACGGGCCGGGGCCGGTGATCCCGCGAACCTTCCCGCCCGCACCCGCCTGGTCAATGGACGGACACCGGATCAAAGCCGAGCTCGACTACAGCCGCGGACCGGAGAAAACCCGGGTCTACGGCGGCCTGCGACCCGCCGACGGCCAGGCCCTCACCATGACCGCGTCCTCCCGCAACAGCGTCTTCCACCAGCAGTTCCTGCAACTATTCGAGGACGCCAACCCGACCGGCCAGATCTGGATCGTCACCGACAACCCGTCCGGCCACAACGGCCTGTCCACCCGGGCCTGGCTCGAGGACCATCCCCGCATCCACCACGCGT
>NZ_JBVJMD010000117.1:0-8387 GCF_055584385.1 Streptomyces sp. NPDC104096
GTGGGCCACTGGTCCCCCCGGGTGTCGGCGACCTCCACCCGCAGCGTCCGGGGAGCGAGGACGGAGAGGGTGAGGCGGAAGCTCCGGCCGGGGACGCGGCCGTGCAGCACGGCGTTCGCGGCGAGTTCGGCGACGACGAGCCGGGCCGGGTCCAGGGGCAGCCCCCAGTCGTGCAGTTCCCCGGCCGCGAGCAGCCGGGCGAGGCGGGCGCCGCGCCGGGTGGCGGAGAGCGGCACCGAGAAGTGGTGGAGCAGGTGGTGGGCGGTTCGCTGATTCACGTCACTCAGCGTGTTCTTCCGTACGTAACCTGTGAAGAACGGCGGCCCGTGCGGACGGTGTCCGTCCGGGTGGCGGCCGGTTCTGTCCGGGCCGTACGGGGTGACCGGGGAGCGGGCGTCGGGGTTGGGCGGGCAAGCGCGTGGCGGAAGGGCGGCGGGCGTGAGCGTGTGGGACGCGGGGCCGGAGGACGACGAGGAAGCCGGGGCGGTGATGAGGACCGTCCAGCGCCAGCTGAAGCTGTGGCGCGAGTCGGCCGGCCTCACCCAGGCCGAGTTCGGGGCGGCCATCGGGTACGGGGAGGAGCAGGTCTCCGCCGTGGAGCGGGGGCGGCGCATCCCTCGGCCCGAGTATCTGGACCGTGCGGACGAGGCCCTGTCTGCGGGCGGCAGGCTCGCGGCGCTGAAGGAGGACGTGGCCGAGGTCCGCTACCCGAAGAAGGTGCGGGACCTGAAGAAGCTGGAGGCGGACGCGGTCGAGCTGTGCGCGTACAACAACTCGGTTGTTCAAGGGTTGTTGCAGACCGTGGAGTACACGCGGGCGATCTTCAACGCACGTCGGCCACCGTTCACCGATGACGAGGTGGAGCAGCAGGTCGCGGCGCGCTCGGCACGTCAGAGGATTCTCGATCCGCAGGCCGGACCACGCGTCTTCAGCTTCGTTCAGTGCGAGTCGACGTTGCGCAGGCCCATTGGGGGCAGGATGGTCATGCGACAGCAGCTCGAACGGCTGTTGGAGGTGGGTCAGTGGCGCAACGTGGACCTTCAGGTCCTGCCCCTCGACCGCGAGGAGAACGCGGGAACCGACGGTTCGTTCAGGCTCCTCAAGCTCAGGAACGGAGCCACTGTTGCGTTCAGCGAGGCACCTCTCAGCAGCCGGGTGATGACCGACCCCAAGGAAACGACGGTCCTCGACATCCGCTACGGAGCCATCCGGGCGCAGGCGCTCAGCCCTCAGGAGTCGTTGGCCTTCATCGGCAAAGTACTGGGAGATACGAAGACATGACCCTCAAGGCTTCCGCGGCCGACGGCAGTCCGGCGTGGATAAAGAGCAGCTACAGCACAGCTGACGGCCCCGACTGCGTCGAAGCAGCCACCCATCCGGACGGGATCCTCGTCCGCGACTCCAAGAACCCCGACAGCCCCCACCTCACCCTCGCCCCCACCGCCTGGGCGGCCTTCCTGCCGTACGCGTCCGGTCGCTGACGCCCTCGCCCGACGCAGAACGCCCCGCCGTCCCGATACGGGACGACGGGGCGTGCGCCACGTGGGCACGAGGTGCGGTCAGGTCGTGGACCGGCGCCTGCGTGCTCCCGGGCGGCGCTCGCTCGGGCGGGTGACCGGGTCACCGGCCTCCTGCGCGGAAGCCCTGCGCCGCAGCCCGAACTCGGCCAGCGCCTCCGCCAGCTTGTGCACCGACGGCTCCGGGGCCATGACGTCGACCCGCAGCCCGTGCTCCTCGGCGGTCTTGGCCGTGGCCGGACCGATGCACGCGATCACGGTGACGTTGTGCGGCTTGCCCGCGATGCCCACCAGGTTGCGCACGGTGGAGGACGACGTGAAGAGCACGGCGTCGAAGCCACCGCCCTTGATCGCCTCCCGGGTGTCGGCCGGCGGCGGCGACGCCCGCACGGTGCGGTACGCGGTGACGTCGTCGACCTCCCAGCCCAGCTCGATCAGACCGGCGACGAGCGTCTCGGTGGCGATGTCGGCCCGGGGCAGGAACACCCGGTCGATCGGGTCGAAGACCGGGTCGTAGGGAGGCCAGTCCTCCAGCAGACCCGCGGCCGACTGCTCGCCGCTGGGCACCAGGTCCGGCTTCACGCCGAAGGCGATCAGCGCGTTCGCGGTCTGCTCGCCCACCGCGGCGACCTTGATGCCCGCGAAGGCGCGCGCGTCCAGGCCGTACTCCTCGAACTTCTCCCGGACCGCCTTGACGGCGTTGACCGAGGTGAACGCGATCCACTCGTACCGGCCCGTGACCAGGCCCTTGACCGCGCGCTCCATCTGCTGGGGCGTGCGCGGCGGCTCGACGGCGATCGTCGGGACCTCGTACGGCACCGCGCCGTAGGACCGAAGCTGGTCGGAGAGCGAAGCCGCCTGCTCCTTCGTGCGCGGCACGAGCACCTTCCAGCCGAACAGCGGCTTGGACTCGAACCACGACAGCTGGGCGCGCTGGGCGGGGGCGGAACGCTCACCGACCACGGCTATCACCGGCCGGCCGCCGTCCGGGGACGGCAGGACCTTCGCCTGCTTCAGCGTCTGCGCGATCGTGCCGAGCGTGGCGGTCCAGGTCCGCTGCCGGGTGGTCGTACCCGCGACCGTCACGGTCAGCGGGGTGTCGGGCTTGCGGCCCGCGGAGACCAGCTCGCCGGCCGCGGCGGCCACCGAGTCCAGGGTCGTCGACACCACGACGGTCCCGTCCGACGCGCCGACCTCGGTCCAGCACCGGTCCGACGCGGTCCGCGCGTCGACGAACCGTACGTCCGCGCCCTGCGCGTCGCGCAGCGGCACACCCGCGTACGCGGGCACGCCGACGGCGGCCGCGATACCGGGGACGACCTCGAAGGGAACGCCCGCGGCGGCGCAGGCGAGCATTTCGGCGGCGGCGTACGTATCCAGTCCGGGGTCCCCGGACACCGCACGCACGACCCGCCTGCCGCCCCGCGCGGCCTCCATGACAAGATGTGCGGCATCCCTCACTGCGGGGATGCCAGCGGTTGTTGACGCGCTGTCAACGACCGTCAGCTGTGGCGTGCCTGCGCCCGGGGCCGGATCCGACGAGGGATCCGTCTCCGTGTCCACGACGGCGACGCCGGGTCGGGCGTGCGTGCGTACGACGTCGAGCACCTCGTGCTCGGCGACGAGGACGTCCGCGTGCGCCAGCGCCTCGACGGCGCGCAGAGTCAGCAGTCCCGGATCCCCGGGTCCGGCACCCAGGAAGGTGACGTGCCCGTGTTCCGGACCGGTGGGAAGGGTGGTGGGGCTCACCGTGCTTGCTCCCCCATCAGACCGGCCGCGCCCTGGGCGAGCATCTCGGTGGCGAGTTCGCGACCGAGCGCCATTGCCCCGTCGTGCGTCTCGGGCACGGGACCGGTGGTGGACAGCTGCACCGTACGGGTGCCGTCGGGTGTACCGACGACTCCCCGCAGGCGCATTTCCTTGACAATCTGGCCGTCGTCCAGAAGGTCGGCCAGCGCGCCCACGGGGGCGCTGCAACCGGCCTCCAGGGCGGCGAGCAGTGACCGTTCGGCGGTCACGGCGACCCGCGTGAACGGGTCGTCGAGCTCGCCGAGTGCCGCGATGAGGTCCGCGTCGTCCGCGGAGCACTCGATCGCCAGGGCCCCTTGGCCGGGGGCGGGCAAAACCGTGTCGACCGACAGGAAGTCGGTCACCTCGTCGATGCGGCCGAGGCGGTTCAGGCCGGCCGCGGCCAGCACGACCGCGTCCAGCTCGCCGTCGCGCACGAAGCCGATCCGCGTGTCCACGTTCCCGCGGATCGCGACCGTCTCGATGTCGAGCCCGTGGCCGCGCGCGTAGGCGTTCAGCTGCGCGGCGCGGCGCGGCGAGCCGGTGCCGATCCGGGCCCCGCGGGGCAGATCGGTGAACTTCAGCGCGTCGCGGGCGACGATGACGTCACGCGGGTCCTCGCGCAGCGGGACCGCGGCCAGCGCCAGCTCCTGCGGCTGCGTGGTCGGCAGGTCCTTCAGCGAGTGGACCGCGAAGTCGACGTCGCCGCGCGTCAGGGCGTCCCGCAGGGCGGTCACAAAGACGCCCGTGCCGCCTATCTGCGCGAGATGTTCCCGGGAGGTGTCGCCGTACGTGGTGATCTCGACGAGCTCTACGGGCCGTCCGGTCACCTGGCTCACGGCGTCCGCCACCTGCCCGGACTGGGCCATGGCGAGCTTGCTCCGCCTGGTCCCCAGCCTCAGTGCCTTCTGACTCATGCTGGCCCTCGGTTCTTGGCGTTCTTCTCGATGCTGTCCTCGGCCCGGGAGACGGAGGCCACCGTCTCCGGGTCCAGGTCGAACAGGGTGCGCAGCGCGTCCGCGTACCCGGCGCCGCCGGGTTCGGCCGCGAGCTGCTTGACCCGTACGGTCGGCGCGTGCAGCAGCTTGTCGACGACGCGCCGCACGGTCTGGGTGATCTCGCCGCGCTGCTTGTCGTCGAGGTCGGGCAGCCGTCCGTCGAGCCGGGCGATCTCGCTCGCGACGACGTCGGCGGCCATGGTGCGCAGGGCGACCACGGTGGGCGTGATGTGCGCGGCCCGCTGGGCCGCCCCGAAGGCCGCGACCTCGTCGGAGACGATACGCCGGACCTGGTCCACGTCGGCCGCCATCGGCGCGTCCGCGGAGGCCTCGGCGAGCGACTCGATGTCCACCAGGCGCACCCCGGCCAGCCGGTGCACGGCGGCGTCGACGTCACGGGGCATCGCGAGGTCGAGGAGGAAGAGGACCGGCTCGGGCCGCGGGGCCTCGGCCGGCGGCTCGGGCCTGCGGCGCTCGGGGATGCGGCCGACGGAGGCCGCCGTCGCGGCGAGCGCGGTGATCAGTTCGGCGTCGGCCTCGGCCGCGTCGCGCTGCGCCTCTCGGCGGTCGACGGTGACCGTGCCGTTGTCGACCCAGGCCGCGTGCTGCTCCAGCGTCGCCGCGTCCATCCCGGCGACGGCGGCCTCCCCCATCACGGAGAAGCCGGACTGCGCGGCGGCCAGGTCGAGCGGGCAGTTGTCGTCGGCGCCGGCGGAAGCCGGCGGCAGCGGCCGCTCGTCCGTACGAGTGCTGCCGGGCGCGCCGGCGCCCTCGTCCGGGCCGGCGATCGCCCGGGCCGGCCGGCCGGGACGGCCCGCCAGCGAGGCGGCGATGGTCTCCGCGTCGAGCACGAGCCCGGTCGCGCCGGTACACGAAACGGCGATATCGGCACGTGTCAGCTCGGCGGGCACGGCGTCCATCGACACCGCGCGGGTCACGACGGGCGCGCCGTCGGCCTCGTCGAGGTGCTGCCCGTACTGCTCCTCGACCAGCTGGGCGAGGCGCTCGGCACGGTCGGGGGTGCGGTTGGCGATCACGATCTCGCCGACCCCGGCACGCGCGAGCGTCGCGGCGGCCAGCGAGGACATCGAACCGGCCCCGATCACCAGCGCCGTCCTGCCCCGGGCCCAGGTGCGCACGTCGGCGCCCCCGGAGAGCTGCTCCAGGCCGAAGGTGACCAGGGACTGCCCGGCGCGGTCGATGCCGGTCTCGGAGTGGGCGCGCTTGCCGACCCGCAGGGCCTGCTGGAACAGGTCGTTCAGCAGCCGCCCGGCGGAGTGCAGCTCCTGCGCCTTGGCGAGGCCGTCCTTGATCTGCCCGAGGATCTGCCCCTCGCCGACGACCATGGAGTCGAGCCCGCAGGCCACCGAGAACAGGTGGTGGACGGCCCGGTCCTCGTAGTGCACATAAAGATAAGGAGTGAGCTCCTCCAGCCCCACCCCGCTGTGCTGGGCGAGCAGGGTGGACAGCTCGGCGACACCGGCGTGGAACTTGTCCACGTCGGCGTACAGCTCGATGCGGTTGCAGGTCGCCAGGAGGGCGGCCTCGGCGGCCGGCTCGGCGGCGACGGTGTCCTGGAGCAGCTTGATCTGGGCGTCCGCGTTCAGCGAAGCGCGCTCCAGCACGCTGACCGGGGCGCTTCGGTGGCTGAGTCCCACGACGAGAAGGCTCATGCGGGCATCACGGCGGGTACGTCCCCGTCGGGTCCCTGCTCGGCGGAGCCCTTGCGGGCGACGGCGGCCGCGGCGGCGCCCTCGGCGCCCGCGGCCTCCTCGCCGGCCTTGCGCTGCTCGTGGAAGGCGAGGATCTGCAACTCGATGGAGAGGTCGACCTTGCGCACGTCGACGCCGTCCGGCACGGACAGCACGGTCGGCGCGAAGTTCAGGATGGAGGTGACCCCGGCGGCCACGAGCCGGTCGCAGACCGGCTGGGCGGCACCGGCGGGCGTGGCGATCACACCGATCGACACACCGTTGTCCTCGATGATCTTCTCGAGTTCGTCCGTGTGCTGGACCGGGATGCCCGCGACGGGCTTGCCGGCCATCGCCGGGTCGGCGTCTATCAGCGCCGCGACCCGGAAGCCACGGGAGGCGAAACCGCCGTAGTTGGCGAGGGCGGCACCGAGGTTTCCGATACCGACGATCACCACGGGCCAGTCCTGGGTCAGGCCCAGCTCACGGGAGATCTGGTAGACGAGGTACTCGACGTCGTAGCCGACACCGCGCGTTCCGTACGAACCCAGGTAGGAGAAGTCCTTGCGCAGCTTGGCGGAGTTGACTCCCGCCGCGGCCGCGAGTTCCTCGGAGGAGACCGTGGGCACCGAGCGCTCCGACAGTGCCGTCAGAGCGCGGAGGTACAGCGGAAGCCTGGCGACGGTGGCCTCGGGAATCCCTCGGCTACGGGTCGCCGGTCGGTGAGTTCGGCCAGTTGCCACAGTGCTCCTGCGGGTAGAGCGGGGCTGTGGGCGGTCGTATGTCCCCAGACCGCCCCGTCGAATGCAGGCTATGTCTTTGTGAACGTGTGCACAAAGATGGTGTCCGATTTGCCCAGCCAACGTGACCGGGGTCACGCGCCCCCGGCGTCGGCGCGGGGAACCGGCGCACACGCAGCGCTGTTCCTTGTTTACCGGGGGCAAAAACGCACACTCTCCTCACGATTCCCGCCCCCGAGACCGACTCGCCATCGATCCTAAGCGACTTTCCCGGCTAGTTGGACTAGTCGGTCAGTGCTTTGCGCAACCTCTGCTCGTCCACGCGCCAGAAGGTGTGCTGCCGTCCGTCCACCAGGACGACGGGAATCTGCTCCCAGTACTGGTCGTGGAGCCCCTGGTCCTGCGTGATGTCCTGGTGCTCCCACGGCACGCCGAGATCGGCGCAGACCTTTTCGATCACGATCTGTGCGTCATCACACAGATGACACCCCGGCTTGCCGATGAGCGTGACCACGCGCTCCGAGGGGGACTTACGCCGAAAGAGGGGACTCATGCCGTCCATTCTCGCGCCCCGCGGGCCGGTTCTTTAACGGCCCGGTAGCGGAGAGTTCACACCGACCAAACCTCGCGACTCCGGAACCACCGAACTGAATGGCTATGCTCACGCCATGGCCGCTCTCGGATGGCTCACTCCCCGTAGGCGCTCCGCCACGGCGCGGAGCGTGTTGGCAGGCGAGGCCTCGGCGGAGGCGGCGCGCAAGTCGTCGCAGCCGGAGGCCTCCGCCCAGGAGCCCGATTTCCCCGTGCTCGGCGACGAGAAAGCCGCCGCGTTCTTCGACCTCGACAACACCGTGATGCAGGGCGCCGCCCTGTTCCACTTCGGCCGGGGCCTGTACAAACGGAAGTTCTTCGAGACCCGCGACCTGGCGAAGTTCGCCTGGCAGCAGGCGTGGTTCCGGCTGGCCGGCGTCGAGGACCCCGAACACATGCAGGACGCCCGCGACTCGGCCCTGTCCATCGTCAAGGGCCACCGCGTCTCCGAACTGATGTCGATCGGCGAGGAGATCTACGACGAGTACATGGCCGGCCGCATCTGGCCCGGCACCCGCGCCCTCGCCCAGGCCCATCTGGACGCGGGCCAGCGGGTCTGGCTGGTCACGGCGGCACCCGTGGAGATCGCCGGGGTGATCGCCCGCAGGCTGGGCCTGACCGGCGCGCTGGGCACGGTGGCGGAGTCCGTCGACGGCATCTACACGGGCAAGCTCGTGGGCGAGCCGCTGCACGGCCCGGCCAAGGCGGAGGCGGTACGCGCCCTGGCCGCCGCGGAGGGCCTGGACCTCTCGCGCTGCGCCGCGTACAGCGACTCGCACAACGACATCCCGATGCTGTCGCTGGTCGGCCACCCCTACGCCATCAACCCCGACGCCAAGCTGCGCCGACACGCCCGGAACCTCGACTGGCGCCTGCGCGACTACCGCACCGGCCGCAAGGCGGCCAAGGTCGGCATCCCCGCGGCCGCGGGCGTCGGCGCGGTGGCGGGCGGCACGGCGGCGGCGATCGCCCTGCACCGCAGGCGCCGGTAACCGCCGCCCGAGCACAGCGACACCGCGCGCGACCCGTCGGGGCGTGCGGGCCGGTCCGACGGCCCGCACG
>NZ_JBVJMD010000118.1:0-8385 GCF_055584385.1 Streptomyces sp. NPDC104096
GATCCACGGACGAGCAGGCTTCCCCCTCCTCCGCCACCGCATCCTCCTCGGACAGCAGCACGCTCGGTCACCACCGAATGTGAGACAGGGCCGTTAAATTGACACACCCTAGATCAGGTGCCCTCTTGAACCAGGGTCGCCCACCTGTGGATTCAGGTCTCGACGAGTGCGCTGCCGTCTGGGTCGAAGCGTCAGAGCTGCTGGTCACGGGCTACGCAGGGCTCTCAGGCTCCGGGGACCGAACCCTGGGGGCGAAGCCCGCCATCGACAGGCCGCAGTCGATCACGTTCTCCATGTCGCGCCGGGACTGTTCGACCTCGTGGTGTACCTCGTACTGGATGACCGGTCCGTCGAGCGCCGCGACGAGGAACCGCACCAGGGCGGCCAGGTCTGCCGGTGGCGGCGAAGCTTCGTGGGCGAGCGCGGAGCGCAGGACCTCTTCGGCGCAGGCGCAGTAGCGGGTGTACTGCCAGGCCGCCAGCCACTCGAAGCCGGGGTTGCGGCGGCAGTAGATCGTCAGTTCGTATTGCATCAGCTGCAGCCCGTCGTCGCCCACGACGAAGGCCCAGAAGGCGCGCACCGCGTCGGCGATCGCCGACGCCAGCCCGAGTTCGGGCGTCACCGCGTCGCGCAGAACCTGCTCCACCTGTTCGGCCACCGCGCCGATGACGGCGGTCAACGGCTCGTTTTTGTCCCGGAACGCGTAGTGCATCGCAGCCTGGGGCGCACCGCATCATCCGGATCTGCGAACACCAAGGCGTGCCGGTTCTCGCCGACCGCGCCTACACGGGTGCCGACCCCCATGTCACCACCGGCCTACGACGCCCACCCGGCGGGGAACTCGCCCTCACGCAGCGGACCGTCAACCGCGCGCTGGCCCGGGCCCGGGCTCCCGTCGAACGCGGCATGGCGCGACTGAAGTCCTGGCAGATCTTCCGAAGATCCCGCATCAGCCCCAACCGCATGACCGTCATCGCCAGAGCCGTCCTCACCCTGGAGAGTCAACGCTGGAAACGCTCACTGACCTGCGGCGGCCCCTCGTGCTCCCCGTAGCTGGGCGGCTCGGGTGTCGAACCTGGCCCGTCGGGTCAGAACGGTCCGCTGAGGCTGCCGAGTCGGTCGGTCAGGCGCAGGTTCTCGGTGTAGTCGACGGGGCAGGCGATCACGGAGACGCCTTCGTCTTCGAGGGCGCGACGCAGCACGGGCAGCAGCTGGTCGGCGGACTCGACCCGGTAACCGCGTGCGCCGAAGCTCTCGGCATAGGCGACCAGGTCCGGGTTGGTGAAGCGGGTGTGGCTGTGGCGGCCGAGTTCGAGCTCCATCTTCCAGGTGATCAGCCCGTATTCCTCGTCCACCAGGACGAGGACGGTCAGGGGGATGTTTTCGCGGACGGCGGTCTCGAGTTCCTGGGAATTCATCAGGAAGGAGCCGTCACCCATCATGGCCAGGACGCGTCGGTCGGGCCGGGCCGGTTTGGCGGCGATGGCACCCGGCAGTGCGAAGCCCATGGTGGACAGGCCGTTGGAGACCAGGCAGGTGTCAGGTTCGTAGGTGGGATAGAGCCGGGACATCCACATCTTCCCGGCGCCGGTGTCGGCGAGCACGATGTCGTGGCGGTCCAGGGCGGTCCGGACATCGCTCACCACACGCTGGGGCACCAGCGGGAACGCGTCGTTGTCCCGCCCGTACGCGAGTTCGTCGTCAAGCAGCGTACGGATCTTCACGCTGCTTTCCGAGTCGTAGGTGAACCCTTCGGGCAGTGCCGAAGCGAGTGCGTCCAGTGCCTGCGACATGTCGCCCTCGATGCCCACTGTGACCGGATAATGCGCGTCCACCTCGGAGGGAAAACGGTGCAGGTGCACGATGCGCTTGTCGCCGTCGGGGTTGATCTTGGCGGGATCGAATTCCTGGATCTCGTAGCCGACGCAGATCACCACGGCGGCGGTGTCGAAGCCGAAGTTGCCGTAGTCGTGGCGCATGAAGCCAACTGCGCCGAGGGCGTTCGGATGGTCGTCGGGGAAGACGCCTTTGCCGTGGAAGGTGGTCGCGACCGGGATGTTCAGTCGTTCGGTAACCGCACGAGAGCGTCCGAGGCCCGTCCTCTCGCGGCGCCATGGCCTGCCAGCACGACAGGACGCCGTGCCGTGGTGAGCACCTCGACCGCCCGCGCGATCTGCGTGAGGGACGGCGCGTCGGCGTGCACCGTGTCGACCTGCAGGGGCGCCAGACGCTCGGCGGGCCGCTCCGCTTCGATGTCCTCGGGCACGGCCAGGAACACGGCACCGGGGCGTTCGCTCTGCGCGATCTTGAAAGCCTTGCGGGTCATCTCCGGCACCGCGTCAGGACACTCCACGCGGGCTGCCCACTGGGTGACGGGGGCGAACATCGATACCAGGTCGATGACCTGATGCGACTCCTTGTGAGTGCGACGCAGCGAACCCCGGGCGGCAAGGGCCACCATCGGTGCGCTGTCGGTCATGGCGTCGGCGGTGCCGAGCAGCAGGTTGATTGCGCCGGGGCCCAGCGTGGCCGAACACACCCCGGCCCGGCCGGTCAGCCGTCCGTAGATCTCGGCCATGAACGAGGCGGCCTGCTCGTGGCGCACCAGGACGTACCGGATGCCGGAGCCGCTCAGAGCGTCGACGAAGCGGATGTTCTCCTCGCCGGGGATCCCGAAGACGTACTCCACGCCTTCGGCTCGCAGACAGCGCACCAGAAGGTGTGCGACGTCGTCCGCTGCTGCCGACTTCCGCGACTCGGTCGCGCCTTCGGTGCTCATGAGGCGAACGTAGGTACACCTGCCTGCCCGGGCCACTCGTCCGCCGCCGGCCGGTGCGTGGACCGGTGCGGCCGTTCGGAGGCGTTGTGGTGGCGGCTTCCGCGGCCGGATCGCACGCTGGCGAAGTGAGAACGGGCCGCCACGCACAGAGCGGCAGAACTCCGGGAGGACCGTGTGACCACTTCGTCGCCTGCCACCGACGCACCGCCGGCCCGGTACGACGACCTGCGGGCCCTGGTGATCAACTGCACCCTCAAACGTTCACCGGAGACGAGCAACACCCAGGGACTGGTCGACCGCAGCACCGCCATCCTGGACGCACAGGGCGTGCACGTCGACGTCGTCCGGGCGGTGGACCACGACATCGCGACCGGTGTGTGGCCCGACATGAGAGAGCACGGCTGGGAGACGGACGCCTGGCCGGACCTGTACCGGCTGGTCATGGCGGCAGACATCCTGGTGCTGGCCGGCCCGATCTGGCTGGGCGACAACAGCTCCGTGACGAAGCGGGTGATCGAGCGCCTCTACGCCTGCTCCAGCCTCCTCAACGACGCCGGGCAGTACGCCTATTACGGCCGCGTCGGCGGGTGCCTCATCACCGGCAACGAGGACGGCGTCAAGCACTGCGCCATGAACGTCCTCTACAGCCTTCAGCACCTCGGCTACACGATCCCTCCTCAGGCGGATGCCGGCTGGATCGGCGAGGCGGGCCCCGGTCCCTCGTACCTCGATCCGGGCTCGGGCGGCCCGGAGAACGACTTCACCAACCGCAACACCACCTTCATGACCTGGAACCTGCTGCACCTGGCCCGGGCCCTGAAGGACCTGGGCGGCATCCCCGCCTACGGCAACCAGCGCACCACCTGGGACGCCGGCTGCCGCCGCGACTACGAGAACCCCGAGCACCGGTGACGTGAGGCCGGGGGAAACCGGCGGGCGGCCGTCGGGGTCGGCTCCACTATGCGGTTCCCAGCCCCGGGTACCGGGCCAGAAGCGCGCCCGGGGGGCCGAGCATGTGCGGACCGGTGGGACGGCTGCGGCGGCGTGGGCGATCGTGGGCGGTGCACCGCCTCGGGCTGCCGCCCCCGAGGCCGTTCCGGCCGGAGTCCTGGCGCAGTCCGATCCGCGGGCCCTGGCTGACCTCGGTGTCCGGCTTGTCCTCCTCGGCCGGCTACCGCCGGAGAGAGGCTGGCAGCCGGTTCTGCTGACGGACGGCAATACCGGCATCGGAGGGGGTCCTCGTAGCCTGCTGCACCGCTGTCGCGGGCTCAGCGCCCCGACCGGGTGGCTCGTCATCGAGGCCGATGCCCATGACATCGCAGAACGGTGCACCGCTCGTCTGGAGGACGGACCTTCAGGGTTGTAGCGGGCCACACTTCCCCTGTGCGCGGCCACGAGCGCTCCGCCGGCTGCCGTGCGTGCCCTCAACGTTACTGATCAGTGGACGAGCAGACGGCGGCGTTCTGCCGTCCTGGCTCACCGCAGGTCATTTTGGACCGTCTGGTCCTGGAACCGTGGCGACGAACAGGGAAGACGGCCAAGCCGACCCCAGCATGATCAGCTACGGACGGGGACGTTCGGACCAGGGCACCCGGGGTGCGAATTACTTAGGGTATGAGAGCGGGTTTCGTTTTTCTCCACATGGGCGAGTGTTCGGTGGCGAAGGAGCAGACAGCCGAGTTGCCCGGCGCGCTCGGAGCAGGGCAGGCCGCGGACTTGCCGTACCAGCAGTCCGCCCTGGACGCTGCCCGCACTGTGGCTCAGGGTGCCGCTCTGCTGGCCGCTGTGCTGGGGGCGGCGGGCTTCTCCGGCTGGGCCTTCGGTATCGACGTCCTCAGGCGTGTGCCCGGTGGCGACGCGGCCATGAGCGCGAACGCTGCCGTGGCCCTGCTGGCACTGGGTGTCTCCCTGTTTCTGGTGGTCCGCCGCCGTGTCACACCGTGGGCGACTGCCGTGGAGCGCGCGGCCGGGGCGCTGGTCGTGGTGATCGGTGGACTCACCGTCGTGGAGTACGCGACCGGGGCGGCCCTGGGGATCGATGAACTCCTCTTCAAGGACGACACCGCCCGAATGGCGTCAGAGGTGCCTGGCCGGATGGCACCGAATACAGCTGCCGCACTGATGGTCGGGGGCGTGGCAGTCCTGTGTGCGAGCGCGTCCCGTCTGCCCGCCTGGACGAGCCAGGTCCCGGGCCTGGCCGTCCTCACCCTGGGAATGCTGCGGCTTTACGGGTTCGCGTACGCCGTGCCCGAACTCGAGCGGTTCGGCGCGTACAAGGGGATGGCCCTGTACACGGGGATGGCTCTGGTGTTGCTGGGTATCGCCACCTTCCTCGCTTGGCCGGAACGCGGTCCTGCCAGACTGCTGATGAACGCGGGCACCACGGGAGCACTGGGGCGCCGGCTGTTTGCCACTGTCCTGGTGGTTCCGCCGCTGCTGGGTGGGCTCGTCCTGGCCGGTGAGGACGCGGGACTGTTCGGGGCACGACTGGGTACCGCGCTGTTGGTGTGCGGGCACGTCGTCGTATTCACCACGGTCATCTTCGCGACGTTGGTCGTGGGCCGCCGTATCGAGTTGGCACATGCGCGTGCCGAATGGCAGGTGCGGCAGAACGAACTGCTGCAGGCGTTCATGGACCACACGCCCGCGGTGACGTTCATCAAGGATCTGGACGGTCGCTTCCTGGCGGTCAACACGACCTTCGAGGAGAGCTTGGGCCTGTCCCGCGAACGGGTACTGGGCCGCCGGGACCGGGATGTCATGCCGCCCGACCTCGCGCGTCAGGCGCGCGCCGCCGACCTCGCCATGCTGGCCGAGGGCGCTCCCACGCAACGGGAGGAACTGCTTGCCCTGCCCGGGGGGTCGCGGGACTTTCTCACCAGTCTGTTCCCGCTCAAGACCGCTTCCGGCACTCCTTACGCCGTATGCGGTGTGATCACCGACGTCACCGACCGGGTCGCGGCACAGCGCGAACTGCGACGGGCCAACCGGCGCTTCCTCGCGCTGCTGGAATCGGCTCCCGACGCCCTGCTGATCACGGACGGCCGGGGCGTCGTCGTCTTGGCCAATGCGCAGGTGCAGAAGTTGCTCGGACGTTCGCCGGCCGATCTCGTGGGCACCCCGGTCCTCGACCTGGTGCCCGCCGCGCGGCGTCGTAGACACAGCGCACTGCTGCGTGCCTACCTGCGGCAGGTGGGTCCGAAGCCGATCGTCCTGGACCACGGCCTCTACGGGCTGCGCAGCGACGGTGCGGAGTTCCCCGTGGAAGTGAGCGCGAGCAGTCTCCAGGCGGAAGAGGAGACACGGGTGTTCCTGACCGTGCGGGACATCACCGAACGCAGGCGCGTCGAGGCCGAACGCGCCGAGCGCTTCGAGGAGCACCGGCGTATCGCCTACACCCTGCAGCACAGCCTCATGGGCGAGCCGTCCCCCCTGCCCTGCCTGCCCGCCGCCCACCGGTACCTGGCGTCCGTCCAGGACCCCGGAGTGGGCGGGGACTGGTTCGACGTCATTCCGCTGGACGGGCACCGTACCGG
This sequence comes from Streptomyces sp. NPDC104096, assembly GCF_055584385.1. NCBI lineage: Bacteria > Bacillati > Actinomycetota > Actinomycetes > Kitasatosporales > Streptomycetaceae > Streptomyces > Streptomyces sp. NPDC104096. Next base: position 6,316 of record NZ_JBVJMD010000118.1, read on the forward strand.
CATCGTCGTGGGTGACGTGATGGGCCGTGGCCTGGAGGCGGCGGCCGTCATGGGCCAGATGCGGGCAGCCTCCCATGCACTGGCCCGTACGGGCGTGTCGCCGAGCCGGCTGATGACCGGGCTGGACGCGTTCGTGGCCGACCTGGCGGACCAGCTCGTCACCTGCGTCTACCTGGTGGTGGACCAGAGTACCCACGAGGTCACTCTCTGCTCGGCGGGACACCTCCCGGTCATCGCCCTGCCCCCCGACGGGCTTGCCCGAATGCTTCCGGCGCCGGTCGGGGTACCGCTGGGCGTCAACGATTCGTGCGGCGCGGGAGTGCCGTTCCGGCAGGGGACCGAGCCGGTGTCACCGGGCACCACGCTGGCCGTCTACACCGACGGACTGGTCGAAAGGCCCGGCACCGACATCGAGACCCAGATCGACACCCTCGCCCGCACGCTCGGCTTGGCGCTGAAAGGAGTACCCGCCGATCAGGAGGGCCTCGACCAGGCCGCAGACCTGCTGATCAGGACCCTCCTGCCGGACATGGCCACGCATGACGATGACGTGACACTGCTCCTGATCGGGCTGCCCATGCCGAAGGGAGAAGACTTCGTTGCCTGATCACCGCGATGGCGGTCCTTTCCGGCCTCGGCGTGACGGAGTGCTCGTGCCGGCACCGGCCGCCGACGGCGACCGGAATCTGTGCAGGCGGTGCACCGTGGCCCGGGCAGGTCACCTCCCCCTGATCATCGCTCCCGACGGCGCCGCCGACATTCACGAATGCCTGCCCGAGAGGCCGCCGCGGTGCGGCTTTCCAACGGTCCGGCCTCACCGGCAGCCACAGCCTGGCGGAGCCCAGCGACTCGGGATGCTCTTCCAGGCAAAGGCCCCCTGATGGCCCCGTGATGGACTCGGCGCTCCTCACGGCTCAGGTCTTGGCGTGGTGCATGGCCCGGCGGTGGCCTGTTTCTGATCTTGCTGGCGCAGCGCTTGTCATGGGGAGCAGTCGTGCGCGGCAGGGTGCCGAGAGCCGACGGCCGCGTGATGTGGCGCGCTGACGGTCACGCCAGGGCGAGGAAGAGTTTCTCCAGCTCCTCCTGTGATGCGGGCGGGGTGTCAGGGTCTCCCGCGAGGCACTGCCGCATTCCACTGGCGACGATCTTGAATCCGGCCCGGTCCAAGGCGCGGGAGACGGCGGCCGGCTGTGTCACGACCTCCTTGCAGTCGCGGCCCGCCTCGATCATCGTGATCACGGCGGCCGGCTGCCCCTGCGCCCGCCGTAGGCGGTTCAGGACGGGTCGCATCGATTCTTCGTCCACCTGCATGCAGTCCTCCTTCAAGCCCGGCAACAATACCCTGGGGGGTATTAATCCGGCTTCGGTCGGTCCGGTCGGCGGCTGTCGTCGCACGGGGTCTGCGGCGCGGCGCCGAGACGGTCCCCCCTGTCGGGGAACGCGGGGGCCGTCAGCGCGCGCCGCGCGCGGCCCATCGCGCTGGGTAATCAATACCCCCCCGGGGTATTTGACAAGGCGAGCGGGGCTCCGTACGGTTGAATGCGTAATACCCTATGGGGTATCTGCCGCGGTCCGCTGCTCGCAGTCGTCGCCGAGTCGAGCTCCGACGGGCCGAGAGCTGCATTCCGGCCCCTTCCCGTGCGCCCACCCTCGCGTCGGGCCACCTCTTGACCCGATTAACGCCGTTGCCGAGACCGTAGTCAGGTCTCAGCATCCCGGGCATTTCGGCCCGGAAGGTCCGTCACCTCACCAGAGCATCAGGGGCTCGGTTTGAGGACGGTCTCTCGTTTCCGTCTGCCGCTGTGGCGGCAGGGTTGCGCCACCTGCCCGCCCCGTCCCGGCCTTGCGGCGAGGGCGGGTGGTGCGGGTCTTACGGTCGGCTCCACGAGGCTTTGACAGCGCCGGGGCGGTGTCCTGGTCTCCGGCCACTCCGGTACCAGGCGTGCAGGCTGCCGCGAGGGCGGCGAGGTTGCGTGCGGCGCCTGCGTCCCGGTCGATGACCAGGTGGCAGGCCTCGCATGCGTAGGTCCGGACGTGCAGCGCCAGCTTGGCTTTCACCGCGCCGCATCC
>NZ_JBVJMD010000119.1:0-7577 GCF_055584385.1 Streptomyces sp. NPDC104096
CGTCTGGACGAAGACTGCGGACGAGATCCTCGAACGCCTCGCCTCATATCTGAACAGAATTCCCGACTCGGAACACTAGGGCGTGTTTCGAAAGTCCCGTCTGCCCGGCGGGGCTGTGCACGACGAAGCGGCCCACCTTGGTGGGCGGCTTCGTCGTCTGGAACGCCACTCCGTCGTCATCGACGTCCCCCGAGAGCGCGAGTTCGATTCTCCTCACCCGCTCCACGGCGAAGGCCCGGGTCATAGCCCGGGCCTTCGCCGTTCACCTTGATCAGTTGCCACGTCGTCGAAGGAACTCCGGCACGAACACGTCGCGTTGTCCGTGCCGGAGATCGAGGCGCTTCACCCGGCTCCGCGCCCCGCAGCCGACGGGTTCACATCGGGTGGCGGCGCCGACGGACTCCGGCCTCCTCTGCCAGGTGGCCTGTGCCACCCAAGACGATCACTTGGAAAGCCGTGCCGATGTAGGCGGTCACGAAGCGGGAGATCCTGCGGGTGGCGCGCATGGTGGGTCACCTGTCTGCTCGGGTCTGGGGGCTGCTGTTCTTCGAGCGCGCGTTCAGGCGTCACCAGTCGATGGCGTCGTCCATCGACTGCTGCCAGTACGTGACCTTGAGCGAGTCGTCGACGTAGACGCCCTTCGCGGGCAGCGACGGGTGGGCGCCCGCGCCGACGCTCTCGTTGCCGGAGGGGCCGTGGAAGTAGACCGTCAGGGACTTCGCGGTGTAGCCGTTCGAGCCACTGCCGTCGCCGACGGCGAGGCTCACGGAGGCGTACCCGGTCTCGCCCGGTCGGAGCGTGACGACTGCCTGCGGCTGCGAGTCCTCGATGACCGGAGGCACGGCCTGCGCCTCGCCGAAGCGGACGGCCGGGTAGCCGTAGAGGTAGCAGCTCTTGCCACCGGTGTTGGTAACCGTGAGCAGCATGTGGTTCACGGGACGGCTCAGCGGGGCCGCGACCGTCTTGGTGTTGGACCCCTCACAGGTGGCCGGCTTGCCGGAGGAGACGGGCGCCTTCGGCGCGGAGGTGTGCGGGGCGGGCGCCGTGGTGGCGGTGGCGGGCTTGCCGCCCGAGGAGGAACCCGAGGAGGAGGAACCCGAGGAGGAGTTGGAGCCGGAGCCGGAGGAAGGAGCGTCGGAAGAAGAACGCGCGGTCGGGGTGGAGGCCGTCGCGGCACCCTCGTTGCGAGCGCCTGTTCCGTCGTTGCACGCGGTCAGGGAGAGCGCGGCGAGAACGACGGTCGCGGCGGCGCCGACCAGACGGGTGCGGGAAGTGCGGAGACTGGACATGTGGCCGTGCCCTTCGGTGTTCGGGTGGGGATGGTGATTGGATGGCTGAAGCTTGTGAGGTGATCCGTCCCAACCGCCACGCACAGCGGGCAGTTGGGGACGCTGGAACACTGAAACGCGCTCTGACCAGGGAGAAGGCAGTGCCCCTGGAATGCGCGGCTGGAACACGGGGGATGGGGGAACGGGTGTCGGGGGCAACAGGGGCCGGGGAGACAGAGGCGTTCGCGCGACTGCTGCGGGAGCTCAAGGACCGCTCGGGACTCAGCTACGGGGCGCTTGCCAAGCGGCTGCACATGAGCACGTCGACGCTGCACCGTTACTGCAACGGCACCGCGGTGCCGATCGAGTACGCACCGGTGGAGCGCCTCGCCAGGGTCTGCCGGGCGACGCCCCAGGAGCTGGTGGAACTGCACCGGCACTGGATCCTGGCGGACGCGGCACGAGGGCGCAGGCCGGATCAGGTCGCGGCGACGGGTTCGGCTCAGGGAGCCGGTTCGGACGGCTCGACGGATGCGGTGGGTTCGGCGGATGCGGTCGGCTCGGCGGATGCGCCGGAAACGGCCGAAATCGCGGATGACGGCTCAGCGGCATCGCACGAAGGGAGCGACGGAGAGAACGGTGAGCCGATTGTCGTCGGTGTGCCGCGCGAGCTCGCGCCGCCACATCGACCCCGTCGTGGCCGCACCGTGCTGATCGCCTCCGTCGCGATGGCCGCCGTGCTGGGAGCCGCGGTGCTCACCGTGCGTCCGTTGTTCGACGACCGGAACGCCACGGATCACCGGCAGGCGACCGGTGCCACCGCCGCGGTCACCGGCACGGCCGACGCAGGGAAGCCGTCCGCCGCACCGTCCCCGAGCGCGACGGGACCCAAGCCCTCCGCTTCGCCCTCCCCTTCCGCCGTCGAGTCCAAGGGGGCCGGGGAGGGCGACGGCAAGCAGGGCGCGACCCGGCCCGCCGGCGGCAGCGCCACCGGCGCCGTCCCGCTCACTGTCGGCACCCGTTCGTACGTCTACGACAGCCCGTGCAGCCAGCACTTCCTCGTCGACAGCGAACCCGAGCAGGTCGGTCCGCCGACGAGCGAGGAGACCGCCCCGCGCTGGGCCGCCGCGTACGGGGCGGTCTCCTCGGGCGAACAGCGGGTCGCCCTCACCGTTCAGGGCACCCGCAAGGACACCGTCGTACTGGAGGCCTTGCACGTACGTGTCCTCACCAAGAGGGCACCGCTCGCCTGGAACGACTACTCAATGGGCGTCGGCTGCGGTGGCAGCGTCGACACCGAGTCGTTCGACGTCGGCCTGGACGACGGCAGTCCTGCGGTCACCGTCAAGAACGGGCAGCGTGACTTCCCCTACAAGGTCAGCGAGTCGGACCCTGAGGTCTTCTACGTCACCGCCCACACCGAGGCGCACGACGTCCGCTGGGACCTCACCCTGGACTGGTCCAGCGGCAGCCATCACGGCACCGTCCACATCGACGACAACGGCACCCCGTTCCGCACCAGCGCCGACGTGGGCCGCCCGGGCTACGACTACCCGCTGGGCGGCGGCGAGTGGATCAAGCGGGAGAGCTGACAGGATGCGGCGCGACATGCGCGTGCGCGGTCACGCAGCAGTGTGGCTGCCCGCCCACGAGGGCCGACGAGCCGCTTCGGAACGCGCGACACGGCTGCCCCCTGGAAGGCCCTCAGGACGGCATTCACCGGCGGGTCGGACGACTCACCGCCGGAGGCGAGCCGCCTTCACGCACGCACGGAGAGCCTCGATGCTCTTCCCGCCCGCTCCGCGCTGCGGCCGGCCGTGGCACGTTATTCCTCGTCGACGGTCTGCAGCTCGACGGGCCGGTCGGCCATGTCCATCGTCTGCGGCGTGGCCAGCAGCTTGTTCAGCCCGAGGGTCAACTGCACGACGAACGCGCTCAGCAGGACGGCCAGGGCTATTCGGACCAGGCTGTAGCCGGCGTCGATGTTCGCCTCGGTCGTGAAGTCGTCGGGCGTTTGGGGGTTGGAGTTGACCAAGGCCAAGAAGAGCCCGGCGAACACCGACAGGAACCACGCGCCGTAGGCCCAGACGACTCCGTTGCCGCCTGGCAGGGCCCTGATCCATCCCAGCCCGATGTCGGTGCGAGACATGGCGTTCGCGTGGCCGGCGCGCGCCCACCGCTGGTAGGCGTACGCAACCGCGATGAAGGCTACGAAGCGCAACACGCCCGTGGTGCTGATCGTCTGGAGCGCGCTGTGCAAAGCCTGCCGGTCGTAGCCGTTGCCGGCGGAGACCGAGTCCCATTGGTGAGCCCGTGCGTGCTCGGCGGAGAACCGCACGGCCTCGTTGACGACGGCTGCGGCGGCCGCGGCCAGCACCACAAGCAGTGGGCCCGACATGGAGACCCGACCGGGACTCACCTTGGACTGTATGAGCAACGCCGCCTTGTCGTTGCGCCCGCGACGCTGAGGCGGCTTCGACAAGTCGCTCTCCTGCTGACAGGCCGGACACAGTCCTTTGATCCCGTCGAACGCAACGTCCCGCTGCCGACACTTCCGGCACGTCAGTAGCATCCCGTGCCCCCTCTTTGCATGATCGCGGTTGAATTGAGCGCCGCATCCTATGGGATCTGCCAGAGAGGTGTCGATGCCTTCTGGATCTTCCTTTCGCGGCCGCCCGACGGCCCGACACGGTGCGGCCCGGCCGCGATGGCGCCGGGCCGGGTCCTGGAACCTCCGTGGAACCTCCGAGGTCAACCACCAACCACCGACAACAGCAATCAACAACCGCCCGATCAAGGGTCAGTTGAGATGAGCACCCCGCTGACCGGCCCCAAAGACCGGGCGGTCGAAACCCAGGGCGAGAGGAAATGGCCTCGTGCCTCCTGTGGTCCTCGTTCGGCGACGTACGTCACGTGACTGCCAGGAGGCGCGCCAGGGCGTTCTCGGGCAGCAGGAAGTCATCGTCGCCGCCAAGGTCTCCGGTGCGGTTCTGGGACAGGGGCGATCCCCAGGCTTCGGGGACGGGATGCCCTCTTCCAACTGCCCCAGGCCCCCCAGGAGAACCATGCACTGGCGCCCAGGCCGCGGATGATGTCTGGGGCATCGTGTCCATTTGCTGCGCCGAGCAAGGCGCCGATGGCGCCGACGATGAGGAGCAGGGTGAGGAAGGACCAGATCACGATCTTCATGTCGGGGAACGTATCGGCCTGCGCCGGCCCTCCGAGCGCCGCACCCGTTCAAGGCAGCCGGGTACGACCGGGCGGAGCGGCCGCGACGAGTGCTGCGGTACAGCAGCGGAGTACGGCAACCCTCGTGACCGTCCGCGGCCGCCGACGACCAGCGGCGGCCGGCTGACCAGCCAGCCCACCAGACCTCAATGACCTCCCAGCCGAGAGTTCGGGACGAAGGGGTCGCTCCGTTAGGGTGCGCCGCATGACCGGCGATGCCCCGCGCTGCCCCGAGTGCGACCAACCCCTGGAATGCGGCGGCCTGCTGCTCTCGAAACGGGAGGACGATGGCCGACGGACCTGCCGGTCGCTCTGGAGGTGTGCCGAACGGCATCTCTGGTGGACCTGGGCTGACCGACCGGACGAACCGTTGGAGATCTGCCCCATCCCCAGCCTGTTCCGATGACATCCGACGCCGACATCAACGAGGGCGGACGTCTGCGGACCATCGGCACAGGTCAGAAACACAGCGGACCAAGGCGGCGCCCCCGTGCAACTTGCTTCGGGACGAAGAGGTCATCGTGCAAGGTGCCTTCGATACGTTTAGGCCGTCGCAGCTTGCTCCGGTCGACGGCCGACAGCGTGGTTTGGGCCGCTGGAGGTACCGCGAGGCACACGCGTGCGTGGTCGGTCGGCGCACCGCCATCGTGGCTGACTGTCGTTCGGCTGAGGTTCAGACGGGGTGTGTCGAAGGTGCCGGCCATCAGTCGAGCGGGCTGAAGCTGGGCACTCAGCTGCTTGGTCGGGCCGTCACACGGCAGGACCGAACGACTGAGCGATACAGCAGCGGCCTGTGGCAGGACCGCAGACCGAGCAACTGGTCCGGAGGGGGATGGTGTCAGAAGTCTGGTCTAGGTTTGGCCCGTGACCCACAGTCGTTTTCATGCCTGGGCGCCCCACGAGCCTGACGTGCCGCCCTACCAGGTTGTCCTGGCGGAGACCGACTGGGGTTCGCTCCGGACGGCTTTCGGGTCCGGTGAGGACCTTCCCAAGGTTCTGACGCAACTCTTGGAGCCCGATCCCAGGATCCAGGTCACCACCTTGTGGGAGCTGGGTGAGCTGGTCGGCCACCAGAACACCATTTACGAAGCCACCGCCCCCACCGTCATGTACGTCGCCGGCATCCTCACCCACCCGGCGGCCATGACACGACGGCCCTATCGCGACAGCCCCGTCCGCGCGACGTTGTTGGGCTGGCTGGCTTCCACGCTTCACGACGCCTCCGACGAGATCGTCGCCCGCAACGAGGAGTACTTCCCCGGCTTCCTCACCCGCAGCACCACCGTGGCGGCCTTCCGGGACCTGCGCCCGATGCTCTATAGCGCCGTCGCGCCCTTCCTGCACGACAGCCACGAGGATGTGCGTGAAGCCGCCGTCATCGCCGCGCTCCTCCTCGCCGAGCACCCCGCGCTCACCGGGCACCGTGCTCACCTCGCCGTGCACGCGCGTCGCATCCTGGACACCAGCAGCAACGACCCCGACCGTCGCGTCGCGTGGAGGGCCCTCGAAGCATGGGGCCACAATCCGCCCGGCCCGGAGCCTCTTTCGGAGGAGGCCGAGGACCGGGGGCCGCACAGCGATGGCCGCGGCGATCTCGAACCTCCCTTCTGACCGATACGCGCGCGGCACACCTGCGGACCACGGCAGCAGGTGAGAGACGCACCGACCCGAGGTCGCGCGTGCCAGATCCGTGCCAGAACGCTGATCGCCTGGATCACCGGTGTCTTCCACCGGCCCGGCGACAGCCTGCCGACGGGCCTTGTGGACGGTCGCGTTAAGGCCGGCCGCAACCTCTTCCTGCCGCGTGTCGTCGGAGTGCTGACAGACCAGCGCCGCCTTCTCCGAGGACTGCCCGGCCCGCACCATCGTGTCCTTGAGGGTGGCGCCGGAGCGGGTGGACAGGGTGTGCCCGGTGTGACGGAGATCGTAGAGGCGGAAGCCCTCGGGCATACCGACGACCTCCCGGGCCCGTCGCCACCTCCGCCCGAAGGTACTGCGCCGGAACGGAGCTCCCTTCTCGCCGACGAACAGGGGCCCGTCCGGCCCCGGTTGGGCATAGCTCTCCAGATGCCGGCGGAGCTCCCGGTGCGGGAACGCGGGAAGGATCACAGTCCGCGTTCCCGCCTCCGACTCGGTGTCGCCCTGGACCCGCCGCCCGTTCATCCGCTCCGGTTCGGCGAGACGAACACGGACCCGAAGGGCGTCGAGGTCGACGTCCCGGCGGCGCAGGCCGGCCGGCTCCTCCGGCCGCAGGGGACCGTGAGCGCCGAGAAAGACCATGAGCCGCCACCGCATCCCACCGCCGCGGCGAGGGCGTCGACCTGGGCCACGGTGGCGATACGACGCTCGGCGGCCCTCTCCTTGCCGCCGCCCTTGATCCGGCAGGGGTTGCGCTGGATCAGTTCGTCGTCGACGGCCGTCCCCGTGATTCCTTTGAGGAGGCGGTACGCCTTGGCGGTGATCGTCTTGGCTCCGGTCACCCGCAGTCGTTCGGCCCGCCACTCGCGTACACGGGGCGCGGTGATCTCGTCCAGGTCCAGGTCCAGGTCCAGGTCAGCGAAGGCGGCCAGGTGCTTGTCGAGGAGGTAGCGGTAGAGGTCCCGCGTCAGCGCCGTCGGCTCCCGTTCCTCCACCCACTTGTCGGCGTAGGCCCGGAAGCCCACCGCCCCGGCCTCGGGATCCCGCCACTCCCCCGACGGATCTCGGTCTGCTTCTCCGCAAGCCAGTCGTCGGCCTCCGCGGTCGTGGCGAAGGTGAAGGGCGCCGGGCGCATCACACCGTCCGGTCCCGGATAGCGCGCCTGATACCGGCCGGAGGGAAGCCGCCTGATCGCTCCGAAACGGCGGCGCCCGCCCTTGTCGTTGGCCATCAGGCAGCCCTTCCATAGCGGGGACGAGGCCACCTCAGCGGCTGCACGGTGCGGGACTGGACGAACTCTTCGACCGCGCTCTCCGGGATACGGACATGCCGGCGGGTCTGTACGGTCAACGGCCCTGTCTCACATTCGGTGGTGACCGAGCGTGCTGCTGTCCGAGGAGGATGCGGTGGCGGAGGAGGGGGAAGCCTGCTCGTCCGTGGATC
>NZ_JBVJMD010000120.1:0-7539 GCF_055584385.1 Streptomyces sp. NPDC104096
TCGAGCGCGGCCCGTTCCTCGTCCGACAGCGTCAACTCGGCCTTCGGCCGCCCCATCCGTGCCATAGGGCAAGCCTATACATCTGAATGGAATTCCCGACTCGGAAGACTAGGGGCCTGCAAGCGCGGGATCGACGCCGGCAAGGACGACTGCAACACACCCGCAACGAGGCTCTGCTGGAGGCAGTCTCGCGAATGGTTTCAACTCTCCGTGGAGCAGCAGGCTGGCACACCTTCGTACGGTTGGGGATGTACACGACGCCGAAGGCGTACTTACGCCACTCCCAAGGCACGTGGAACACTGCGCGGTGCTGATGCCAGGGGAATGGGGGCCCTCACCGGTGACACTTTGGCAGTGTGCCCTTTACGGGGCGGCCGGCGGTGCGTTGGCCGGGCTGGTCGATTTCTACCAGCGGTATATGGCCTGGCGAGCCTTGTGCGGTGCGCGCCTGGCGCAGGAGCCCCCTGGTCCTGAGCCGCCGTTGAACTATACGCGCGGCGATTTCGTTGGTGCCGCCCTGCATGTGGTCCTCGGCTGTGTGGGCGGAGTGTTGTTCGGCGGTTCGGGGCAAGTGGAGGGCCAGTACGCGATCCTGGTCGTGGGAGCCTCAGCTCCGGCACTGTTGTTCAACGTAGTGAACGGATCCGTCGCGCCGCCACCGGCGTCCGCGCCGGTTCCACCGCAGGCACAGACGCTCCCGACAGGTGCTCCTGACGCGGCGGCAGGCGAGGGCGGCGCCCGTGTCTCCAGCTGAAGCGCAGCGCCGTTTGTCGAAGTTCTTCCGGGATCACAGAGCGCGGCGCCCTCTTGTCGTACGCGGACCGCATCCGGGGTGGGTCGCCATCGAGCAGGTCCGCCGTGCCCTGGGCACACCTCTCAGTGAGTCGATGCTGCTCGCACCCGCCACGCCGGCTGTCCTGCCGTCCGCCACACAGGCCCTGGCCGCAGCGGCCTACCGTGCGTTGCCGCTCAAGGCAGCTCTGGACATCTTCCCGGGATCTCGCTGGAGAAAAGGCATCTCCAGCCTCCTCGCTCCCGACGCGGGGGAAGCGTTCGCGCGACTCGTCCAGCGAAGGACTCTCAGCGGCCAACACCCCCGAGTCGTCCGTTCCTTCGGCATGCCGGCCTCCCGCGTCGTGGAGCATTGCCTGGCAGCTTCGGCCATCCGCCGGCGTCGGGACAGGGCGCTCGCGGCCATCGTCATCGTCACGTGTTGGCTGTTCCTGCCCGGCACCCTGCTCTGGCTGCTCGCGTTCAGGGCCGGTAGCGCTTTTCCGCGCCTTGGCCGGCTCCCGATTGCGGTGGTGGGCCTGCTCGGCGCGTGGCTGCTGTGGTCGCCACCGTTCGTCGACGGGTCGGGAGCCTGGTACGTCCGCCTGCTGCTGGCGGCCCCCTACACCGGATGGCTGGCCGCACGTGAATGGAGCGTGAGGTCGGCCGCAACACTGCGCCAGCATGCCAACCGTGTCCACGAAGGTGACCTGGGGGCCAAAGTTCCCGAGGCGGTACCCACCGGTCCTAAGGATGTGAAGGCCGAGGCTCTCCGGCAGGCACTGGCCCGGTTGGACGCCGAGGAGGAAGGCAATGTCGTCTTCTATGACGAAAGCGGTGCCGTCCTGGGACTCGGCGCGAGGTGGGGCAGCTGGTTCCTGCGAGAGGAACTGCATGATCGGGACGACCGGGTCATCGTCCCCTTCCGTGTCGGGGAGGTGGTGAGCGGCGTTGCGAGACGGATGCGCGCTATGGCGACTGGCGAACTAATGACCGTCGGCCAGTGGGCTGCGTTCCCCCTCGCTGATCCTCTGCACTCCAGTCCCGAGGGACCGGACACACACGCCTTCACGGTTGGTCCCGCCGGTCTTGAGGAGCTGCTGTCCACGTCCGCCTCCGGAAAGTCCCTCCTCGTGGCTCAGTTCCCGCTGCAGCTGGGCCAGAGCGTCGTGACGCTGCTCATCAGAGTGGTCATCGAGGACTGGACTCTCCAAGTCACCGTGGACGGGTATGCTCTCGGCCCCATCTCGCCTTATCTGTTGAGTCCGCCTTCCTCGCACTGGAGCCAAGGCGCGAAGGCCGGCCCCTTCCATCACACCGAACTCCCGGTGGATGCCACAGAAGTGTGCCGCCAGATGGCCCGGGCGCCGTTTTCTCTCCTGCCCGCACCGTTTCTGGACCTACTCGGCGGACGCCTGATCCCGCCGGAACCCTTCGGCCTGCGTTCCAGCGCCGCTCATCCGTCGTGGTCCCGCCACGCCTTCGCCAACGAAGCCGCGCAAACCGCGGAAACGGTGCTCCGGCACGTCCATAGCGCCATTGTGGAGGTGCTGGCCGAGCACAGCGTCGATCTCAGCGCATCGGACGCGACGGGCGACACCGACCCCTACGTCTTCGTCCGAGCTCGCGACGACACGTAGCGATCGTCGGACACCTCCAACACGACCCTGCACGCGGGATTCGGCGAATACGACGGCTCCCGCATCCGGCCCGTCCTTTGAGAAAACCATCCGGGCTCTCATGAACCGCTCCGGGATCGGTGGAGGTGAGGCTTGGGCATTCTGCCGGCGGCTCTACGGAGAGGTGGCGTCCAACAGATGGGTCGCTCGTTCCGTGCGTAGGTGGAGCGCGGTGCGGCCATTGCGTTGTGTCGCTACCAGGCCTGCCCCTCGTAGCGCGCGCAGGTGTTGCGAGACCGCGCTGGGGGTTACGCCCAGGCGTGTGGCCAGGGAGGAGGTCGTCAAGGGTTCGGCCAAGGCGGCCAGCAGTGCCGTCCTTGTGTGGCCCAGCACTGGGGCCAGACCCGCCAGTGGGGGCGGGGACGGCTCCCAGAGGAGGCCGACGCCCGTGGCCGGATAGCGGATCGACGCGGCGGCGACCGGGGACTTGTCGACACCCACGTTCGGCCAGTTGAAGACGCTGGGCAGCACGACTAGGCCATGTCTGCCGGTGTCCACCGTGTAGACGGAGTGCGGGGTCCGCCGGCCGTGCACCACCAGCTGGCCATCGTCCCAGGCGATATCCCGGTGCAGCGCGCCGAACAGTGCCTGTACCCCGCCGTCCACCAGGGTCAGCGCCCGCCTGCCGATGTCGGCTTCCAGTACCGCGAACATGCGGCCCCAGTGCGGAGCGATCATCAACTCGTAGCAGCGGAGGAGCGCCGCCGCCAGCCGCGGCAGCACCGTCGCCGGCTCGGGGGCCTCCTCGGCCGGTATGCGCAGCACTGCGCCGTACTCACGCCGGAAGAAGTCCTCCTCTGTCGCCCGCAGCAGGTCCAACTCCGCCGCCATCGACGTCAGCCGCTCTTCCGGTACCGGGAAGAGGAACGACGGCAACGGTCCCGCGATCAGTGCACGCAGCAGCGGCAGTGCTCGTTCGTCCGCCAGCAGCGGCCGCGACTGGCGTACCCATGGCTGGTGGATGGCGTGGCCGCCGGTGCCCAGCAGGATCCGCAGTGCCAGTACCGTCTCGCCCAGCGGTGAGATGGCGAACCGCACCTTGGCGACCGATGCCGCGGTGAACCTGATCTCGACCGCCATCCGGGCGCCCCTATCGTGTAGCTGTGGCTAAACGATAGCCAACGCTCATCGTCTCCCTCAGGCTGCCGGGCATGGATTTCTTCACCGCGTACGACGGAACCAAGCTTGCCTACCACGTAGTCGGTGACGGCCCGCCTGTGGTCTGTTTGCCAGGAGGGCCGACGGCTTCCGCCTACCTCGGCGACCTCGGTGGGCTGTCCGCGCACCGGCAGTTGATCAGGCTGGATCTGCGCGGCACCGGTCAGTCCGCGGTGCCGGAGGACGCCGCCAGCTACCGCTGCGATCGCCTGGTCGATGATGTGGAGGCCCTGCGCGCGCACCTGCGCCTGGAGCGGATGGATCTGCTCGCGCATTGCGCTGGCGCGAATCTGGCCGCGCTGTATGCGGCCCGCCATGCGGAGCGTGTGAGGACGCTTTCGCTGATCACGGCGAGCGTCCGCGCCGTCGGTATCGCGATCCCGGGCGAGCTCCGGCGCGAGATTGCGCTGCTGCGCCGGGGCGAGCCGTGGTTCCCGGCGGCGTTCGCGGCTCTGGAAGCGATCGTAGCGGGCCAGGCGACCGCCCAGAGCTGGCAGGCGATCGCGCCGTTCTCCTACGGGCGTTGGGACGCGGCGGCACAAGCACATCAGGCGGCTGACCAAGAGCAGCATGACCTGGAGGTCGTGGCGGCGTATGGCGCCGAAGGTGCTTTCGATCCGCACGCGACTCGGGCCGCTCTCGCCCGTTTTGTACAGCCGGTGCTCGTGCTGGCCGGTGAGGTCGACCTCGGTGCCCCGCCGCGCACCATGGCCGAGCTCGCCGGGCTGTTTCCGAACGCCCGGATCGTTGTCCAGCCCGGGGCCGGGCACTTCCCCTGGCGCGACGACGCGGACCGGTTCGTGACCACCACTGCGGCGTTCCTTGGATAGGTGACAACTCCCTTGCTTAAGAATGCCGTTGAGGAGATGCGGCGGAGACTGGAAGTGTGACAGTCACGGGCTTCCAAGATCATGGAGTTCTCGGCGTTTCGTGATTCGAGTGGAAGACCGTGCCTGCCGACGCTTTATCGCTGATCCCGCCTGCTCCTGACCAGCTCCGCGAGCGGCCCGAGGTCGTATCCACGGAGGTCTTGAGCTTGCTTGAGCGGCTGGTCGGGGTGCCTGGTCCACGTGATCCGCGCGGGGTACGTCACCCGCTGGCCGTCGTGCTCGCACTCACCGCGTGTGCCGTGTTGTCCGGAGCGACCTCGCTGCTGGCGGCCGGCGAATGGATTGCCGATGCCCCGACCGACGTGCTCCGACAACTCGGTGCCCGTCCCGACCCTTTGATTGCCCGGCGTGCTCTGCTCGCCGAGACGGCGGTCCGGCGGCTGCCGGCCCGTGTCGACGCCGATGCACTCGGCCGAGCCGTCGGACGCTGGCTGGCAGATCACCGACCGAAGGAGGCGGGGACCGCCGGGCTTCGCGGTCTGACCGTGGACGGCAAGAGCCTGCGAGACGCGGCCAGGGCCAAAGGGTGGGAAGATCCACCTGCTCGCCGCCCACCAGCGACGCGATGCACACCCAGCGGGAAGGCGCCGGCTACCTCCTCGCCCGCAAGGCCCACCGCATCGTGATCGTCAAAGGCAACCAGAAGAAGAACCGCAAGCAGCTCAAGTCCCTGTCCTGGAACGACATCCCTCTCCAGGGCCGTACTGAGAACGCTGGCCACGGCCGCTCGGAGATCTGCCGGGTCAAGGTCGCCACCGTGATCAATCTCTTCTTCCCCGGCGCGCGCCAGGCCGTCCAGGTCAAGCGTCGGTACACCGACCGCAAGACCGGCATGACCACTCTCAAGACCGTCTACGCCGTCACCAGCCTGACTGCCGAGCAGGCCGCCTCGACCCGGCTCGCCCGACTCGTGCGCGATCCCTGGAAGATTTGAGGCCCTGCACCACGTCCGCGACACCACCTTCGCCGAGGACGCGGTCCCGTCCGGACTCCCAGCCGACGACCGTGCACGGGCTGACACCCAGAGCCTGCGCGAGCTGGGGGCGCGAGAGGTTCAGCCCCTCACGCAGGGCACGTCGCCGCTCGGCAGGCGGCAGCACCGCCTCCTGCCCGGCCGAGGCGAGCAGGGCGTCGATCGCACCGAAGTCCGTCATCGCTCTCCCCCGTCCCGCAGGGCCGCAGGACGTGCGCCGCCCGCGTGGCGGCCGGGGATCCGGCGGCGTTCCGCGGGCAGCGACTCCGCGGCCCGGGTGGGCCCGCCAGCAGGTCGAGCGCGTCGATGCCGTAGTGGGCGGCCACCGCGTCGCAGTCCGCCAGACTCCACGCGGCCGAGCCGGACCGACGGCGGCTCACCTGAGCCTGACTCACCCCCAGCGCAGCGGCCGGTTCGGTCTGCGACTCACCGGCCGCGTACAGGAGCGCGGCCACCGCGGACCGGACACGCTCATCAAAGGCTCATGCCCACAACGCCGACCCTACCGCTCAAGGCTCATGCGTCATGCGCCGGTCGTATTTCGCATCGAGTGCGCGCCTGCCTGCAGGGGGGCGCGCACTACGGCCCTGCCCTGGCTCAGGCCGATACAAAGCGGCACGGGAAGCAGCCAGAACGATCACCGCCTTTCGGCAGGCCGTCACGGCGTCACCGCAGAGCTCCTCGATGGCTACGTCGCCGAGATCCACGACGTGGCGTCCCGACCACGCGTCCGGCGTGTGCCCGCGTACTCCAGGTCGAACAGCAGCCTTTCCACGTCCGTCATGAGCGAGCCGTAGACGTGCCAGGCGCCGGGCTTGGTGAGAGTCCCTTGGTGGATCAGTTCCGTCATGGCCTCGTGCCACGTCAGCGCACCCTCGATCGCCTTGCGCAGCCGCTCCCGGGCGTCCGTCTCCGACGAGCCCCCTACCTCGTACGGCTCGACGAGTCCCCGGACCGCCGCACCGGCCAGTTGCAGGGTCTCGGCGTAGCGATCGAGGAACTGGTGCCCCAGGTGGTGATCGGCGCGGCGGTCGTGGGCGTTGTCGGCGAGGGTCCGGGCGATTCCGCGTACCTGGAGGAGCACTCCGCGCAGGGCGCTGAACAGTTCTCCATAGGTCACATCGCCGCGTCGCGCTCGGGCGACGGAGCGCGCGTTCCACCTCAGGCTCTCGTCGGCCTGCCGTACCTGCTCCTGCGCATGCGTCAGGTGCTTTTCGAGTTCGCGCGCCCGGTGGAGCCGGACATGGGCCTTCGCTCCGAGCTGCTCGCGGGCCAGACCGGCGCCCATGTCGCTCAGCAGCTTTCCCATGGCGTGGGCGAGTTTCCGTACGGCGGAGTCGGACTCGTCCAGATGGAGCGGGGGCAGGACAAGCGCGTTGACCGCGATGCCCACCACCGCGCCGCTCAGTGTCTGGAGCAGAGGGGCGACAAGGCCGCCCATGGGATCGCCCGCCAAGGCGGCCAGCCCGACGACGGCGGTGGAGGCGACCTGTCGACGGCTGTCGGCCGTGCGGCGGGGACCCACCAGGACGGTGCCGAGGACGATGACCGCGATGGCACCCGCAGTTGCTCCCAGGAGCTGGACAGCCATGAGGGCCAGGGCCAGGCCGGCGACCTTCGCGACGACACTCTGCAGCGCCTTGGCCACTGATCGGTAGACCGTGTCCGCGTTGACCATGAGCAGGGCCGTGGCGACCGCCAGGTAGGGGCGCCCGTCGGCAGCCCACGCGCCCGCAAGGGTCCAGGCGACCAGCGCCGCCATCAGGGCCTTGATCCCGTACACCAGGTGGCGAGGTGGCCGGTGGCGGAACCTGCCGCCGAGGCGGCGGGCCTTACGTATCACGGACACCAGGTGATGATCAGGGGACATCCTATGGGCCTCCCCCCGCCTCCCCCATCTCCCCACTCCCGGCGTCGGCAAAAGTGGGGCTTCGAGGACACCTGGCCGGCGCGGGACCGGCCGCGATGTATCACGCGTCAGGCGTTCTTGATCGCCGAGATGTCGAAGTGCAGCTTGATCTTGTCCGAGACCAGGACGCCGCCGGTCTCCAGGGCGGCGTTCCAGGTC
>NZ_JBVJMD010000121.1:0-7403 GCF_055584385.1 Streptomyces sp. NPDC104096
GTCGACGCCGATCACGCGGGGCGTCCGCCCGGTGGGCAAGGGGATGCGCAGCAGGACGCGCAGGGCCGTGTGGCGCGACAGGTCCGCCGCGGGTATCGCCGGCAGACGCGATCCCGGCCGGCCGGCCAACTCCTTCACCACAGCCTTGACCTGCCTGGTCAGACGGGCCGTGCGTCGCTGGTAACGCTCCAGCACTCCGGGCATCTGCTCGCGGAAGGTCTGCCGGCAGCCGCGGGTGGGACACACCGAGCGTCGCACTTTCACGTGGAGCACCACCCGTCGTCCATCGACCGGGACGTCGGCCACCCTCCGCACCTGATAGCTGTGCACCCGAGCGGACGACGCGGCGCAGACCGGGCAGGCCGCAGCGTCCTGCGGGGTCCGTGCCTGCACCACGATCCGCTCGCCCTCGTCGGTCACATCATCGATGACCAGCGGCGCGAGACCCAAAAACACCATCTGCACAAGCTCGTTGACATCCTTCATGCGAGCATCAACGACTCTCGTGACTGCCCGTCACCACCGAATGTGGGACAGGGCCGTTAACTTTACGGACCCAGAGCCCTCAGCCGTCACAAAGCAGTGCCACAACCGGAGCGCTCCCTTCTCGCGGGTCGAGCGGGGGCCGTTCGCATGTCCGCCTTGAGAACGGGATCGCGAGGTGGCCACGCGCAGCACCGCCCCCCAGGGCCTGTCTGACGGGTCGCGTCACCGACCCCGCGCCCGACGGCTATGTCACTCGAATGGCCCAACGTGACGTGCCACCCACATGGGCGAACATCAAGCTGATTAGTGCCCCAAACAAGGCAATCCGTGAAAGGGGAACCGAATGCGCATTCGACGCATCCTCGCCGCTGGCATCGCCACGGCAGCCCTCGCCGGACTCGGCCTCACAGGCGCCGCCACCGCCGCCACCCTCACCCCGAGTCAGGGCGGCGGCGCCGCCCTCACCCCGGGTGAGTGCATCGACGGCGGCGGAAAGGTCGATTGGACCCCCAACCCGGCCAACCCCCTCACCGGGACCTGCCGGGGCGGCACGGGCGACGGGAAGCCAGTCGACTGAGCCCCACCAGGCGCTAGGAACGCCCCGCAGCCACGCGCTGCGGGGCGCTCCCGCGCGAGCGTAGCCGGGAGAGTCGCAGGGACCGTGTCATCTGTCGTGCCAGGCCCTGTCCGGCACCACGGCGACCTTGCGGATCGACGTGAATCGGCTGCACGTCCTCATCGCAGACGCACGGCACAGGACACTGCCCTCGAAGCTGTCCGGCCGGGACCTCAAAGCCCTGCCGGCGGGCGGAGGCGCCCGTCCCGCCGGACCATGGGCAGACAGCCCCGGCCCAGCCGAGAGCGCGAAGGTGGTGGAGGTGGACCGCACCGTGGATGCGGTCGGCTACGTCGGCCCGGGCGGCGACAAGGTCCTGATCGGCCGGCCGTTCGCCGGACAGCGGGTCACCTTGCGGCTGGACGGCAAAGTCCTTCAGGTTCTGGACGAGCAGCGTGTTCTGCGAGCCGCCCTGCCCAGCCCCCTGCCGCCCTCGGCCTGCGGGCGCCTGCAAGGGGGCCGTCCGGCCGGCCCGCTCCGCCCGCGCTGCGCGGGCCCCGGTCAGAACAGAGCCTCCGGCGGGGGATCGGCCGGCACCGGGATGGAGGGGGCGCCGTTCCCGGCTGCGGGTCCGTAGTGGCGTGCGTGGGGGGTCCACAGAGCGATCTTCAGAAAAAGAAGGTTTGCTGAAGGGAGCGCGCGGCTTCCGGCGGATCGGCTACGCGGTCCAGCGCGTGGTCGATTCGATCGGGGTCAGCTCAGTGGGTGCTGCATGGCGCCCGCCCAGGCCCCTCCCGTGCGGTACTTAACGCCGGCCCGAAAGGAAGTCGCCATGTCCTACCCGGGACCCCGCTATTTCGGCGAAAGGGGCCAGGTCAGCGCGATGTTCCTACCTGCATCCTCGCAACCCGGAACCGGTTCCGGCGACTTCGGGATCAGCTACGTGGCCAAGCAGGAGAACACCAACGGCGAGTTCGGCCTGTACAAGATCGACATGGGGCCGAAGGCCATGGGCGCCACGGAACACTTTCACCGTACGATCTCCGAGTCCTTCTACTTCCTGTCCGGCGAGGTCCGGCTCTACAACGGCGAACGCTGGGTCACAGGAGGCGAGGGAGACTTCCTCCACGTACCGGCCGGCGGGCTGCATGCCTTCCACAACGACAGTGACGACCCGGTGTCGCTGCTGCTGCTCTTCACACCGGGAGCTCCCAGGGAGGAGTACTTCGAGAAGGTGGCGGAGTACTCACAGCGCAGCCGCGAAGAGCTGAAAGCCTTCCGGATCAGGCACGACCAGTACAACACCGACATGCTCGACGACTAGGCTGCACCGAGTGCTGGGGTCCCTGCGCCACGCCCGGGACTGCCCTGAAGCGGCCCGTCAGTCCCCGACCGAGACCAACAGACGTGCACCTGGTGACACCAACGGCTGACGCCAACACAGACGGACGCAGCCGGACGAGAGCGGCCTCCAGCGGTCGGTGGACCGTCGTCGGGCTAGGAGTTCCCCAGTCCCACGGGGGCTGTGAGCGACCTGATAAGGATGAGGACAGACTGCAAAGTCTCATCACCGTACGGGCGCCGTATCCCTGTCCGCGCCGGTTGCCATCGAGTGACCGTGAGTCCCCGCCTCTCTAGTCGTCGGCGTAGGCCCACTCACTGATCGCCCAGGACGTAGTCGCACTCGTGCGGTGGGCAACGAAGCCGGGTGGCATCGTGACCAGCTCGGCCAGTGACGGGTCCAGGGCCAAGACGTGGTGCAGGTGCTGGACCGTCGACGCGCCGTCTACGTTCGGGTCGTGCAAATCGTCACAGACCAACCAGTCGTCTTCCTCATCGTGGATCACGGTCAGCGCGGGAAACTGCGCCTCTGAAACAGTTCGCTGGACGATCGCCAGCAGTCCCTCGGGGAAGGCCCCGCCCTGGTATGGCCAGCTCAGCTCTGGCTGCATAGATCCCATGCGCGCGATTCTGCGTACAGCAGCGAAGTACAGCAACCACAGCAACCGATCTCGCGCGGCGGCGCCCGCCTACGGCCGTAGTCCAACCGGTTTGACCCCTGCCATCCGCCCCGCACAGAGCTACGGATCAGAGGGGCCGGGAGATCCCGTGGGCTTCGAGCGCTTCGATGTAGCGCACGAGCTTGGCGCCCAGATCGGCCTGGAGGAGGCTCGCCACGTGTCGGGCCTCCTCCACGTCGCCGACGGCGCACAGCTCGACGAGCTCGGCCACGTCCACCTGGAGGGCGCTGAGGGTGTCCCCTGGATCAGGACTCCGGGGAAGTTGCGCCCCGGGAGGCGCACCACGGCGTCGTTGCCGCCATCGGTGAACAGCTCAGCCTCTACTCGCTCCATCGGAGCCCGCGTCTCGGTTTCCGTCTCATTCAGCGCCGTTCACGAGGGTTCACGGCGGGACCGGAGCCAGTACCGGCTGTGCCGCTGACCCGGCGCGAACGCAGGTGAACAGCGTCGTACACAGCCCTCTGCGGCATCAACAGACTCGGGAAGCGTGTGGGTCGACGGCGGACGGGATGGGAGCTGGGCAAAGTGCCAGGGCGTGACGCTGTCGGGGATCTTGGAAATTCGGAGTTCAAGGGGCATGGCCGGCAGACGGATCCCGTCTTCCCGAGCAGAGCTGTTTCCGCTGCTCAACTGGGTATGCGTGGCCTCTGCGAAGTCCAAGATCACGCCTCCTGTAACGGTTTCGCGAAACGCCAGAACTGCGCCCTGTGGTGCTGAAGTGACGGGTGGTGCGTTCGTCAACCTCCGCCGAGGTGTAGCCCTTGCGGTGTCAGTTCGAGTGAACTGCGCTCTGAGTTGTGGGTGCTGCCGCGACGGTGAGTCTCCGTCCCACCGGAGGAGACCGAGTTGTGCATTCAGCCCCGTTCCGGCTCGGAGGTGCCGGAGCTGACCGTGAAGGTCGCCCGCGCCAGCAATCCCCACGGCACCACCGCCATGACCGTACGTGACCATCTCGATGGTCTTTGGCGGGACGAGGACTTCGTCGAGTGGTACCCGCGGGACGGTAAGCCGGGGCTCTCTCCGGCGCAGATGGCGACCGTGTCGGTTCTCCAGTTCCTCCTGGAACTCTCCGACCGCCAGGCCGCCGAGGCCGTCCGCTGCCGGATCGACTTCAAATACGCCTTGGGCATGGAACTGGACGACCCCAGCTTCCACCACAGCGTCCTGACGGACTTCCGCGAGCGCCTGGCCGAGAGCGGCAGGGCGGACAGGCTCCTTGACCTCGTCCTTCAACGGATCAAAGCCGCCGGACTGGTCAGGGAACGAGGACGGCAGCGGACCGACTCCACCCACATCCTGAGCGCCGTCCGGGACCTGACACGCCTTGAGATGGTCACCGAGGCCGCGCGGGCCGCCCTGGAGGAAATCGCACGTCAGGCACCACAGGAACTGGTCGGGCTGGTCACGGACGAATGGGGCGAACGCTACGGACGGGCTGCCAGGCTCGGCCGGACCCCGACCCGGCCGAAGACTCGCATCAAGAACACCGGGGACGACGTCTACCTCTTGCTGCGCTACGTCCGCATCTACCTACGTGCTCTGTGGCAGGGACCGCAGGTCCAGGCACTGCGGCAGATCTTTCTCCAGAACTACTGCGTCGACGAGCGAGCCCGAGTCCAGTGGCGTGAACCCGACGAGACCGGACTACCGCCCTCAGTCACCGCGATCGTCTCGCCCTACGACCTGACCGCCCGCTACTCCCGCCGGAACGACACCCGCTGGAAGGGGTTCCTGGCCCACGTCACGGAGACCTGCGACGACGAAACCGTGAACATCATCACGGACGTGACCACCACCCCCGCCACGCTCTACGACATCAGGGCCCTGCCCGACATCCACGACCGGCTGGCCCAACGAGACCTCCTGCCCGACGAGCACCTGGTCGACGGCGGCTACACCTCGATCGTCCAGCAGGACCAATCCATCCGCGAGCACGGGATAACGCTGGTGGGACCAGTCCGCAAGAAGCGCACCCGCCAGTCACGCAAGGGCAACGTGTTCGACCGCGACACCTTCACCATCGACTGGGAACGACAGCAGGTCGTCTGCCCGCAGGGCAAGCTGAGCCGGGAGTGGTCGACGCCGCTGTCGATCGCCCCCTATACCCGGGTCAGGTTCGCCAAGGAGGACTGCGGCCAGTGCCCGGTCAGGTCCAGTTGCACCCGCGGCGACCGGCGACAGCTGAACTTCCTGCCTCAGCAGCTCTACGAACGGCAGGCTGCCGCGCGAGCCGCACAGCAGACCACTCCCTGGAAGGCGAACTACGCTATGCGCGCCGGCATCGAGAGCACCGTCAACGAGTTCGTCAACGGCCACGGCATGCGACAAGCCCGCTACCGCAGCCAGACCAAGACCAACATCCAGCACGTCCTCACCGCCATCGCCGTCAACATCGAACGCGTCAACGCGGAACTCACGACACCCGCGGCTGAACGCCGGCCTCGAACACCCACCGCCCTCCAGAGCTTCTTGGACTGGCAGCGCATCCCACGGCCGACCGCATGGCGCACCGCGGGGAAACCCTGACCCCAAAATCCCCGACAGCGTCACCTACTCAGACAATGCGCGGGACGGCCTCGGAGGCGTTGATGGTCCAGTTGGTGACGATGGGCTTGTCGACGGTGGCCGTGTCGGGAAGCTTGAGCTCGGCGGGGTCGGGGTCCTCTTCGGTGGTGGCGATGATGACGTTCTCGAACTCCTTGCCGGAGTCGTCATTGGTGGTCTTGGGGCTGATGCCGGTGTAGGCGGCGGTGGAACCCGTGAGCTTGATGGGGTCCTCGCCGCCCTGCCCGACAGGGGAGGCGACACCGTCGGTGCCGGACCCGAAGGACACTGCAGGGGTGTTGGTGTCCAGGTAGCAGGTGATGCCGGACTTGGCTTTGGCGGTGACGAGGTAGTAACCGCCGGCCTGGGACTCCGAGGTGACCGTGAAGTCCAGGTCGTTGGTGCCGCAGGACTGTCCGTAGCCGTCCTTCGTGGCGTCGTCGGTGCTGGCGGCCGTGGCGGAGGAGCCCGAGTCGCTGGAACCGGAGCCGGAACTGGAGCTGGAGCCGGAGCTGGAGCTGGAGCCACCCGTGGTGGCGCTGCTGGCGGAGGAGGCGGGGGCCGCGGAGTCTGCGGCGCCGTTGCCTTCGGGGTCGCAGGCGGTAGTGGTGGCGGCGAGGGCCGTCACGGCGACTGCGGCCAGGACGAGACGGGCGGAACGGGCGGCCAGACGCGAACGCATCTTGATCTCCAGTGGCTGTGGTGTTTCCTGCTGACACCGATGACACTAAGGCCGAGTCGATCTTGGAATGATCCTGTGAGTGTTCTGATTCTGTCTCAGCAACTTCGGTTCCAGACAACGGCGTTGGATCGCGAGTTGCATGATTTCTGCTGCTGGTGTGCCAGTTCCTCGTCGGGGCCCGAGGCTGGAACCGCTGCTGGCCTTGACGAGGTCATCGACGAACGCGGCGACCTGCCGGGCGACGACACGCGGATCCGGCCCGGCCGGGACTGCGATCTCGTCGGCGAGGTGGCCGTGGAGGACGACTGGGCGCCAGATCCGGGAGGCGTCCCGGTCAAGCATCATCAGGAACCACGACCGCCTCTGCCTGGTCAACGCTGATGGTGGGAGGCCAGCCGGGCCGGGGCTCGTCGACCAGGCCATCCTGCGACTCCGCCATGAACCGCCGCCGCACTTGCGGACGGTGTCGGCGGTACATCCGGGCCCGCGCACGCCGGCACGATCCGCGCGCAGGACAAGCGCCTGGGCCGACGACGCCCGCCGAGTCCACTGCTCCATCACGCAGCCGGCACGGGGGCGAACGCACATCTCGGGTCCTCCGGGGTCGCGGGGCCCCAACCGTCCCACCCGCGCAGATCACCGAGCCCGTGGTTTCCGGCGCAGCCACCACGAACGGGTGAACGCCCTCGACACCCCAGTCACAGGGGCACCAGCAGGCACGAACGAAGCGTTCGCCCAACGGTCACAAGCACACCGCTACGGCCATTTGGACGTCGCCGACCCACCGGGCGAAGCCCTGATCAGGGAAAGCCGATCGCCCCGTCATCAGTCGATCACGCTGGACAGCTCCGTTTTCCAAGATCCCCGACAGCGTCACGCCCTAGTGTTCTGAGTCGGGAATTCTGTTCAGATAGCTGGCGAGGCGTTCGAGGATCTCGTCCGTGGTCTTCGTCCAGACATAGGGCTTCGGGTCGGTGTTCCAGGCCGCGATCCAGCTGCGGATGTCCTCCTCCAGGGCTTGGACGGACCTGTGGACGCCTCGCCGTATCTGCTTGTTGGTCAGTTCGGCGAACCAGCGCTCGACGAGGTTCAGCCAGGACGAGCCGGTCGGCGT
>NZ_JBVJMD010000122.1:0-7356 GCF_055584385.1 Streptomyces sp. NPDC104096
GGGCCGTTGGGCGCGGTCAGACCGTTGGACGCACCGTCCTGGTTCACCGCGCTTCCGCGAACCACCGCCAGCACCCGGTGCCCGTTGCGGCGGGCGTCGGACAGCCGCTCCACCAGCAGCATGCCGACGCCCTCCGCCCACCCGGTGCCGTCGGCACCGGCCGCGAACGCCTTGCACCGGCCGTCGGGGGCCAGGCCGCGCTGCCTGCTGAACTCCACGAAGACCGTCGGACCGGCCATGACGGTGACACCGCCGGCCAGTGCCATCGTGCACTCGCCGCTCCGCAGCGCCTGGACGGCCAGGTGGAGGGCGACGAGCGACGACGAGCACGCCGTGTCGACCGTGACCGCCGGACCCTCCAGGCCGAACGTGTAGGACACGCGCCCGGAGGCGACGCTGCCGGAGACTCCGGTGGTGAGCAGTCCCTCGACGCCCTCGGCCAGGTCGCGCGGGCCCTGGCCGTAGTCGTGGTACATCAGGCCCGTGAAGACGCCGGTACGGCTGCCCCGGACCGTCGTCGGGTCGATCCCGGCGCGTTCGAACGCCTCCCAGGACGCCTCCAGGAGCAGCCGCTGCTGCGGGTCCATCGCCAGGGCCTCGCGCGGGCTGATGCCGAAGAAGCCGGCGTCGAACTCGGCCGCCTCGTGCAGGAAGCCGCCGTCGCGCGCGTAGGACTTGCCGAGGCGCTCGGGGTCGGGATCGTAGAGCCCGTCGACGTCCCAGCCGCGGTCGTCCGGGAACCGGGAGATGCCGTCCCGGCCGGAGGCCACCAGCCGCCACAGGTCCTCCGGCGAGCGGACCCCGCCCGGGAGACGGCAGCTCATGCCGACGATGGCGATCGGCTCGTCGGCGGCGGCCGCGGCCTGCCGCACCGGGGTCGCGGCCGTGGCGGCCGGGGCCTCGCCGAGGAGTTCGGTGCCGATGTGCCGGGCGAGGGCGGCGGGGGTGGGGTGGTCGAAGACGAGGGTGGCGGGCAGACGCAGGCCGGTGGCGGTGGAGAGCCGGTTGCGCAGTTCCACGGCCGTCAGCGAGTCGAAGCCCAGGTCCTGGAAGGCGTGCGCGGGCTGTACGGCCCGGGACGAGGAGTGACCGAGCACGGCGGCGGACTCGGCCCGGACCAGTTCCAGGAGGGCCTCGTCGCGCTCGTCGGCGGCCAGTCCTGCGAGGCGTTCGGCCAGGGATCCGGTGGCGGCGCGCTGGGCCGCTCCGCGTATGGAGACGCGGAGGAGTCCGCGCAGCAGGGGCAGTACGGTTTCCGCCTCCCGGTCGCGCAGGGCGGCGGTGTCGAGACGGACGGGGACGAGCACCGGCTCGTCGGAGGCGAGAGCCGCGTCGAACAGCCTCAGGCCATCCTCCGTGGCCAGCGGCAGGATGCCGGAGCGCGCCATCCGCGACCTGCCCGTCGCGTCGAGGGCGTCGGCCATGGCGCCCTCCTGCTCCCACAAACCCCACGCCAGCGAGACCGTGGGCCGCCCCTGGCCGCGGCGGTACCGTGCGAAGGCGTCGAGGAAGGCGTTGCCCGCGGCGTAGTTGCCCTGGCCGGGGTTGCCGAAGACGCCCGCCGCGGAGGAGAACAGCACGAACCTCGTGCTCTCGCCGGTGAGCTCGTGCAGGTTGAGCACGGCGTCGGCCTTGGGCGCGAGGACGGCGCCCACACGCTCCGGGGTCAGTGCTGCAACCACGCCGTCGTCGAGCACGCCGGCGGTGTGCACGACGGAGTCGACCGGGACGGCGGCCAGCAGCCGGGCCAGGGCGTCACGGTCGGCGAGGTCGCAGGCGGCCCACGTCGCTTCGGCGCCCAGCGCCGCGAGTTCGGCCTTCAGGTCCGCGGCGCCCGGGGCGTCCGCGCCACGGCGGCTGACGAGCAACAGCCGGCGCACGCCGTGTCCGGTCACCAGGTGACGGGCCAGGGTTCGGCCCAGGGCGCCGGAGGCGCCGGTGAGCAGCACGGTGCCGAGGCCGGAGGCAGCGCCCTCGGCGGGGGCAGAGGTAGCGCCCTCAGCGAGGACGGAGGCCGCTTCGTCCGCGGGGCCGGTGGCCGCGTCCTGCGTCGCCGGGGAGGCGGCGCGGGCCAGGCGCGGTGCACCGGCCTCCCCCTCTCGGACGACGACGTGGGGCTCGCCGGACAGCACGATGCCGGGCACGAGCGCGGCCGCCTCGACCGGGCGGTCGGTTTCGAGCAGCACGATCCGGCCGGGGTTCTCCGCCTGGGCCGAGCGCACCAGCCCGCCCGCCGCGGCGTGCGCGAGGTCGTCGCAGCGCGCCACCAGCACAAGACGCGGCGTCCGGTCCTCGGCGAACCAGCGCTGGACCAGCCGCAGCACGTCGGTGGTGACCGCACGGACCCGCTCGGCCCCGGTCGCCCCTTCCGGGCCGTCGGGGAACGGGACCACGACCACGTCCGGCTGCGAGGGCCCGTCGGCCTCGGCCAGCGCGGCGATCTCCGGGACATACGCGACCGCCGTCCCGTCCGCCTCGTCGGAGGGCAGGGTCAGCGGCACCCGCCCGACGGTGAACATCGTGTCACCGGAACGCCTGCGGAACTGCTCGGCCGACATCGCGCGCAGTGTCAGCGACTCGACGGACGCCACCGGCTCGCCGGCGCCGTCGGCCACCAGCAAGGACACCGCGTTCGTGCCGACCGGCGCCAGCCTGACCCGTACGGTGGACGCGCCCGTGGCGCGCACGGACACCCCGGACCAGGCGAACGGCAGGAGCGGCCCGTCCGCCTCGGCCACGGGGAAGCCGTCCGCGCCGATCGTGCCGCCCGCGCCGATCGCGTGCAGCGTCGCGTCCAGCAGAGCCGGGTGCAGGAGGAAGGAACCGGTGTCCGTGCCGTCGGGCAGGGCGACTTCCGCGAAGACCGCCTCACCCGCGCGCCATGCGCTCCGCAGTCCGCGGAACACCGGTCCGTAGGCCAGGCCGAGGGCGGCCAGCCGGTCGTAGAAGCCGTCGAGGCCGACCGGCTCGGAGCCCGGCGGCGGCCACGCCGTGAGCGCCCGGCCCCCGGTCGCGGCACCGGCCGCTTCGGTACCCACGGTGACGAACCCGGTCGCGTGGCGGACCCACGGCAGGTCGGCGTCGTCCTCGGGGCGCGAGTGCACGGTCAGCGGCCTGCGGCCGGTGCCGTCGGCCGCGCCGACCCACACCTGAACCGCGACGCCGCCCTGCTCGGGCACCACCAGGGGCGCTTCGAGGGTGAGGTCCTCCAGCAGTTCGCAGCCGGCTTCGTCGGCGGCGCGCACGGCCAGTTCGACGAACGCGGTACCCGGCAGCAGCACGGTTCCCAGCACGGCGTGGTCGCTCAGCCACGGGTGCGTACGCAGGGACAGCCGACCGGTCAGCAGCCGCTCGTCGCCGCCGGCCAGACTGACGGCGGCGACGAGCAGCGGGTGGTCGGCCGAACCCAGGCCGGCGGCGCGGACGTCGCCGGGAGCGGCGGGTGAGGCGTCGAGCCAGTAGCGCTCGTACTGGAAGGCGTAGGTGGGCAGGTCGACGCGGCGGGCGCCGGGGAAGAAGGCGTGCCAGTCCGGCGAGACGCCATGTGCGTGCAGTTCGGAGACGGCGGCGACGAGTGCGGCCCGCTCGGGGCGGTCGGCGCGCACAGCGGGCACGGTGACCGCGTCGTCGTCGAGGCAGCCTTGGGCGAGGGCGCTCAGCACGCCGCCCGGCCCGATCTCGACGAACGTGGTCACGCCCAGGTCGTGCAGAGTCCGGACGCCGTCGGCGAAACGGACCGCCTCACGGACGTGCCGCACCCAGTACTCCGCGGTGTACGCCTCGGCCGGACGGCCGGTGAGGTTGGACACCACCGGAATGCGCGGCTTCCCGAAGGCCAGCCCGTCGACGACCCCGGCGAACTCCTCCAGCATCGGGTCCATCAGCGGCGAATGGAACGCATGGCTGACCTTCAACCGGGACGTCTTACGACCCTGCTCCCTGAAGACCTCGGCGATCGCGGTGACCTCGCCCTCCTCGCCGGACACCACGACCGACCGCGGACCGTTGACCGCCGCGATGCCGACACCGTCGACGAGATGCGCAAGGACTTCGTCCTCGGCGGCCTGGACGGCAACCATCGCCCCGCCGACCGGCAGCGCCTGCATCAGCGCGGCACGCGCCGACACCAGCCTCGCCGCGTCCTCGAGCGACAACACCCCGGCCACGTGCGCGGCCGCGATCTCACCCACCGAATGACCCGCCACGTAGTCCGGCCGCACACCCCACGACTCCAGGAGTCGGAACAGCGCCACCTCGAACGCGAAGAGCGCGGGCTGCGCCGAACCCGTCCGGTGGAGCTCCTCCGAGTCGACGTCGACCACGGCGTCGAGGTGCGCGCAGACCTCGTCGTACGCCGTGGCGAACACGGGGTACGCCGCGTACAGCTCGCGCCCCATACCCAGGCGTTGCGATCCCTGGCCGGAGAAGAGGAACCCGACGCGCCCGCCGGTGCCGGAGAGGCCGCGCGCGACGCCCCGGGCCGGGGAACCGGAGGCCACGGCCCGCAGTCCCTCGGCGAGTTCCGCCGGCGTCTCGCCCTGGACCACGGCGCGGTGCTCCAGGGCCGTGCGCGTCGTGGCGAGCGAGAACGCGACGTCGAGCGGGGGGACTTCGGCGTCCGTGCGGGACAGCAGGCGTTCGGCCTGTGCGCGCAGGGCCTCCTCGGTCCTGCCGGAGATCACCCACGGCACCGGTCCGCCCGCGGCCGGGCGCGCGACGTCCGGGATGACGACGGCGCTTTCCTCCGGCGCTTCCGGGGCCTCGGTGTCCTGTGCGAACGCTTCGGCCGACGGGGCTTCCTCGATGATCGTGTGCGCGTTGGTGCCGCTGATCCCGAAGGAGGAGATGCCGGCCCGGCGCGGCTGGTCCGACGCCGGCCAGGGCGTGCGCTCGGTGAGCAGCCGTACGGCGCCCGCCGACCAGTCGACGTGCGGGGACGGCGCGTCGACGTGCAGCGTGCGCGGCAGTTCGCCGTGGCGCATGGCCATGACCATCTTGATGATGCCCGCCACACCGGCCGCGGCCTGGGTGTGACCGATGTTGGACTTGACCGAGCCCAGCCACAGCGGCTTGTCGCCGGGACGGTCCTGCCCGTACGTCGCGAGGAGCGCCTGCGCCTCGATCGGGTCGCCGAGCCGGGTGCCCGTGCCGTGCGCCTCCACCGCGTCGACCTGTGCGGTGGTGAGCCGGGCGGCGGCCAGGGCCTGGCGGATCACCCGTTGCTGGGAGGGGCCGTTGGGGGCGGTCAGGCCGTTGGACGCGCCGTCCTGGTTGACGGCGGAGCCCCGGACGACCGCGAGGATCTCGTGTCCGTTGCGGCGGGCGTCCGCGAGGCGCTCCACGAGCAGCAGGCCGGCGCCCTCGCCCCAGCCGGTGCCGTCGGCACCGGCCGCGAACGCCTTGCAGCGGCCGTCGGGCGCCAGTCCGCGCTGGCGGCTGAAGCCGACGAAGGTGGCGGGGCCGACCATCGCGGTGACACCGCCCGCCACGGCCAGCGAGCACTCGCCGCTGCGCAGCGACTGGACGGCCAGGTGCAGGGCCACCAGGGACGACGAGCAGGCCGTGTCGACCGTGACGGCCGGGCCTTCGAGTCCGAAGGTGTAGGCCACCCGGCCGGAGGCGACACTGCCCGAGGTACCCGTTCCCAGATAACCCTCCAGGTCCTGCGGGGAGTTCTGGAGGGCGGCGAGGAACTCGTGGTTCATCACGCCGGCGAACACGCCGGTCCTGCTCCCCGCCAGCGAGGCGGCATCGATACCGGCCCGCTCGAAGAGCTCCCACGACGTCTCCAGCAGCAGCCGCTGCTGGGGGTCCATGGCGAGCGCCTCGCGGGGCGAGATCCCGAAGAGGCCGGCGTCGAACCGCGCCAGGTCGCGCAGGAACGCGCCCTCACGGGCGTAGCTGGTCCCGCGGACCTCCGGGTCCGGGTCGTAGAGAGCGTCCAGGTCCCAGCCGCGGTCGGCGGGGAACTCCGAGACGGCGTCGCGGCCGCCCGCGACCAACTCCCACAGGTCCTCGGGCGAGTCGACCCCTCCCGGGTAGCGGCAGCTCATCCCGATGATGGCCACCGGCTCCCCGGCGGCGTCCTCGTAGTCACGGAGGCGCCGCCGGGTCTCCTGGAGATCTGCGGTGACTCGCTTCAGGAAATAGCGGAGCTTGTCTTCGTTCGCCACCGAAATCTTCCCCCACCCCTGCGAAGAATTGCCGGAATTCGGCAAGAGGTCACCGGACCGCGCCGGAGCGGTCAGGAAATCCCGAATTCCTTGCCGAGCAGATCGAATACTTCGTCGTCCGTGGCCGATTCCAGATCACTGCCGCCCGTACCAGGGTCTTCGTCGACCTGCGTCTTGCCGGATTCACCGGCAATCGCCAATACGGTCCGGAGCTTTGACACGATCCGGTCGCGAGTCTCACTCGCCGCCAACTTCGTGACCAATTCTCGTTCGACCCTGTCCAGATCGGCAAGTAGGGAATCCACTAGGGCTGGTTCGGCGGCCCCCGCCGTCTCCGTGAGCACGTGACGGGCCAGAAGAGCAGGTGTCGGGTGGTCGAAGAGCAGCGTCGCGGGGAGCCGCAGCCCGGTGGCCTTGTTCAGCCGGTTGCGTAGTTCGACGGCCGTGAGGGAGTCGAAGCCCAGGTCCTGGAAGGCGTGTTCCGGCCGGACCGTACGGTCCGACACGTGCCCCAGGACCACGGCCGCCTCGGCCCGGACCAGGTCCAGCACCGTCTTTTCCCGCTCGGCGTCCGGCAGTCCCGCCAGGCGCCGGGTCAGCGAGGACGCGGAGGGAGCGGCGCCGGCCTGCACGGTCCTCCGGGCAGCCGCGGCCGGCGCGAGGGCGCGCAGTACCGGCGGTGCCTCACCGGTGCGCAGCACCCCGGTGTCGATGCGGGCCGGGGCGAGTACCGCCTCGTCCGAAGCCAGTGCCGCGTCGAACAGCCGCATCCCCTCCACCGGTGGCAGCGGCAGCACGCCGCTGCGCGCCATCCGCGCCCGGTCGGTCTCGGCGAGGCCGTCCGTCATCGCACCGGGCTGTTCCCACACACCCCATGCCAGCGATGTGGCGGGCAGCCCCTCGCGGCGCCGGTGTGCGGAGAAGGCGTCGAGGAAGGAATTCGCCGCCGCGTAGCTCGCCTGACCGGCGCTGCCGACCAGGCCGGCGACGGACGAGAACACCACGAAGGCGGTCAGGCCCATTTCCCGGGTGCACTCGTGCAGGTTCAGCACCGCGTCCACCTTGGGGCGGAAGACCTCCTTCATCCTCTCCGGGGTGAGCGCGGCGATCACGCCGTCGTCGAGGACGCCGGCCGTGTGCACCACGGCCGTGACCGACGTGCCGGACAGTACCTCGGCAAGGG
>NZ_JBVJMD010000123.1:0-7109 GCF_055584385.1 Streptomyces sp. NPDC104096
GGCCTGGTCTTCAACGAGCCCCGGATTCCCGTCGTTTCGAACCTCACCGGCCGCCTGGCCGAGCCTTACACCCCCGACTATTGGGTCCGGCACGTGCGTGAAGCGGTCCGTTTCGCCGACGGCATCATGACTCTCGGCGAGCTGGGTGTGTCCACGTTCGTGGAGATCGGTCCCGGCGGTGTCCTGAGCGGCCTGGCGCAGGGCTGCGTGGACGACGTCGTCACCGTCCCCGTACTCCGAACAGACCGCCCCGAGCGGCAGGCTGTCGTCACCGCGCTCGCCGAACTGCACGTCAGCGGCGCCGAAGTGGACTGGCAGGCCCTCTTCCCCGGCGCTCACCGCGTCGCCCTGCCCACCTACGCCTTCCAGCGCGAACGCTTCTGGCTGGACGCGGACGAGGACGAGGGGCTGGCCGCGGCCACCCCGGCCGACGCGGCGGACTCCGGCTTCTGGGACAGCGTGGAGCGCGAGGACGCGGAGTCCCTCGCCGCGACCCTGGGCGTCGGCGCGGACGCCTCGCTGAGCGCGCTCCTGCCCCGGCTGTCCGCGTGGCGCCGTCAGCGCCGCGAGCGGTCCGTGGTCGACGGCTGGCGCTACCGCGTCACATGGAAGCCGCTCGGGCCGCTCCCTCAGCCCGGCGCGTCCGGGACCTGGCTGCTCGTCGTGGCCGGCGAGAGCGAGCGGACCGCCTCGGTGCGCACCGCGCTCGGCGAGCGCGGCCTGGAACTGGTGACGCTCGTCGTCGCTCCCGGCACCGACCGCGGGACGCTGGCTCGCGAACTGGCGGGCGTCGGCCCGCTGACCGGCGTGCTGTCCCTGCTCGCCGAGGACGAGAGCGCCTCGGCCGGTCACCCCGGCCTGTCGCACGGCCTCGCCGCGACCCTCTGCCTGGTACAGGCGCTCGGCGACGCGGGCGTCGACGTCCCGCTGTGGTGCGCCACGCGCGGCGCGGTGGCCACCGGCCGATCCGACCGCGTGGACCGCCCGCTGCAGTCGCAGGTGTGGGGCTTCGGCCGGGCGGCGGCGCTGGAACACCCGCAGCGCTGGGGCGGTCTGCTCGACCTGCCCGATCAGCTGGACGCCCGTGCCGCGGCCCGCGTGGCCGCCGTCCTCGGCCAGACGGCCGAGGACCAGGTGGCGGTCCGTGCCTCGGGCGTCTTCGGGCGCCGGCTCGTCCGGGCCGCCCGCGCGACCGGACCCGCCCAGAAGTGGTCGCCGCGCGGCGCGGTGCTGATCACCGGTGGTACGGGTGCGCTGGGCGGGCACGTCGCCCGCTGGCTCGCCGGCGCGGGTGCGGAGCACCTGGTGCTCACCAGCCGCCGAGGCCCCGCGGCGCCCGGCGCCGTGGAGCTCGTCGCGGAGCTGGCGGAGCTCGGCGCGGCCGCGACCGTCGTGGCCTGTGACGCGGCCGACCGTGACGCCCTGCAAGCGCTGCTGGCCGAGCACCCCGTCAATGCCGTCGTCCATGCCGCCGGCGTCGGCGACCACGTCATGATCGAGGACTCCGACCCGGCCGGGTTCGCCGGCACGGTGGCGGCCAAGGCCACGGGCGCCACCCACCTGGACGAACTGCTGGCCGGTCAGGAACTCGACGCGTTCGTCATGTTCTCCTCGGGCGCCGGCATCTGGGGCGGCGCCGGCCAGGGCGCCTACGCGGCGGCCAACGCCTACCTGGACGCCCTCGCCGAGCACCGGCGGGCCCACGGACGCACCGCGCTCGCCGTCTCCTGGGGCGGCTGGGCCGAGGGCGGCATGGCCGGCGTCGGTGACGGAGAGGAGATGCTGCGCCGCCGAGGCCTGCCGCCCATGCGGCCCACCCTTGCGGTCTCCGCGCTCCAGCAGGCGCTGGCCGACGGCGAGACCGCCCTCACCGTCGCGGACTTCGAGTGGGAGCGGTTCATCGGCCCGTTCACCGTCATCCGCCCCAGCGCCCTGTTCTCCGACGTGCCCGAGGCGCGCCGCGCCCTGGAGGCACCGGCCTCCGGCGGAGCCGAAACCGGCAACGCGCTCGCCGCGAGGCTGACCGGGCTGTCGGCGGGCGAGCAGGACCGCACCCTGGTGGATCTCGTCCGCACGCACGCGGCCACCGTGCTCGGCCACGGCGACGCCGCGGCGGTGGAGCCCGGCCGGGCGTTCAACGACCTCGGCTTCGACTCGCTCACCGCCGTCGAACTGCGCAACAAGCTCACGGCCGACACCGGCCTGAAGCTCCCCACCACTCTGGTCTTCGACCACCCCGACGCCACGGCCCTGGCCCGGTTCCTGCGCGCCGGACTGCTCGGTTCGCAGGCCGCCGTGCCGCAGGAGCAGCGCACCGCCGCCGTCGGCGACGAACCCATCGCGATCGTGGCCATGAGCTGCCGCCTTCCCGGTGGCGTCGGCTCGCCCGAGGACCTGTGGCAGCTCGTGATGGCCGGCGACGACGCGATCTCCGGCTTCCCCGAGGACCGCGGCTGGGACGTCGAGGCCCTCTACGACCCCGACCCGGGCACCCCCGGCAAGACGTACGCGCGCGACGGCGGTTTCCTCCACGACGCCGGCGACTTCGACGCCGCGCTGTTCGGGATCTCGCCGCGCGAGGCGCTCGCGATGGACCCGCAGCAGCGACTGCTGCTGGAGACCTCCTGGGAGGCCTTCGAGCGGGCCGGCATCGACCCGGCCTCTCTGAAGGGCAGCCGTACCGGCGTGTTCGTCGGCATGTCCTACCAGGGCTATGGCGCGGGCCTGCCGCAGGTCCCGGAAGGCGTCGAGGGCCACCTGCTCACCGGCAGCGCCGCGAGCGTCGTCTCCGGGCGCGTGGCGTATTCGTTCGGCCTGGAGGGCCCGGCCGTCACCGTCGACACGGCCTGCTCGTCCTCGCTGGTCGCCCTGCACCTGGCCATCCAGTCGCTGCGCAACGGCGAGAGCACGATGGCCGTCGCGGGCGGGGTGAACGTCATGGCCGTACCGGCCGCGTTCGTGGAGTTCAGCCGTCAGCGCGGTCTGTCGCCCGACGGCCGGTGCAAGGCGTTCGGCGCGGACGCGGACGGCACGGGCTGGGCGGAGGGTGTGGGCGT
Source organism: Streptomyces sp. NPDC104096 (assembly GCF_055584385.1). Lineage (NCBI taxonomy): Bacteria > Bacillati > Actinomycetota > Actinomycetes > Kitasatosporales > Streptomycetaceae > Streptomyces > Streptomyces sp. NPDC104096. The sequence continues at coordinate 3,057 of NZ_JBVJMD010000123.1, forward strand.
GGTGCTCGTGGAGCGCCTCTCCGACGCCGTGCGCAACGGTCACGAGGTCCTGGCGGTGGTACGGGGCAGCGCCGTGAACCAGGACGGTGCTTCCAATGGGCTGACCGCGCCGAACGGGCCGGCGCAGCAGCGGGTCATCCGGCAGGCCCTGGCCTCCGCCGGGCTCACCGAGGCCGACGTCGACGCGGTGGAGGCGCACGGTACGGGCACCGCTCTGGGCGACCCGATCGAGGCGCAGGCGCTGCTCGCCACGTACGGCCAGGAGCGCCCGCAGGACCGGCCGCTGTGGCTCGGTTCGCTGAAGTCCAACATCGGCCACGCCCAGGCGGCGTCCGGCGTGGCCGGTGTGATCAAGATGGTCATGGCGATGCGGCACGGCGTGCTGCCGCAGACCTTGCATGTCGATGAGCCGACGCCGCACGTGGACTGGTCGGCCGGTGATGTCCGGCTGCTGACCGAGGCCGTCGACTGGCCCGAGTCGGACCGCCCGCGCCGGGCCGCGGTCTCGTCCTTCGGCGTCAGCGGCACCAACGCCCACACCATCATCGAGCAGGCCCCAGCGGCCGAACCGGCCGCCGTCGCACCGGTCGAGGTCGCCTCGGCGACCGTGCCGTGGGTGCTGTCCGGCAAGTCCGAGGCCGCGCTGCGCGCCCAGGCCGAGCGCCTGCTGTCCCTCACCGCCGACGGCGCCGAACCGTCCCTCACCGACGTCGGCTTCTCGCTGGCCACCACCCGGACCGCCCTGGAGCACCGCGCCGCCGTGGTCGGTGCCGACCGTGGCCGGATCGCCGAGGGCCTACGGGCCCTGGCAGCCGGGGTGCCCGCCCCCGGCGTCGCCCTCGGCCGCGCCGACGCCGGCCGGGTCGGGTTCCTGTTCTCCGGGCAGGGCTCGCAGCGCATCGGCATGGGGCGGGAACTGTACGAGGCGTTCCCGGTCTTCGCGGAGGCGTACGACGAGGCGTGCGCCCACCTCGACCGGCACCTCGACCGGCCACTGCGGGACGTGGCCTTCGGCGAGAACGGTCACGAGGACGGCGAGGAGCTGAACCGCACCGTCCTCACCCAGCCCGCGCTGTTCGCGCACGAGGTGGCCGTGCACCGCCTGCTCGAATCGTGGGGCGTGCGGCCGGACTTCCTGGCCGGGCACTCCGTGGGCGAGATCGCGGCCGCGCACGTGGCCGGTGCCCTGTCGCTGGAGGACGCGGCCGCACTGGTGACGGCTCGTGCCGCGCTGATGCAGGCCCTGCCCGCCGGCGGGGCGATGATCGCCGTCCAGGCCACCGAGGACGAGGTGCTGCCGCACCTCACCGACGACATCGGCATCGCGGCGGTCAACGGCCCGCGGTCCGTCGTGGTCTCCGGAGCCGAGGCCGCCGTAGCCGCCGTCGCGGACCACTTCACCCGGGAGGGCCGCAAGACCTCCCGGCTCACCGTGAGCCACGCCTTCCACTCGCCGCTGATGGACCCCGTGCTGGCGGACTTCGCCCGTATCGTCGGCGGTCTGCGCTTCGAGACACCCCGGACACCGGTCGTCTCGAACCTCACCGGTGAACTCATCGACGCGTACACGGCGGACTACTGGGTCCGGCACGTCCGCGAGGCCGTGCGCTTCGCCGACGGCATCCGGACCCTGGGCGAGCTGGGCGTGACCACGTTCGTGGAGACCGGCCCCGGCACGGTTCTCAGCGCCATGGCCCAGGGCTGCCTGGACGGCGCGGTCACCGTTCCGTCCGCACGGTCGGGCAGCCCCGAACCAGAGGCGATCACCGGCGCCCTCGCGCAACTCCACGTGCACGGTGTCCCCGTCGACTGGCGGGCGTTCTTCACCGGCCGCGGCGCCCGGCGCGTCGACCTGCCCACCTACGCCTTCCAGCACCAGCGGTACTGGCTGGAGACCACCGCGACCCTGACCACGGCCGCCGCCGTCGCGGGGACCGACGCCGTGGAAGCCGGATTCTGGGAGACGGTGGAACGCGAGGACGCCGCATCCCTCGCCGCCACCCTCGACCTGCCCGCCGAGCAGCTGGACGCGGTGCTGCCCCGGCTGTCCGCGTGGCGCCGGCAGCGGCGCCGGGAGTCCGTGGTGGAAGGCTGGTCCTACCGTACGGGCTGGAAACCGCTCAGCGGCCTGCGGGCGCACGAACTGCCGGGAGACTGGCTGTTCCTGGTCACCGGGGACACCCAGGACACCCAGGACAACGAAGACACCAAGGACGCAGGGGACACGAGGGCCACGGAGGCCGCCGAGTGGACCGCCGCGGTGTCCGACGGGCTCACCGCCCGCGGGGCCCGGTTGCTCCGGGTGACGGTCGACCCGGCTGCCGACCGCGGCGCACTGCTGCGGCAGCTCGGCGACGCCGTCCGGGAGACCCCGGTCGACGGGGTGATCTCCCTGCTCGGCACCGACGAGCGGCCCCACACCGGACACCCGGCCCTCTCCGTCGGCACCGCGCTGTCCCTCGCGCTCGTCCAGGCCCTGGGCGACGCGGGCATCGACGCCCCGCTGTGGGCGCTGACCAGGTCCGCCATGTCCACCGGCCGTGCGGACACGGTGCCGAGCGCCACCCAGAACGCCGTCTGGGGCCTCGGCCGGGTCGCCGCGCTGGAGCACGCGCCGCGTTGGGGCGGTCTGATCGACCTCCCGGACACGGTCGACGACCGGGTCGCCGACCGCCTCGCCGCGGTGCTCGGCCGGTCGGCCGAGGAGCGGTCGGCAGGGGGCCGGCCGGCCGAGGACCAGATCGCGATCCGCGCCCGCGGTGTGTTCGGCCGCCGCCTGTCCCACACCGTCGTCCGCAGGAACACGCGGGCCGGCCAGGGGTGGTCGCCGCACGGCACGGTGCTGATCACCGGTGGTACGGGTGCGCTGGGCGGGCACGTCGCCCGCTGGCTCGCCGGTGCCGGTGCGGAGCACCTGGTGCTCACGAGCCGCCGCGGCCTCGACGCGCCGGGCGCGGCCGGTCTCCTCGCAGAGCTGGAGGCGACCGGTGTCCGTGTCACCGTCGCCGCGTGCGACGTCGCCGACCGTGAGGCGCTGGCCGCGCTGCTCGCCGAGCACCCGGTGAACGCCGTCGTCCACACAGCGGGCGTGGACCACCTGGAGCCGCTGGAGGTCATGACACCGGGCTCCTTCGCCGACGTGCTGTCCGCCAAGGCAGCCGGGGCCCTGCACCTCGACGCGCTTCTCGCCGGCCGGGAACTCGACGCCTTCGTCCTCTTCTCGTCCATCGCCGGGGTGTGGGGCAGCGGCCACCAGGCCGCCTACGCGGCGGCCAACGCCCTGCTCGACGGACTCGCCGAACGCCGCCGGGCCCAAGGACTGCCGGCGATCTCCGTGGCCTGGGGCCCGTGGGCCGACGGCGGCATGGCCGAGGCCGACGGCGCGGACGAACGACTGCGCCGCCGCGGCCTGATCCCGATGCCAGCCACGCTCGCCGTGGCCGCCCTCCGGCAGGCGCTGGTCTCCGGCGATGCCACCGCCACAGTGGCCGATGTCGACTGGGAGCGGTTCCTGCCCCCGTTCACCATGGGCCGTCCGAGCGCCCTGCTCGGCGACCTCCCGGAGGCCGAGCGGATCCTCACCGCGGGCAGTACCGTCGGTGGGCCCGGCACGGCCGCCGCCTCAGCCCTGGCCGACCGCCTCACCGGAATGCCCGAGACCGAGCAGCACGCGCTGCTGGTCGACCTCGTCCGCACCCACGCGGCGGCCGTCCTCGGCCACGACGGCGTCGGCGAGGTCGAGGCCGACCGGGCCTTCAAGGACCTGGGCTTCGACTCCCTGACCGCCGTCGAACTGCGCAACAAGCTCAACGCCGAGACCGGGCTCGCACTGTCGCCCACGCTGGTCTTCGACCACCCCAACGCCCAGGCACTCGCCCGGCAGCTGCGCACCGAGCTCACCGGCCTCACCAGCGCGGCCGCACCGGAAGCTGCCGCCGCGCCCGCCGAGGACGACGACCCCATCGCGATCGTCGGCATGGCCTGCCGCTACCCGGGCGGGGTGCGCTCGCCCGAGGACCTGTGGCGGCTGGTGGTCTCCGGCGGCGACGCGGT
>NZ_JBVJMD010000124.1:0-6983 GCF_055584385.1 Streptomyces sp. NPDC104096
CCGGGGATGCTCGGCGTCCGGTCGCGGCCGGCGCGATCGGTCCAGGTGGCGGGCCAGTCCAGCTCGCCAGGGGTGAAGCCGGCGGCGTGCACCCGTACGATGACGTCGTTCTCGGCCGCATGGGGGTAGGGCATGTCGGTCAGAGACATCCCGGCAAGACCGGCGTTACGGTCTCGCACCGTGATGGCTTGCATAAAGGTCCTTACTGAGGGAGGGCGACCCGAGCGCACAGCCCGCTCGCGCGTAGGGCTCGCAGCGGCTGCAGGTGGATGTATGCCGTGCCGCATGATCAGTCTCACCTGCTCTGGCGTCTTCCTCCGTCGCCCGTTGTGCGTTCTCATCAGGGAGACGAGGCAGCCCCTCCGGGTGTGACAGCTCAGATGCGCACGAGTTTGTCGGGATTGAGGACCCTGCGGTACGCGGTGATCAGACCGTCTGTGATCTGGACCGTGTCGACGGAGTAGACCCGGCCTTCCCGGTGGAACACGAGGGCGAGCTCGCCGCCGACCTCGGCGAAGTCGATGCGGTCCGGACGCCACTGGCGCCCCGTACGCATCATGACCTCGGCGACGCGCTCGCCGCCGTGGATGAGCTTGCGCGCCGCCGAGACCTTGCCGCCGCCGTCGGTGACGTAGACCGCGTCCGGGTGCAGGAGCCTGACCAGGCCGGCCAGGTCCCCGGCCTCGTAGGCGGCGCGGAAGACCGTGAGGACCCGTTCGCGCTCCGCCTTCGACGCCTGCGGCGTGGACTGCTTCGCCTTGGCCACCCGCCGTCGTGCCCGCGAGGCGAGCTGCCGGGCGCCCGGCACGGAGACGTCCAGTACTTCGGCGATCCGGCCGAACTCAAGGCCGAAGACATCGTGCAGGACGAAGCTCACCCGCTCCGGCGGGCTCAGCTCTTCCATGATCAGGAGCATCGCCGAGCTGACGGACTCGTCGACGAGTACCGGCTGCGATGCGTCCGGCCCTGTCAGCAGCGGCTCCGGCAGCCATGGCCCGACATAGCTCTCCCGGCGGAAGCGGGCGCTCTTGAGGATGTCGTACGACCGTCGCGCGGCCACCGTCACCAGCCAGGCCCGCAGATCATCGATGTCCTGCAGATCCGCTCCGGCCGCCCGCAGCCACACGTCCTGGCTGACATCCTCGGCATCGGCCACAGTCCCCAGCAGCCGGTAGGCCACTCCGAAGACCGCGGGCCGGTGTCTCTCCCATTCGGCTCCGAGCAGGTCCTCCTGCTCAGACCGTCCGGGCCCGTGCCCGTCACCCATACGGATCGCAACCTCCTCCAGCCTGCGGATGCAGCGTAGCTATTTCGATCTCGGGATCTTCGAAGACGGCTCCGCGGAAGAGCGCCGACCCGCTCCGACACGGCAGCCGTAAGTCCTGATCAAGCTGCTTCGGGGATGGTGTCGGCGTGTGGCGTGCGGCGCGCTCAGCAGCGGGACGGTTCGCGGCGAGGTCCGCTTTCCCGGTCCGTGCGATCGGATCGTCGGTGGGTCTTTGAGCGCGTGCTCGTCCGGCGTGCAGGGCCGCAGTCACGGACAGCGCCCCGACGAAGCCGACGTACAGGTAGCCCGTGGTCTCCAGTCCCCATGAGGGCGCCGCGAGCCCGGCCGCGAGGGCCGGAAGACTCAACGCCGCATAGCTGATCACGTAGACGGCCGAGAAGACCTCCGACCGGGACTTCGCGGTGGTGACCGCGCTGATGGCGCGGAGGTTGCCGTTGAACGTCAGGCCGACGCCCAGCCCCGCGACGACCGATCCGCCCATGTATACGGCCGGCGACGCAACAGCCATGGCCACCGTCAGTCCGGACGCACCCAGAGTCAGGAGAACCGCCCCCAACAAGGTGGCGAGCCATGCCGTATGCCGAACGGACCACAGCCCGCCCACGCTGTTGGCCACAAACAGCGCCGCGATGCTGAGCCCGCCCGCAGCACCGGACCGCACATGCAGGACATCGCTCACCAGGGACGGAGTGAGCGCGAGGAACAGACCCGTGACGGACCACCCCGCGACCAGGGCGGGAACGGAGGCGAAGAACTCCGGCCGGACGTCCCGGGGAACCTGGACTCTCGGTCGCAACGACGCCGGTCCCACCGCTCGCGGGACGAGGGTCTCAGGGATCGTGAGTGTGACCGCGGCCAGAACGACGAAGGCCAGCGTCAGGACGGGAAAGACATACGCATCGGGGCGTGAGGTCGACTGAACCAGCAGCCCCACCACTCCGGCGCCGGCGGCCATGCCGATACTCGTGCCCACCGCTGTCGTCGTGGGCCCCAGCAGTGGACGCCTCTTGGGTGAGAGCTCGACCAGTCCGGCGGCAAAAGCGCCGGTGGCCGTCCCCGTGGCGATGCCCTGCACCACCCGGGCGATCAGGAGGGGGACGACGCCGTCGGCCGCCCAGAAGACCGCCGTGCTGGCCGCCGCCACCAGAAGGGCGGCGACCAGCACCGGGCGGCGACCCAGCTGGTCGCTCAGCGATCCGACCGTCAGCAAGGCACCGAGCAGACCCACGACATACACCGCAAAGATCACTGTCAGCATCGTGACCGACAGGCCCCAACGCTCCCGGTACAGCGGGTAGATCGGTGACGGTGCGCTTGCCGTGGCCATCATCACCACATTGGCGCAGGCCAGCACGGCGAAGGCCGCACCTCGCCCGAGACGACGCCCGCCGCGAGGGCCACTCACACGTCTCATCACGTTTGATGGCGCTTTGATCAGCTCGGCCAGGGAGCGCCCATGATGCGCTCGACCGTGGTTGTGCGCTGGAAGCCGGGAATGAAATGCTCCAGCACATCTGAGTTCACGGTTCCGTTCGTGGTCTCCGGGCGGTGCTTGAGTCCCTCGACGAAAGCCTGCAAAAACTCGTTCTTGAAGTCGCCCCGTGGATGGGCGGCGGTGATCTCGTCCACCTGGCCGCGATCCAGCTCGTCCAGGCCCAGGCCGAGCACGTCGGTCAGAACCCCCAGATTCGTGATGGCGATCTCCGGGCCCATCCGCCCGGGAATTCCCGGGGTCGTGTGCAGCGCGATCGCCGTCCACACCACGTCGGCGGCCGCGGCCGGGAAACCGCGGTCAAGCATGAACTTATGTGCGTGGTCGGCTCCATCGACCTCGAAACGCTGCTCCACGTCGGAAAACGGCGTCAAAAGGCCCGTGTCGTGAAACATGGCGGACAGGTAGAGAAGCTCCGGGTCGGGTTCCAGGCCGAGCCTGTGAGCATGCATGGCACCGAAGACGAAAACGCGCCGGGAGTGGTGGTAGATGAGGGGGCTGGTCATCTCCTGCATGAGGCGGGTGGCCTCGGCGACCGCCGCCGTTTCAGGAATCTCCACCCCCGCGATGATCTTGCTCATGACCTCTGCTCCTTCCGATATCGGTGTGTTACGAATGGACGGTGCGTCCGTCTTCCACACTGCCAACCACCCGGCGTCCAGCGCTCCCTCGGTCCGGCCATGAGTCACCCGAATCCGGACAGGCGGGCAGCGGGGTTGTTGGCTCCGCCACGCACCGTGTCGCGATCCTCGTCTATGACGGGGTCAAACTCCTGGACGTCGTCGGCCCCGCGGAGGTATTCGGGGAAGCGAACCGGCTCGGTGCCGACTACACGATCGTGCTGGTGTCACCGACCGGTGCCGATGTCACCTCGTCCATCGGAATCCGGATCGCGGTCGACGCCGCCGCCACGGAACCCGCCCCAGACACGTTCCTGGTGGCCGGCGCGGACCTCTACCCGCGCACACCTGTGCCCCGTGATCTGATCGAGGCCACGCGAACGCTGGCGGGCCGGGCCGACCGGGTCGCATCCATCTGCACCGGAGCATTCATCCTCGGCGCCGCCGGCCTCCTGGACGGCAAGCGCGCGACCACGCACTGGAAGGTCGCGCACGAGCTCGCCGCCCGCTGCCGGGCCAGCCGTGTTGAACCCGACGCGATCTACGTCCGTGACGGCACCACCTACACCTCGGCAGGCGTGACCGCCGGCATTGACCTGGCACTGGCACTCGTCGAGGAGGATCACGGGCCTGATCTAACCCGCGACGTCGCCCGCGCCCTGGTGGTCTATCTGCAGCGTTCGGGCGGCCAGTCACAGTTCTCCGCCCCGCTCCAAGGCCCGCCGCCCCGATCTCCGGCCCTCCGCAGAATCACCGACTTGATCACGGCGAATCCCGGGGGAAACCACTCACTCGGCGAACTCGCCAAGCACCTCAATGTGAGCCCTCGGCATCTCACGCGGCTCTTCAACGACGAGCTGTCCACCACGCCGGCCCGGTACGTGGAAATGATCCGGTTCGACATGGCCAAAGCTCTACTCGACCAAGGGCATACCGCGACGCAGACGGCATCCCTTGCCGGATTCCCGAATTACGAGAGTATGCGGAGAGTTTTCGTAAGGAAATTGTCCCTCAGCCCCGCCGCCTATCAGCGACGCTTCAGCACAGCACGTCGAGCCAACGCGGAGGAGCAGTAAGACCCCGACCGCCGAACTGGAACTGAGCCGCCGCCAGCGGGCCCGCGCCGAGGACCGCATCCGCGCCGCCCGGGCCACCGGCCTGCGCAACCTACCCCTGCACGACGCCGCGCAGAACCAGGTCTGGCTGGAGATCGTCCAGATTGCGCTTGACCTGCTGGCCTGGATACCGATGTTGGCGCTGACCGGCGCCGCACGCCGGTGGGAGCCCCGCCATCTGCGACTGCGGCTGTTCTCCGCCACTGCCCAGTCGGTCACCACCGGCCGCCGCACCCTCCGCCTGACAAACCCACCGGCCTTGGACCAACGTGATCACCAGTGCGCTCGCCTGGCTCGATACCCTCCCGAACCCAGGCTGACCAGCGGCGTCCTGTCCCTACGAGCAGCACACCCCGGAGCCGTGGAACCCGGCGCCCACCTGGCGCGACAGCCGGGCCACCAACCTACCCACCCGCTGAATTCTCCCTCTGAACGAGAGAAAGGGTCCGTCAGCAAGCTGGCGGACCCTCATGCTCGAGGCTAACGGCAGGGCCGCGGGCCAACAACAGCGCTCAGACGGGCCAGCTACAGCGCTCGCGGACCAGGTGAAGAGCTCAGTCTCAGATACGCGAGTAGGTAGCGCGGCGCGTATACCGTGCGGGATACTGCGGGTATGGCTGAAACCACTGTCAAGGTCGACACAAGTACCAGGGACACGCTGCAGGGCCTCGCCGCTGAGGAAGGCCTCTCTGTGAAGGCCTACCTCGCCAAGGTGGCTGGTGAGAAGGAACAAGAGCGAGCTCTGCAGACGGCGACCGCCGCCTTCCGTCGCGCGATCAGCGCGCCCGGCGTCATGGACGCCTTCGACGCCGAGTTTGGCGGGCTGCCGCCCGTCGCACCCACCACCTCGCGGGCGGCCTGACCTGTGCCTCCTGTCGTGCACGTCGACTACCGGTGGTTCCTCGAGCGCCAGGAAGAGATCCTCCGGGACGACCTGACCGTCAACGACTTCTCCGTGCTCGTCGGCATGGCCCAGCGCCATCGGGTCGACCCGCCCCGGCATGATCAGCACCATCCCGACGCCTTCTGGCGGGCTGCGGTCCTGCTGGAGGAGTGCATACTGCTGCGCCCGCTCCCGGCTCGCAATGAGGTGTACGGATACGGCGTCGCCATCGCCTACCTGGAGGCCTCCGGGGAACGCGTGGACACGAAATTTGAGCTCTGGCGGGAACTGATCTACGACATCCGAGGACTGCGGCTGGACTCGTACGGCATCGCCGAGAGGCTGCGTTCCTGGCGCCAGGCCGGACCCTGACCGGCTCTACATCTCCGTGGAGACGGACCCGCAGCCTGGCGCGCGGCGCGGCCGCGGTGCAGGGCGGGCAGCGCCGGCGAGGATATCTCTCGACGTGACCGGCAAGGTGACGGCTGCTGCTATCCCGCAGGCGGCTGCGGCGGGGGAGCCTGGCCGCTTGGTACTCCAGCCGGACTTCTGCATTTCTGCTGGTCAACGGCCTGGCGGTAGGGAGTGTAACGGGGGTGGGGCATGCGTGGGGCGGTCTTGGACAGGTCGTCCCACCAACGCGTGTCCGCGCCGCATGTAGTGACTGCGTCGGGCACGTGCCTGGTGACGGCGTCGCCATCGGGACCAGTTCAGCACGTGGTCGCGGCGTGCAGGACGGTGGCGGGGTTGAGTTGCCAGCAGACGACGGATTTCGGCTGGTGTGAGGTCCACGAGGTCGGGTGTGTCGGCCTCGATACCCCCTTTTCGCGTTCCTGCACGGCCATCACCGCGAGGAATGCGTGGGCGAGCATGGCGAGTGTGATGTGACGGTGCCATCCCACGTAGCGGCGGACCTCGTACTGGTCCAGGCCGCACTCGTTCTTCGCGTTCTGGAAGCGCTCCTCGATCTTCCAGCGGCAGCCGGCGACGCGGACCAGGTCTGCGACAGTTGCGTCCAGTGGAGCGCAGGCGAGGTAGTAGGCGATCTCGTCGGGCCTGTTGATGCTGCGGCGGGCCAGCACCCATCTCTGCCGTGTCGGCTCGACGGTGCCGGGCTCGGTCATGGCGGGCAGGTGGGCGGCGGCCCAGTCGTAGAGCCGTTCGCCTTTGGCTCCCGGACCCGTCGACAGACGCTGCCATGCCTCGGGCGGGGCCTGGGCGATGAGATGGTCGATGCGTGGGCCGTTGACCTGCTGTGACTTGGGGACGGCGACCAGGTAGGAAAGCCCGGCGTCCTCCAGGAAGCGCCGGAAGTGCGAGTCCTGCCCGTAAGCGGAATCCGCCGCCACCCAAGAGAACGGAATCCGCCGCCACCCAAGAGATGGGGAGCGGGGAGGCCAGGGTGCGAAGGATCATGTCGCGGGCTATTGCTGGATTCCTCAAACTCTGTAGACATATCGGCGTCGTAGTCGTCGGGTCGGCGGTGTCGGTCTGCCCCGGATCCATGGCTTCGCACGGGAGTTGAGTTGGCTGGTCGCGAGGGCGGTGGCGTAGGCGATGTCGTCGGGGTCGGCGAAGGAGCGGC
>NZ_JBVJMD010000125.1:0-6791 GCF_055584385.1 Streptomyces sp. NPDC104096
GAACGGGAAAAACCACCTTGCTCAAACAGCTGATCCCGCTGCTGAAACAGCGCCAGGTGCGGGTTGGGCTGATAAAGCATACGCACCACGATATGGATGTGGATACACCGGGTAAAGACAGCTATGAGCTGCGCAAAGCGGGTGCCGACCAAACGTTGGTCGCCAGCGATCGCCGCTGGGCATTGATGACCGAAACGCCGGAGCAACAACCTTTGGATCTACGCTACCTGGCAGAGCGTTTTGATGCCGATAAGGTCGACTTGATTCTGGTGGAAGGGTTCAAACATGAGCCGGTCAGCAAGATCCTGCTTTATCGGGCCGAGATCGGTAGGCCGCTAGAAGACATGCTGGATCAGTTTGTCGTGGCGGTAGCCAGCGACCGACCGCTATCCATCACGGCTAAGCCGTTGGATCTCAATCAGCCGGAAAGCATCGCCGATTTTATTGTCGAGTGGTTGAAAGGCGCAGCGTAGCTGCGCTTTTTTACGTTTTACGCATAGCAAAAAGCCCTGAACGTCAGTTCAGGGCTTTCGGCTTTATTTGATGCCTGGCAGTGTCCTACTCTCGCATGGGGAGACCCCACACTACCATCGGCGCTACGGCGTTTCACTTCTGAGTTCGGCATGGGGTCAGGTGGGACCACCGCGCTATTGCCGCCAGGCAAATTCTGTTTCATTCCAACCGCCTCACTTCCATGAAGCCATCAGAACCAATCTCGGAACTTCGCTGAAAATCTCTCTAAAAACACCTTCGGTGTTGTAAGGTTAAGCCTCACGGATCATTAGTACTGGTTAGCTCAATGCATCGCTGCACTTACACACCCAGCCTATCAACGTCTTAGTCTTAAACGTTCCTTCAGGGACCTTAAAGGCCCAGGGAAGACTCATCTTGAGGCAAGTTTCGCGCTTAGATGCTTTCAGCGCTTATCTTTTCCGCACTTAGCTACCGGGCAATGCCATTGGCATGACAACCCGAACACCAGTGGTGCGTTCACTCCGGTCCTCTCGTACTAGGAGCAACCCCTCTCAATCTTCCAACGCCCACGGCAGATAGGGACCGAACTGTCTCACGACGTTCTAAACCCAGCTCGCGTACCACTTTAAATGGCGAACAGCCATACCCTTGGGACCTACTTCAGCCCCAGGATGTGATGAGCCGACATCGAGGTGCCAAACACCGCCGTCGATATGAACTCTTGGGCGGTATCAGCCTGTTATCCCCGGAGTACCTTTTATCCGTTGAGCGATGGCCCTTCCATTCAGAACCACCGGATCACTAAGACCTACTTTCGTACCTGCTCGAGCCGTCACTCTCGCAGTCAAGCTAGCTTATGCCTTTGCACTAACCTCACGATGTCCGACCGTGATTAGCTAACCTTCGTGCTCCTCCGTTACTCTTTGGGAGGAGACCGCCCCAGTCAAACTACCCACCAGACACTGTCCTCACCCCAGATTATGGGGCCGAGTTAGAACATCAAACATTAAAGGGTGGTATTTCAAGGATGGCTCCACGCAGACTGGCGTCCACGCTTCAAAGCCTCCCACCTATCCTACACATCAAGGCTCAATGTTCAGTGTCAAGCTATAGTAAAGGTTCACGGGGTCTTTCCGTCTTGCCGCGGGTACACTGCATCTTCACAGCGAGTTCAATTTCACTGAGTCTCGGGTGGAGACAGCCTGGCCATCATTACGCCATTCGTGCAGGTCGGAACTTACCCGACAAGGAATTTCGCTACCTTAGGACCGTTATAGTTACGGCCGCCGTTTACTGGGGCTTCGATCAAGAGCTTCGCCTTGCGGCTGACCCCATCAATTAACCTTCCAGCACCGGGCAGGCGTCACACCGTATACGTCCACTTTCGTGTTTGCACAGTGCTGTGTTTTTATTAAACAGTTGCAGCCAGCTGGTATCTTCGACTGGCTTCAGCTCCATCCGCGAGGGACTTCACCTACATGCCAGCGTGCCTTCTCCCGAAGTTACGGCACCATTTTGCCTAGTTCCTTCACCCGAGTTCTCTCAAGCGCCTTGGTATTCTCTACCTGACCACCTGTGTCGGTTTGGGGTACGATTTAATGTTACCTGATGCTTAGAGGATTTTCCTGGAAGCAGGGCATCAACTACTTCTGCACCGTAGTGCATCGTCATCACGCCTCAGGGTTAGTATGCAACCGGATTTACCAGGTCACACCCCCTACACGCTTAAACCGGGACAACCGTCGCCCGGCTAGCCTAGCCTTCTCCGTCCCCCCTTCGCAGTAACACCAAGTACAGGAATATTAACCTGTTTCCCATCGACTACGCTTTTCAGCCTCGCCTTAGGGGTCGACTCACCCTGCCCCGATTAACGTTGGACAGGAACCCTTGGTCTTCCGGCGAGCGGGCTTTTCACCCGCTTTATCGTTACTTATGTCAGCATTCGCACTTCTGATACCTCCAGCAACCCTCACAGGCCACCTTCAACGGCTTACAGAACGCTCCCCTACCCAACAACGCCTAAGCGTCGCTGCCGCAGCTTCGGTGCATGGTTTAGCCCCGTTACATCTTCCGCGCAGGCCGACTCGACCAGTGAGCTATTACGCTTTCTTTAAATGATGGCTGCTTCTAAGCCAACATCCTGGCTGTCTATGCCTTCCCACATCGTTTCCCACTTAACCATGACTTTGGGACCTTAGCTGGCGGTCTGGGTTGTTTCCCTCTTCACGACGGACGTTAGCACCCGCCGTGTGTCTCCCGTGATAACATTCTTCGGTATTCGGAGTTTGCATCGGTTTGGTAAGCCGGGATGGCCCCCTAGCCGAAACAGTGCTCTACCCCCGAAGATGAGTTCACGAGGCGCTACCTAAATAGCTTTCGGGGAGAACCAGCTATCTCCCGGTTTGATTGGCCTTTCACCCCCAGCCACAAGTCATCCGCTAATTTTTCAACATTAGTCGGTTCGGTCCTCCAGTTAGTGTTACCCAACCTTCAACCTGCCCATGGCTAGATCACCGGGTTTCGGGTCTATACCTTGCAACTAATCGCCCAGTTAAGACTCGGTTTCCCTACGGCTCCCCTATACGGTTAACCTTGCTACAAAATATAAGTCGCTGACCCATTATACAAAAGGTACGCAGTCACACCACGAAGGTGCTCCCACTGCTTGTACGTACACGGTTTCAGGTTCTATTTCACTCCCCTCGCCGGGGTTCTTTTCGCCTTTCCCTCACGGTACTGGTTCACTATCGGTCAGTCAGGAGTATTTAGCCTTGGAGGATGGTCCCCCCATATTCAGACAGGATGTCACGTGTCCCGCCCTACTCATCGAACTCACGACCTGTGCATTTTAGTGTACGGGGCTATCACCCTTTGCTGCGCGACTTTCCAGACGCTTCCACTAACACACAAGCCGATTCAGGTTCTGGGCTCCTCCCCGTTCGCTCGCCGCTACTGGGGGAATCTCGGTTGATTTCTTTTCCTCGGGGTACTTAGATGTTTCAGTTCCCCCGGTTCGCCTCATGCCACTATGTATTCATGACATGATAGTGTGTCGAAACACACTGGGTTTCCCCATTCGGGTATCGCCGGTTATAACGGTTCATATCACCTTACCGACGCTTTTCGCAGATTAGCACGCCCTTCATCGCCTCTGACTGCCTAGGCATCCACCGTGTACGCTTAGTCACTTAACCTCACAACCCGAAGATGTTTCCATCGTTCGTGCTGCAAACATTTGAGAGACTCTATGACAGGTTACTCTTCATCCCAGTACATCTACGGAGGGATAAATTTCAGCCGTCATGTTTCAATTTTCAGCTTGTTCCAGATTGTTAAAGAGCAATATCTTAAACATGACTCGCAAGTCATCTTTAAGATTTTTTCGGTTATCGCTAACCGGTGATAATGTCTTTCACTCATTATCGGAATGGCGTCCCCAAGGGGATTCGAACCCCTGTTACAGCCGTGAAAGGGCAGTGTCCTAGGCCTCTAGACGATGGGGACCCGAAATTGGCTTATCGAATCACCGATTCGATAATTTCGGGTAAAGGTGAGATTTTTCGTGAAAAATCGAGCGCCATTGTCGTTTGTCACTGCACTGGACAGTCACAAATCTCCCGGCACTTACCTATACCACAAGGTTTTGTTTGCTCATTACTTTTTCATCAGACAATCTGTGTGAGCACGCCACTCGAATCAATATCTTTAGGTAAGGAGGTGATCCAACCGCAGGTTCCCCTACGGTTACCTTGTTACGACTTCACCCCAGTCATGAATCACAAAGTGGTAAGCGCCCTCCCGAAGGTTAAGCTACCTACTTCTTTTGCAACCCACTCCCATGGTGTGACGGGCGGTGTGTACAAGGCCCGGGAACGTATTCACCGTAGCATTCTGATCTACGATTACTAGCGATTCCGACTTCATGGAGTCGAGTTGCAGACTCCAATCCGGACTACGACATACTTTATGAGGTCCGCTTGCTCTCGCGAGGTCGCTTCTCTTTGTATATGCCATTGTAGCACGTGTGTAGCCCTACTCGTAAGGGCCATGATGACTTGACGTCATCCCCACCTTCCTCCAGTTTATCACTGGCAGTCTCCTTTGAGTTCCCGGCCGAACCGCTGGCAACAAAGGATAAGGGTTGCGCTCGTTGCGGGACTTAACCCAACATTTCACAACACGAGCTGACGACAGCCATGCAGCACCTGTCTCAGAGTTCCCGAAGGCACCAAAGCATCTCTGCTAAGTTCTCTGGATGTCAAGAGTAGGTAAGGTTCTTCGCGTTGCATCGAATTAAACCACATGCTCCACCGCTTGTGCGGGCCCCCGTCAATTCATTTGAGTTTTAACCTTGCGGCCGTACTCCCCAGGCGGTCGATTTAACGCGTTAGCTCCGGAAGCCACGCCTCAAGGGCACAACCTCCAAATCGACATCGTTTACAGCGTGGACTACCAGGGTATCTAATCCTGTTTGCTCCCCACGCTTTCGCACCTGAGCGTCAGTCTTCGTCCAGGGGGCCGCCTTCGCCACCGGTATTCCTCCAGATCTCTACGCATTTCACCGCTACACCTGGAATTCTACCCCCCTCTACGAGACTCTAGCTTGCCAGTTTCAAATGCAGTTCCCAGGTTGAGCCCGGGGATTTCACATCTGACTTAACAAACCGCCTGCGTGCGCTTTACGCCCAGTAATTCCGATTAACGCTTGCACCCTCCGTATTACCGCGGCTGCTGGCACGGAGTTAGCCGGTGCTTCTTCTGCGAGTAACGTCAATTGATGAACGTATTAAGTTCACCACCTTCCTCCTCGCTGAAAGTGCTTTACAACCCGAAGGCCTTCTTCACACACGCGGCATGGCTGCATCAGGCTTGCGCCCATTGTGCAATATTCCCCACTGCTGCCTCCCGTAGGAGTCTGGACCGTGTCTCAGTTCCAGTGTGGCTGGTCATCCTCTCAGACCAGCTAGGGATCGTCGCCTAGGTGAGCCATTACCCCACCTACTAGCTAATCCCATCTGGGCACATCTGATGGCAAGAGGCCCGAAGGTCCCCCTCTTTGGTCTTGCGACGTTATGCGGTATTAGCTACCGTTTCCAGTAGTTATCCCCCTCCATCAGGCAGTTTCCCAGACATTACTCACCCGTCCGCCGCTCGTCACCCAGGGAGCAAGCTCCCCTGTGCTACCGCTCGACTTGCATGTGTTAAGCCTGCCGCCAGCGTTCAATCTGAGCCATGATCAAACTCTTCAATTAAAAGCTTGATTTGCTTCCACTCGAGAAGCGATGCTCAAAGATTTACTGCATGAATTTTACTTCAGTTAGTCACTCTTCAAGACTTGATATTTTTTTGCATCCGAAGATGCTGGATATCGTCTTGTGGAGTGCCCACACAGATTGTCTGATAAATTGTTAAAGAGCAGTGAGTTAGGCGCTTTCGCTTGCTAACTCGAGGTGGCGTATATTACGCTTTCCTCTTTCAGAGTCAACCCTAATTTTCAGGATTTTTTCTCTGCGACCCCCGGATACTCTGTGAAGTTGTTCACATGTTCCGTGTCGATGGAGGCGCATTATAGGGAGTTCCTCGCAGGCCGCAACAGGTATTTTCAGCAAAAACGATCGTTCGCTGCATTCCACAGCAAAACCCCGCCTTATACCCACTTGCGCACAGTGTTATCCACAGATGCGATTTGCACGGAAAATTTACGAGCGCCACGCAAACGTTTTCGCTACAATTCCCCGCGACGAAACGATCCCCCTTTTTATGGGGGCGCTACCTGAATATGTGCCTGACCCTCCCTTTATAAGGCAAAAAACCCTTCCTTATAGAGAGAACGAGGTGGACATTCACGTAACGCTCTTTAATTGCGACTCAAAGCCAAGGGATAAAACCATGCAACAACCTCGTCCAATCCGCCGGGCCCTGCTCAGCGTGTCTGACAAAGCCGGTATCGTTGAATTCGCCGAAGCGCTTTCCCAGCGCGGCGTTGAACTGCTCTCCACCGGCGGCACCGCCCGCCTGCTGGCAGACGCCGGTCTGCCCGTTACCGAAGTTTCCGACTACACCGGCTTCCCGGAGATGATGGACGGACGAGTTAAGACCCTGCACCCGAAAGTTCACGGCGGTATCCTCGGCCGCCGCGGCCAGGACGACGCGGTCATGAATCAGCATGACATCCAGCCTATCGACATGGTGGTCGTCAATCTGTACCCGTTCGCCCAAACCGTGGCGCGCCCAGATTGCTCGCTGGAAGACGCGGTCGAAAATATCGATATCGGCGGCCCGACCATGGTGCGCTCCGCCGCCAAGAACCATAAAGA
>NZ_JBVJMD010000126.1:0-6571 GCF_055584385.1 Streptomyces sp. NPDC104096
TGGGCGCCGGGCCGGCGGATGATCAACGCGTACGGTCCGACGGAGACGACGGTGTGCGCGACGATGAGCGCTCCGCTGGCCCCGGGGGCCGGTGTACCGCCGATCGGCCGGTCGGTCGCGGGCTTCCGGGTGTACGTCCTGGACGAGCGGCTGCGGATCGTGCCGCCCGGGGTGACGGGGGAGTTGTACGTCGCAGGGGCTGGTCTGGCGCGCGGGTATCTGAACCGGCCCGGGCTGACGGCCGGTCGGTTCGTGGCCTGCCCGTTCGGCCCGGCGGGTGCGCGGATGTACCGCACGGGCGACCTGGTGCGCCGCCGGAGCGACGGAGAGCTGGAGTACGTCGGCCGTGCCGACGACCAGGTGAAGGTGCGCGGCTTCCGCGTCGAACTCGGCGAGATCGAGGCGGCGTTGGCCGAGCACCCTGCCGTCGCCCAGGCCGCCGTGCTCGCGAAGGACGACCGGCTCGTCGGCTACGCGACGCCCCGTCCCGGCACGGTCGTACGTCCGGCCGAGCTGACGGCGTATCTGCGCGACCGGCTGCCCGACTATCTGGTGCCGTCGGCGTTCGTGCCGCTGGACGTGCTGCCGCTGACGCCCAACGGAAAGCTGGACCGGGCGGCGCTGCCCGCTCCCGACCTCGGCTCGGCCGAGGCCGGGCGCGCACCGCGCACCCCTCAGGAACAGATCCTGTGCGAGCTGTTCGCCGAGGTCCTCGGCGTGCCACGGGTCGGGGTCGACGACGACTTCTTCGACCTGGGCGGGCACTCGCTGCTCGCCACCCGGCTGGCCGCGCGGGTGCGCTCGGTGCTCGGGGTGGAGCTGGGGCTGCGCGCGCTGTTCCTGGCGCCCACCGTGGCGGGCCTGGCCGGGGCGCTGGCCGGGGCCGGCCACGCCCGTCCGGCGCTGACCACGCACGAGCGGGCGGAGGCGGTGCCGCTGTCCTTCGCCCAGCGTCGGCTCTGGTTCCTGCACCGCATGGACGCCGCCGCCGCGACCTACCACATCCCGCTGGCGCTCCAGCTGACCGGGACGCTCGATCGCGTCGCGCTGGACGAGGCGCTGGCCGACGTGGTGGCCCGGCACGAGAGCCTGCGGACGGTCTTCCCGGAGGTCGACGGCGTACCGTGCCAGCGCGTCCTGCACCCGGCCGAGGCCCGGCCCCGGGCGGGGCTGACCGAGGTGCTGGAAGACGAACTCTTCGAGCGGCTGGCCGAGTTCGCCCGGCGGCCCTTCGACCTGGAGGCCGAGGCGCCCCTGCGGGCGGAGCTGTTCGCGCTCGCGCCGGACGAGCACGTGCTGCTGCTGGTGATGCACCACATCGCCGGTGACGGCTGGTCCACCGGCCCGCTGGCCCGCGACCTGGCCGAGGCGTACGCCGCCCGGTGCGAGGGCCGCGCGCCGCACCGGCCGGCCCTGCCGGTGCAGTACGCGGACTACACGCTGTGGCAGCGCGACCTGCTCGGCGACGCCGCCGACCCCGAGAGCCGCTTCGCCGAGCAACTCGGCTACTGGAAGCGCCAGCTGTCCGAACTGCCGGAACTGCTTCAGCTGCCCGCCGACCGGCCGAGGCCTGCCGTCGCCGGCTGGCGCGGGGACCACGTCGGCCTGGAGCTGAGCCCCGAACTGCACACCACCCTGCTGGAGTTGGCCCGCAGGTCGGGCGCGAGCCTGTTCATGGTGCTCCAGGCGGCGCTGGCGGCGCTGTACACGCGGCTGGGTGCGGGTACGGACATCCCGATCGGGTCTCCGATCGCGGGGCGTACCGACGAGGCGCTGGACGATCTGGTCGGGTTCTTCGTGAACACGCTGGTGCTGCGCACCGACACCAGCGGCGACCCGTCGTTCGCGGAGCTGCTGGGGCGGGTGCGGGAGACGGCGCTGTCGGCCTACGCCCACCAGGACGTGCCGTTCGAACACCTGGTGGAGGTGCTCAACCCGTCCCGCTCGCTGTCCCACCACCCGCTGTTCCAGACCATCCTGGCCGTGCAGAACGCCCCGATGGGGCGGTTCTCCCTGCCCGGTCTGGACGTCACCACCTACGCGGTGGCCACCGGAACCGCCAAGTTCGATCTCGGTGTGAGCCTCGTGGAACAGTTCGGTCCGGACGGCAGCCCGGCGGGGATCGTCGGCGCGGTGGAGTACGCCACCGACCTGTTCGACCGCTCGACGGTCGAGGCGCTCATCCGGCGCTGGACGCGTCTGTTGGAGGCGGTCACCGCCGACCCGGACCGGTCGATCGGCGGGATCGAGATCCTCGACGCCGACGAGCGGCACCGTCTGCTGGAGCGCGGCAACGCGACCGCCCGCGAGGTGGCGGCCGTCCCGGTGCCGCGGGCGTTCGCGGCGCAGGTGACGGCGACCCCGGACGCCCTCGCGCTCGTCCGCGGCGATGTCGAATTGACGTACCGTCAACTCGACTCCTGGGCGAACCGGTTCGCGCATGCGCTGATCGCGCGGGGGGTCGGTCCTGAGCAGACCGTGGCCGTGGCTCTGCCGCGGTCGGTGGAGTCCGTGGTGGCGGTCCTGGGTGTGCTGAAGGCCGGTGCCGCGTACCTGCCGGTGGATCCGGCGTACCCGCAGGCGCGGATCCGGTTCATGCTGGACGACGCGCGGCCGGCCCTGATGGTCGACGACCCGGCGCTGGTGACCGAGGTGACCGACTGGCCGGACACCGACCCCGTGGTCGCGCTCGACGTCAGGCACCCGGCCTACGTGATCTACACCTCGGGCTCGACCGGCCGTCCCAAGGGCGTCGTGGTCGCGCACGGCGGTGTCGCGAGCCTGGTCGCGGGACAGATCGAGCGGTTCGCGATCGAACCCGACAGCCGGGTGCTCCAGTTCGCCTCGCCCAGCTTCGACGCCTCGGTGTCGGAGATCTACACCGCACTGCTGCGCGGCGCGGCCCTGGTGCTGCCCCCGACGGCGGACCCGGTGGCCGCGCTGGCCGACCGGGACCTCGCGGTCACCCACGTGACCGTGCCCCCGTCCGTCCTCGCCGCCGTGCCGGAGGGCTCGGTGCGGGTGTCGACGCTGGTGGTGGCGGGTGAGGCGTGTCCGCCGGAGTTGGTGGCGCGGTGGGCGCCGGGCCGTCGGATGATCAACGCGTACGGTCCGACCGAGACCACGGTGTGCGCGACCATGAGCGACCCGCTGTCGCCGGGGTCGGGCGTGCCGCCGATCGGCCGTCCGATCGCCAACGCCCGGGTGTACGTGCTGGACGAGCGACTGCGGCCGGTGCCGACGGGCGTGGCGGGGGAGCTGTACGTCGCGGGCGCGGGACTGGCGCGCGGCTACCTGAACCGGCCGGGCCTGACCGCCGGACGGTTCGTCGCCTCCCCGTTCGGGGCCGGTGAGCGCATGTACCGCACCGGGGACCTGGTGCGCTGGCTGGGCACCGGAGAGCTGGAGTACGTCGGCCGCGCAGACGACCAGGTGAAGGTACGCGGCTTCCGGGTCGAGCCCGGCGAGGTCGAGGCCGCGCTGGCCGAGCACCCCGCCGTCGCCCGGGCCGCCGTCCTCGCCCAGGACGACCGGCTCGTCGGCTACGTCGTCCCGCACCAGGACGACGCCCGCGACAGCGACCTGGAAGCGGACCACGTGGGCGAGTGGCAGGACATCTACGACGCCCTGCCCATCACCCCCGAGGAAGCCGGCTTCGGCCAGAACTTCGTCGGCTGGAACAGCAGTTACGACGCGAGCCCGATCCCGGTCGAACAGATGCGGGAATGGCGGGACGCCACCGTGGCCCGCATCCTGGCCCTGCGCCCCCGCCGGGTGCTGGAGGTCGGCGTCGGCACCGGACTGCTGCTCTCGCAGATCGCGCCGCACTGCGAGTCCTACTGGGCGACGGACTTCTCCGCCACCGCGGTCGACGCGCTGAGCGCGCAGGTCGCCCGGCAGGAGGACCTGGCCGAGCGTGTCGTGCTCCAGACCCGCCCGGCGCACGACACCGACGGCCTGCCGACCGGGCGGTTCGACACCGTCGTGATCAACTCGGTGGTGCAGTACTTCCCGTCCGCCGACTATCTCGCCGACGTGATCGGGAAGTTGATGCGGCTGCTCGCCCCCGGTGGCACGCTCTTCGTCGGCGACGTCCGCAACCTGCGGCTGCTGCGCCCGCTGGCCACCGCGGTCCAGCTGCACCGGGCGGCTGCGGACGGAGACCTCGCGGCCGTGCGCCGCGCGGTGGAGCAGGCCGTCAGGGTGGAGAAGGAACTCCTGGTCGACCCGGACTTCTTCACCGTCCTTCGGGAGCACGGCACGGACATCGGCGCGGTGACCGTGGAGGTCAAGCGCGGCCGCCACCACAACGAACTGACCCGCTACCGCTACGACGTGACGCTGCACAAGCAGCCGGCCGTGTCGGTCCGGCCCCTGGACCTGGCATGGGGCCGGGACGTCGCCGACCTCGCGCAGCTGCGCGAACTGTTGGGGCGGCCCGGCACGGGCCCGGTGCGCCTCACCGGGGTCCCGAACCGCCGCGTGGCACGCGAGGCCGAGCTGGCCCGGGCGGTGTGGAACGGGGACGGCACGCTCGCCGGCCTGCTGGAGCGGCTGCACGGTCCGGACGACGGTGGCCTGCCCGACCCGGAGGACCTCCACGCCCTCGGCGGGGAGCTCGGCCGCCGAGTGGGCCTCACCTGGTCGGCCGACGCGCCCGAGGCCCTCGATGTGCTCTTCACCGGTGGACCGGCAGGCGCCCCCGTCGAGGCCTACCGGCCGGTGCGGTCGGCCGGCACCGCGTTGTCGTCGCTGACCAACCGCCCGACCGGCAGCCGGGGTACCGGTGCCCTTCTCGGTGAACTCCGAGACTGGCTGCGCGGTCGGCTGCCGGACTACCTGGTCCCGTCGGCGTTCGTGGCTCTGGAGGCACTGCCGCTGACGGCCAGCGGGAAGCTCGACCGCCGCGCGCTGCCCGCACCCGACCTCGGCCCGGCCGGAGCCGGGCGGGCGCCGCGCACCCCGCAGGAACAGCTCCTCGCCGAGCTGTTCGCCGAGGTGCTCGGCCTGGCCCAGGTCGGCGTCGAGGACAGCTTCTTCGACCTGGGCGGACACTCACTGCTTGCGACCCGCCTGGCTTCCAGGGTCCGGGCGACCCTCGGAGTGGAGCTGGAAGTCCGGACGTTGTTCGAGACCCCGACCGTGGCCGGGCTGGCGGCCTGCCTGGACGGGTACGGCACGGCACGGCCCGCACTGACCGCCCAGCCGCGACCCGAACGGGTGCCGTTGTCCTTCGCCCAGCGCCGCCTGTGGTTCCTGAACCGGATGGACGGCCCGAGCGCCACCTACAACATGCCGTTCGCGCTGAGCCTGACCGGCGACCTCGACCGGGCGGCCCTGCACGCCGCGCTCGCGGACGTGGTCGCCCGGCACGAGAGCCTGCGGACGGTCTTCCGCGAGACGGACGGCGTGCCGTACCAGGTCGTGCTGAACGCCTCGCAGGCCCACCCGGCGTTGCCGGTGGCCGAACTCGACGAGAGCCGGCTGGCCGAGCGGCTGGCGGAGGCGGCCCGGCGCGGCTTCGACCTGGCGGCGGAACCACCGGTCCGGGCGGAGCTGTTCGCGCTCGCGCCCGACCGGCACGTGCTGCTGGTCGTGGTGCACCACATCGCGGCCGACGGCTGGTCCACGGGCCCGCTCTCCGGTGACCTCGCGGCGGCCTATGCGGCGCGCTGCCGGGGCGAGGAACCGCGGTGGTCCCCGCTGCCGGTGCAGTACGCCGACTACACCCTGTGGCAGCGCGACGTGCTCGGCGACGCCACCGACCCGGACAGTCTGTTCTCTCGGCAACTGTCTTACTGGAAGGACGAGTTGACGGGCCTTCCGCAGCAGGTGCAGTTGCCCGCCGACCGGCCCCGGCCGCCGGTGGCCTCCCAGCTGGGCGGCGCGGTCGCGATCCGGCTCGACCCCGAACTGCACCAAGCACTGCGGGACCTGGCCACCGGTAGCGGCGCCAGCATGTTCATGGTGCTCCAGGCCGGCCTTGCCGCGCTGCTCACCCGACTCGGCGCCGGCACGGACATCCCGATCGGCAGCCCGATCGCCGGCCGCACCGACCAGGCGCTGGACGAGCTCGTCGGCTTCTTCGTCAACACCCTCGTGCTGCGCACCGACACGAGCGGCGACCCGGCCTTCGCCGAACTGCTCGGCCGGGTGCGGCAGAAGGCGCTCACCGCGTACGAACACCAGGACGTGCCCTTCGAGTACCTGGTCGAGGTCGTCAACCCGGCGCGGTCGCTCGCGCACCATCCGCTGTTCCAGATCATGCTGGGCCTGCAGAGCGCGCCGGGCGGCGACTTCGACCTGCCCGGCCTGGACGTGGCCGCCTACCCCGTGGCCGCCAGAACCGCCAGGTTCGACCTCGGTGTCAACCTTGCCGAGCAGTTCGGTCCGGACGGCCGCCCGGCCGGGATCGTCGGAGCGGTGGAGTACGCCACCGATCTGTTCGACCGTTCGACGGTGGAGACGTTCTTCGTCCGGTGGACCAGGTTGCTGGCCGCGGTCGTCGCCGCGCCCGACCGGCCGATCGGCGGGATCGACCTGCTGTCCGACGGGGAGCGCCGCGAGCTGC
>NZ_JBVJMD010000127.1:0-6506 GCF_055584385.1 Streptomyces sp. NPDC104096
GCCGGGTGCGCGCTGCGCACCGGCGGCCCGGGGAGCAAACTTTGCGTCGGTCCGGCACTGACGTCCGCTCCGGCCCCGTACCCGCAGGTCAGCGCCCCCTCCCCGCGGCTTGAGGGGCAGCGGCGGCGGCAGCTCGAGGGCGGGCGGACATCGAGGTGCAGGACGATGGACTGCCCGTTGCAGCGCGTGACGCGACGGACCGGGCACGGTGCTGCCGAAGTGCTGAAGCTGCGGCACGCGGGCAGCGGGCAGGGGGCAGGGGGCAGGCGATCACCTCATGCCGAACTCACTCACCAGGGCGGCGGCTCATGGGTGACGACGGGCATCAAGCGCAGGCTCCTGCAGGAAGTCACCCTCACCGAGAAGACCGTCAACCGGGCCTTGTCCGCGGCACGGGCACCGGTCGGACGCAGCGTCGCGCGCCTGAGGTCCTGGCGGATCTTCTGCAGATCCCGAACCAGCCCGAACCGCATGACGTCAATCGCCAAAGCCGTCCTCACCCTGGAGCGGCAACGCTGAAGAAGCTCACTGTGTCAGCCGTTGTCGGAGGTGTGGGTTACGTCCTGCCGTGGCGGCTGCGGCGGGCCCGGCGTGAGCAGACCTCGCCAGTATTCCTCGGTCGCCCACCCTCGGCCTGACGACTTCTCGATCGCGCCTGGCGGGCACCGTGGCCCGGCGTCGGGATCGTGCGGTGCCCGGCCGGGTCATGCTCGGGTGAGCACGATCTTCTTACCGCCGGCCCGTCCGGTAACCACCCGGGCGAACGCAGCCGGTCCCTCGCTCAGCGGCAGGGGTTCCGGTGCGAGTTTCAAGGTTCCCGCGGCGGCCTGCTCCGCCAGCTGGACAAGCTGCGCGGCGTTGGGCTCGAGGTAGAGGTCCCAACTCGTGATGCCTCGTTCCTCCGGAGGCGCGTCCGAGGTCAGGGAGCACAGTCGGCCGCCGTCCCGCACCAAAGGCAGGGCGGCGTCCGCCGTGCCGGTGGCGATGGTGAGGGCGGCGTCGAACCCGCCGCGTACCTTGGCCGGCCAGTTCGAGTCGTGGTAGTCGACGACCTCCGTCGCTCCCAGACCGAGCAGGCGCTCTGTGGCGGCAGCAGACGCGGTCGCGGTCACCTCGATGTCCTTGGCCGCAGCGAGCTGGATGGCCAGGGCTCCGGTGGCCCCGCCTCCGTTGGTGATCAGGAGCCGTTGTCCTCGGCTGAGGTCCAGCTTCTCCAAGGCCTGCAACGCGGTGAGTCCGTTGACCGGCAGCGCCGCCGCGTGCACGGCGTCCAGCCCGGGTGGGCAGGCTGCCGTGTGATCCGCGTTGACCAGAACGCGTTCGGCCCAGAAGCCGCTTCCCCCGGGCAGCGGGGCCTCGTGCGCGAGCACCCGGTCGCCTACCGCAAACCCGGTGGCACCTGCTCCGACGGCCAGCACCTTGCCCGCGCCCTCCACTCCCAGCGCCGCCGGGGGGCGCAGCCCCACGTCCCAACCAGCGCCGTTTAGCAGTTCGTCCCACGGGCCGACCCCGGCCGCCTCGACCGCCACCAGGATCTGTCCGGGCCCGGGAGATGACGGTTCGGGCAACTCCAGCAGGACGACTTCCTTCTCGGCCCCGGATACTCCGCACGCCTTCACAGCAGATCTTTTTCCTCTCACTCAGTCCAGCCGACCGGGAGGGGCGGGCCGGAAACCCAGAGCAAACACCAGTGTCGACCTCGGGATCCCCTGCAGAGGTCACTTGTGGTCTCAGCCGCATTGGTGTCGAGCCCAGGCAGGGTCTGTCAAACGAGCGGGTCTGTTCCGTAGTCGGCGGTGACGGAGGGTGCTCGCCTGTGATCATTGAGTGTGCATGATGCGAACGCGCTTGCAGGAACGGTGTTTTCGGGGATGTCGGCGTTGGTCATCGAGAATGTGGCGGACGGTGGCGAGATAGTCCGGGTTACGGCTCGGACCCGGGATGCTCCCGTTCCCTGTCCGGTGTGCGGAGTCCTGACGAGGAAGGTCCACGGGTATCACGGCCGGACGGTGCGGGATGTGCCGCTCGACGGCCGGCAGGTCGTGGTCGGGGTGAGGATACGACGGCTGGTCTGTCCGGTCCTGGGCTGCAGGCGGCAGACCTTCCGAGAGCAGGTCCCCGGGCTTCTGGAGCGCCATCAGCGCCGCACCACACGTCTGACCGGTCAGCTCTCCGGGCTGGTCAAGGAGTTGTGCGGTCGGGCGTCCGCCCGACTCGCCCGATCGCTGGCCGTGCCCGTGTCGTACGCCTCCGCCCTGCGGCTGCTGCGGCGGGTGCCCGTGCCGGCGGTGCGGATCCCGCGGGTGATCGGGGTCGACGACTTCGCCCTGCGACGCCGGCAGAGCTACGCCACGATCATCATCAACGCCGAGACCGGTGAGCGAATCGAGGTACTCCCCCGGCCGCGAAGCCGCCCCTCCGGAAGCCTGGCTGCGCGGACATCCGGGCATCGAGGCCGTATGCCGGGACGGATCGGCCACCTACGCCGAGGCGGTCCGCCGAGCCCTGCCCGACGCGGTCCGGATCAGCGACCGCGGGCACCTGTGGCACAACCTCGCCGAGGCCGTCCGCAAAGAAGTCGCCGCGCACAGCACCTGCTGGGCGAAAGCGGGCCCGCCCCCGGTTGAGGGGAGACAAGCCGCCACCACCCGCGAGCGCTGGCAGCAGGTCCACGCCCTGCGCGAGCGCGGAGTCGGACTTCTGGAGTGCGCGCGTCGCCTCAACCTGGCTCTCAACACTGTCAAGCGCTACGACCGTGTTGCCGAGCCCGAGCACCTCATCCGCACCCCCAAGTACCGGCCCACCCTCGTGGATCCCTACCGTGATCACCTGCGCAAGCGCCGACTGGAGAATCCGGCCGTCCCCGTCACCCATCTCCTCCAGGAGATCAGGGAGCTGGGCTGCACCGGCAGCTCGAACCTGCTGGTCCGCTACATCAACCAGGGCCGTGTCGAGGCCGACCGGTCCGCCCTCTCGCCCCGGTGCCTGGCCCGCTACCTGCTCACCCGCCCCGACCGCCTCAAGGACCACCAGCGGGAACGTATCGAGGCCGCCCGCGCTGCCTGCCACGAGATGACCGCTATGGCCGCCCTCATCCGCCACTTCGCCGTGCTGCTGGATCCCGCCGACGGCAATGCCGCCCTGCCGAGCAGCTGGATCACCTCGGCCCAGGCCGAGGACCTGCCCCACCTGCATGCCTTCACCCGGGGCCTCGAGAAGGACCGCACCGCAGCCGACGCCACCCTCACCCTGCCGCACCACAACAGCGGCACCGAAGGCGTGAACAACAAAACCAAGCTGATCAAGCGCCAGATGCACGGCCGCGCAGGCTTCCCCCTCCTCCGCCACCGCATCCTCCTGGGCTGACCGCACCCTCCGTCACCACCGACTACGGAACAGACCCCGTGTTTGACAGTCCCGGGGCCGGCTGCACTACTGATTCGCTGCTCTGGTGACCGACCGTTGTCGGGCCCAGAGCCATTTTTGGGCCAGCAGCGTAAGGGTCCCTGCGAGCACGATGCCGAGCAGGTTCAAGGCGAGTTGTTCCGTCGAGCCCCAGGCCTGGCGGTACTCGCCGAAGGAGAAGGCGACGGCCGCGTTCGCCGCCGCCGGGACCGTGGTCACCGAAATCGCGACGCCGACGAGGGCGCCGGACTTCGCCGACGTCAGCGACAACATCCCCGCCGCGCCCGCCAGTGCCGCGACGACGAACGAGAACGCGTCCGGCCGGTAGATGAAGTTGGTGTTGGGCCGCTCGGCCTCCAACTGCACCTTGGTGAACAGGCCGGCAGCCTCCATGAGGAACGTGAAGCCGACCGCCAACAGCATGGCCGCGGCAAATCCCACGGCCAGCGCCACCAGTGAACGCAACGCCAGTCGCGGACGCCGTCGCACCAGCGCCGTGCAGATCCCCGCAAGCGGTCCGAACTCGGGACCTACGGCCATCGCGCCCACGATGAGGATGGCGTTGTCCAGGACCACACCGCAGGCGGCGATCATGGTGGCCAGGGTAATGAAGGCGACGTAGGTGGCCGACAGCGTCGACTCCTCGTGCGTCTCGTCCGTGAGGTGCTCCCACAAAACTGCGTCCGCAGCCTCGCCAGGTGCGTCCTCGACGGCCTTGTCGGCGCGCCGGGACAGCGACAGGTCGATGTCCTCCACGGCGATGGACCCCGACTCCTCCACGCCCAGATCCTTCAGCGCGGTGAGGAGTTCGTCGCCCGCCTCACGGGCGACATCACACATCACGACGTCCCCGGCGGGATCGCGGGCGGCCCCCGGCAGCACCACGAGATGCGCGGTGCCGACCGTCCCCCCGATCAGCTGCACCACCTCCTCGGTCGTGTCGGCCGGAGTGATCAGACGCAGATGCAGCATGAGCTCAGCCTAGTAGTACAACGCGGCTGTCCTGATCACCGAGCAGACGCCCGAGGTTGCCTCCGCAGGAACTGCACTGCCTGAATGCGGGCTTGGTCCTTGCCTGGCCAATGCCTGCGCTGCGCACCACCCCTCGCGGGAGATCCTCCTCCCCGACGGCGGCTCCACCGACCACACCGTGGCCGCCGCCACAGCCACCGCCCAGGACGACGCCCGGATCACCGCGGCCGACAGGGGTGAGAAGCACCGGCCGCCGACGCCGGACCGACTCCTGGAACTGGGGCTCAACCACAACGCGCCCACCAAGGACGTCCGCGTTGCGCTCTTTCGGGCGTGTGCGGCGTTCTTACTGACCGTCTCCAACGGGCTACTGGCCAAGTACGGGCTGCGGCGTGCACAACGCGACGGCACCTCGGCCCGCCTCCAAACCCTCGCCGCCCAGCCTCGGACGGACCGAGTGTGTCTGAAATATCGCGTAGGACCGTGTCCTACATGGTCAGTTTGAGGAGCCGTTTGTAGCAGCAGAAGGCGGCGGCGAGTCCAAGGAAGGCCAGGCAGTTGCCTGGTTGGCGCTCGTAGCGGTGGTTGAGACGGCGGTAGCCCGTCAGCCAGGACATGGTGCGCTCGATGACCCATCTGCGCCGGCCGAGCCGTTCGCTGGAGTCGATGCCTCTGCGGGCGATCCGGACGCCGATGCGCCTGCCCCGTAACCATCGACGCAGGTGAGGGATGTCGTACGCCTTGCCGGCGTGGAGGCGTTGGGACTTGGAACCGGTCGCGTGGGATTCGTGTCCCATGTGGAAATGGGACAGCATGGGCTTCAGCGCCTGGCTGTCGTGGGTGTTGGCCGCGGAGAATCCGACGCGTGGGGGCAGTCCGTTCGCGTCGGACAGGACGTGCATCTTGGAACCGGGCTTACCTCGGTCCACGGGGCTCGGACCTGCAAGTTCGCCCCCTTTTTTTGGCGCGTACGTGAGCTGAGTCGAGGACAGCACGGGACAAGTCGATGAGATCCTGCTCGTCCAGGAGCTGGAGAACCTTCTGGTGCAGCCGGCCCCGGACCCCGGCGCGGGACCAGATGGCGAAACGGCGGTGCACCGTCGACTTCGACGCTCCGAAACACGGTGGCAGGGCCCGCCAGGCGCAGCCGCTGACCAGCACATAGATGATCGCGGCGAAGACCGCTTCATCGTCGATGTTCGCGATCCCGCCGCCCTGCGGACGCACCCGCGCCGATGGCGGCAACGGCTTCGCGATCTCCCACAAACCATCCGGAACAATCCATCCCCAGCGCCCACTCCCGATGCGCAGGACAACGATTAGCTGACCATGTAGGCACGGTCTTGATCCGGCTTCGGACCTCCGGCTCAAACCCCGATCAGCTGACCGTCACTCTCGGTGGCCCGTCCGGGGGAAGACTGCCCGAACGGTGGCGCCACCGCTGGTGCAGCATTGCGATCATGAAATCGCCATGAGCCAATCATTTCATGATCAGACATGCGATACGTACGCTCTGTGCCGCCTCCCTCGTGGCCGCTCCCCTCGCCCTGACCGCGACGCCCGCACAAGCCCTGACGTCATGCACGGTCAACGGCAGCCCTGTATCCGGTACGACCGTCAGCGGTACTACCGGCCCCGACTACATCAGCTGCGGCGCCCTCGCCGTGGGTGACAGCGTCAACGGCTTGGGCGGCAGCGACTACATCGTCATCAACGGCATCGTTGCCGGCACCATCGACGGCGGCGCCGGTGGCGACTCCATCACGGCCAACGCCGGTACTGCGGTGACCGGTAGGATTCTCGGCGGAGCCGACGGCGACTTCATCACCGTCGGCCCAAACGCCGGCACCGTCGACGGCGGACTCGGGTCGGACTACTGCCGAGTCGCTTCCGGTAACCCTCCCATCAACTGCTGACCAGCCGGGGGCTCGTCAACCGGCTCTAGAGGGCGTCTGAAAAGCCTGTCAGCGGGCTGACCTTGCAAGGCACCGCATGAGGAGCATGGCCATGGTGAGGTAGATGACGTTCTCCGAACAGACGCGCAGGTACTCGTAGTCCTTCGACAGTCGGCGGCATCGTCCCAGCCAGGCGAACGTCCGCTCTACGACCCAACGCCGCGGAACCACCGC
>NZ_JBVJMD010000128.1:0-6505 GCF_055584385.1 Streptomyces sp. NPDC104096
ACCCCCCACCCCCCCCCCCCCCCCCCCCCCCCCCCCCCCCCCCCGCCGGGGGGCGGGGGGGGCGCCCCCCCCCCCCCCCCCCGCGGCCGGTCCCGGAGCGGGGAGCCGGTCTTCGCCGGACGGCGCGTCAGCGCGCGTCGGTGAAGGTGCCGCCCTGCTCCGCCTTCTCCACCAGCAGCGCGGGCGGGGTGAACCGGTCGCCGTAGCGGTCGGCGAGTTGCCGCGCGCGGGCCACGAAGCCGGGCAGCCCGCCCTCGTAGCCGTTGATGTACTGGAGGACTCCGCCGGTCCAGCCGGGGAAGCCGATGCCGAAGAGGGAGCCGATGTTGGCGTCGGCGACGGAGGTCAGCACGCCCTCCTCGAGCAGCTTGACCGTGTCGAGCGCCTCGGCGAAGAGCATGCGTTCCTGCATGTCCTCGAACGGGATCCGGTGGCCGGACCTGGTGAAGTGCTCCCGCAGCCCCGGCCAGAGGCCGGTGCGCGCGCCGTCCTCCCCGTACTCGTAGAAACCGGCGCCGCCGCTGCGGCCGGGGCGGCCGAACTCGTCGACCATGCGGTCGATGACCGCCTCGGCCGGGTGCGCGGGCCAGGTGCCGCCCGCCTCCTCGACGGCCCGCCGGGACTCGTTGCGGATCTTGCGGGGCAGGGTGAGCGTCAGCTCGTCCATCAGGGACAGCACCTTGGCCGGGTAGCCCGCCTGGGCGGCCGCCTGCTCGATGGACGCGGGCTCGATGCCCTCGCCGACCATCGCCACGCCCTCGTTGATGAAGTGCCCGATGACGCGGGAGGTGAAGAAGCCGCGCGAGTCGTTGACGACGATCGGCGTCTTCTTGATCTGGCGGACCAGGTCGAAGGCGCGGGCGAGGGCCTCGTCACCGCTGCGCTCGCCCTTGATGATCTCGACGAGCGGCATCTTGTCGACGGGCGAGAAGAAGTGCAGCCCGATGAAGTCGCTCTGGCGCTCCACGCCTTCGGCGAGCGCGGTGATGGGCAGGGTGGAGGTGTTGGAGCACAGCAGCGCGTCGGGTTCGACGATGTGCTGGATCTCCTGGAACACCTTGTGCTTGAGCGAGGTGTCCTCGAAGACCGCCTCGATCACCGCGTCGCAGCCCGCGAGGTCCTGCGGGTCGGCGGTCGGGGTGATGCGGGCGAG
This sequence comes from Streptomyces sp. NPDC104096, assembly GCF_055584385.1. Lineage (NCBI taxonomy): Bacteria > Bacillati > Actinomycetota > Actinomycetes > Kitasatosporales > Streptomycetaceae > Streptomyces > Streptomyces sp. NPDC104096. Next base: position 1,154 of record NZ_JBVJMD010000128.1, read on the forward strand.
GAGGGCGTCCGCCTTCTCCTGGGTCGTACGGCCCCGGGAGACCGCCTTGGCGCACAGCTTCTCGGAGTAGCCCTTGCCCTTGACGGCCGCCTCCAGCGAGACGTCCTTGAGCACGACCTCGATGCCCGCGAGGGCGCAGGAGTAGGCGATGCCCGCGCCCATCATCCCGGCGCCGAGCACGGCCACCTTGCGGACCTGGCGCGGCTCGACGCCCGTGGGCCGGTTGGCGCCGGAGTTGACGGCCTGGAGGTCGAAGAAGAACGCCTGGATCATGTTCTTCGAGGTCTGGCCGGCCGCCAGCTCCACGAAGTACCGGGCCTCGATGAGCTGCGCCGTCTCGAAGTCGACCTGGGCGCCCTCGACGGCGGCCGCGAGGATGTTGCGCGGGGCCGGGTAGGGGGCGCCGTTGGTCTGCTTGCGCAGGCTGGCCGGGAACGCGGGCAGGTTGGCCGCGAACTTCGGGTTGGCCGGGGTGCCGCCGGGGATGCGGTAACCGGGCCGGTCCCAGGGCTGCTGCGACTCGGGGTTGGCGTCGATGAAGGCGCGGGCCTTGGCGAGCAGGTCCTCGGGGCTGTCGGCCACCTCGTGGACGAGGCCGTTGTCCAGGGCGCGCCGCGGGCTGTACTGGGTGCCCTGGAGCAGCACCTTCAGCAGGGCGTCGGCGATGCCGAGCAGCCGGACCGTGCGGACGACGCCGCCGCCTCCGGGGAGCAGGCCGAGGGTGACCTCGGGGCAGCCGATCTTGGAGCCGGGGGCGTCGAGCGCGACGCGGTGGTGGCAGGCGAGGGCGAGTTCGTAGCCGCCGCCCAGGGCCGCGCCGTTGATCGCGGCGACGACCGGCTTGCCGAGGGTCTCGATGCGGCGCAGGTTCCGCTTGATCTCCAGGCCGCCGTCCAGGAGGTCCTGGGCGGTGTCGGGCGTGACCCGGATCAGGTCGCGCAGGTCGCCGCCGGCGAAGAAGGTCTTCTTGGCGGAGGTGAAGACGACGCCGCGGACCGAGTCCTTCTCGGCCTCCAGCCGGTCGGCGATCGCGGCGAGCGAGTCGCGGAACGCCTGGTTCATGGTGTTGGCGGACTGGTTGGGGTCGTCGAGGACGAGGGTGACGACGCCGGTGTCGTCCTGTTCCCAGCGGATGGTGGTGCTCTCGGTCATGACTGGTGTCTCCGTAGAAGTCTGAGGGTCCGCCGGGTGGTTACAGGCGCTCGACGACGGTGGCGATGCCCATGCCGCCGCCGACGCAGAGCGTGGCGAGGCCGTAGCGCTTGTCCTGGCGCTCCAGTTCGTCGACCAGGGTGCCCAGGATCATCGCGCCGGTGGCGCCGAGCGGGTGGCCGAGCGCGATCGCGCCGCCGTTGACGTTGACCTTGTCCAGGGACAGGCCCATGTCCCGCACGAAGCGCAGGACGACGGCCGCGAAGGCCTCGTTGATCTCGACCAGGTCGATGTCGTCGATGGTCAGCCCGGCCTTGGCGAGCGCCTTGCGGGAGGCGGGCGCGGGCCCGGTGAGCATGATGGTCGGCTCGGAGCCGGAGACGGCCGCGGAGACGATCCGCGCGCGCGGGGTGAGCCCGTACCGCTCGCCGACCTCCTTGGAGCCGATCGCGACGAGCGAGGCGCCGTCGACGATGCCGGAGGAGTTGCCGGCGTGGTGGACGTGGTCGATCTTCTCGACCCAGTGGTACTTCTGGAGGGCCACGGCGTCGAAGCCGCCGAGGTCGCCGATGTCGGCGAAGGACGGCTTCAGCCTGGCCAGCGAGTCGGCGGTGGTGCCGGGGCGCAGGTGCTCGTCGTGGTCGAGGACGACCAGGCCGCTGCGGTCCCGCACGGGCACCACGGAGCGGTCGAAGCGGCCGTCCTTGACGGCCGTGGCCGCCCGCTCCTGGGAGAGCGCCGCGTATTCGTCGACATCGCGGCGCGAGAAGCCCTCGATGGTGGCGATCAGGTCGGCGCCGATGCCCTGCGGCACGAAGTTGACGGCGAGGTTGGTCATCGGGTCGTTGAACCAGGCGCCGCCGTCGGAGGCCATCGGCACCCGGGACATCGACTCGACGCCACCGGCGAGGACCAGGTCCTCCCAGCCCGAACGGACCTTGGCGGCGGCCATGTTCACCGCTTCCAGGCCCGAGGCGCAGAAGCGGTTCTCCTGGACGCCGGCCACCGTGTCCGGCAGGCCGGCTGCGACCGCGGCGATCCGCGCGATGTCCGAGCCCTGGTCGCCGACCGGCCCCACGACGCCGAGCACGATGTCGTCGATCGCGGCCGGGTCGAGGCCCGGGAAGCGGTCACGGATCTCGTGGATGAGCCCCACGACCAGGTCGATGGGCTTCGTGCCGTGCAGGGCCCCATTGGCCTTGCCGCGCCCGCGCGGGGTGCGGATCGCGTCGTACACGTACGCTTCGGTGCTCACTGACAAGCCTTTCAACGAGGGTTTCTGCCGAGCGGTATCGGGGGCGTGGGAGCCGTGGGTGCGTCCGGGGCCGCGTCGCGGGTGGCGCGGCGCGGGCCGTACGTCCGTCAGGCGCCGTCCGCCAGGAGTCCGGGTATCTGCCAGTCGCGGGCCACCGCCGCGGTGTCGGCGCCCGGTTGCGCGGGGCCGCTGCGGACGGTGGTGGGTGTCGCGGAGAAGCGGGGCGCGGGGGCGGGCTGGGTGATGCCACCGTGGTCGGTGAAGGTGCCGCGGGCGGCCAGGTGCGGGTGGTGCGGGGCCTCGCGCAGCGACAGCACGGGGGCCACGCACGCGTCGGAGCCCTCGAAGACGGCCGTCCACTCGTCCCGGGTACGGGTGCGGAAGCGGGCCGCGACCGCCTCGCGCAGCTCGCCCCAGCGGGTCCAGTCCTTGTGGGCCGGAGCGAAGTCCTTCAGTCCGACGAGGTCCAGGAACTCCTCGTAGAACTGCCGTTCAAGGGCGCCGACCGCCATGTGCCCGCCGTCGGAGGTCTCGTACGTGCCGTAGTACGGGCAGCCGCCGTCGAGGAGGTTGACGCCCCGCCGGTCCTGCCAGCCGCCCGCGGCGACCATGCCGTGGATCATCGTGGCGAGATGGGCGGCGCCGTCGACGATGGCGGCGTCGACGACCTGCCCGCTGCCGCTCGCACGGGCGTGGTGCAGTGCGGCGAGGACGCCGACGACGAGGTAGAGGGAGCCGCCCGCGTAGTCGCCGACCAGGTTGGCGGGCACGGCCGGCGGCCGGTCCGGCTCGCCGATCATGCCGAGGGTGCCGGTGAGCGCGATGTAGGCGATGTCGTGCCCGGCGCGGTGGGCGAGCGGGCCCTGCTGGCCCCAGCCGGTCATCCGGCCGTAGACCAGCCGCGGGTTGACCGCGTGGCAGGCCTCGGGGCCGACGCCCAGGCGCTCGGCGACGCCCGGCCGGTACCCCTCGACGAGGATGTCCGCGCGGGAGGCGAGGTCGAGGACGCGAGCGGGTCCTCCGTCCGCCTTCAGGTCGACGACCACCGAGCGCTTGTTGCGGTTGGTGACGTCGTACTCCGGGGGGACGCCGAGTCCGGGGCCGCCGGGGCGGTCCACCCGTACGACGTCGGCGCCCAGGTCGGCGAGGAGCATGGCGGCGAACGGGCCGGGCCCGATCCCCGCGAGCTCGACCACGCGTACGCCCGAGAGCGGGCCGCCCCCGCCCGGTGCCGTTGCCGCTGTCATCCAGCCCCCTGAAGCCGTGACCGTGACACAAGTGATGTAACACCAACGATGCTAAGAACACGTTCTACGCAACACAAGACCTGGGCGAGCAAGCGCTTAGCCAAGTATGGACGGCGCGCCGCGGGATCGCCGCCCGAGGGCACCAAGTGGAGCAAAAGCGCGTCTTCCGCCGCTTCTTCCGGCCATTCCCGGGCCCGGCCGTCCCGATACCTCCGGGCTCGTCGCGGAGTCCCGCGGTCCTCACGCTAGCCTCAGCCACCGACAGCGGCGCGGCTGCACGAGGCAAGGGGTGTCATGACCAGGCTGAACAGGACGGACCGTCCGTACGACATCGTGCTCTTCGGAGCCACCGGCTTCGTCGGCACGCTCACCGCGGAGTACCTCGCCGCGCACGCGCCCGAGGGGCTGCGCTGGGCGATCGCGGGGCGCAGCGAGCGCGGACTGCGGGAGCTGCGCGACCGGCTGCCCGGCGGCACGGAGATCGGCGTGCTGCGGGCGGACGTGTCCGACCCGGCCTCGCTGCGCGCCCTCGCCGAGCACGCGCGCGTGGTGGCCACGACCGTCGGCCCCTACCTCAGCTACGGCGAGGAACTCGTCGCCGCCTGCGCGGACGCCGGCACGGACTACCTCGACCTCACGGGCGAGCCGGAGTTCGTGGACCTCGTGTACGTACGGCACGACTCACGCGCGCGGGAGACCGGCGCACGGCTGGTGCACGCGTGCGGTTTCGACTCGGTCCCGCACGACCTGGGCGCGCTCTTCACGGTCCGGCAGCTCCCCGAGGGCGTGCCGCTGCGGGTCGACGGCTTCGTGACGGCGCAGGCCACCTTCTCCGGCGGCACGTTCGCCTCGGCCCTGAACCAGTTCGCGCGCGGACGGCAGATGGCGGCCGCCGCACGCGACCGCGGACGGCACGAGCCGCGGCTCGTGGGCCGCCGGGCCTCGGCGCCGACGGGCGCGCCGCGGTTCGCCGGGGAGGTCGGCGCCTGGGCGCTGCCCCTGCCGACCATAGACCCGCAGATCGTCCGGCGTTCGGCGAAGGCCCTGGAGCGCTACGGCCCCGACTTCCGCTACCGCCACTACGCGGCCGTACGACGGCTGCCCGTCGCGCTGGGCGGGGTCGCCGCCGTGGGGGCGCTGGCCGCGGCCGCCCAGGTCCCGCCCGCGCGGCGCTGGCTGTCTGGTCGGCTCAAGCCCGGCGACGGGCCCAGTGAGCGGACCCGGGCGAAGAGCTGGTTCTCCGTGCGCTTCGTCGGCGAGGGCGGCGGCCGGCGGGTGTTCACCGAGGTCGCGGGCGGCGACCCCGGGTACGGCGAGACGGCGAAGATGTTCGCGGAGTCCGCGCTCGCCCTGGCCTTCGACGACCTCCCGCCGACGGCCGGGCAGGTCACGACGGCGGTGGCGATGGGCGACGCGCTGACCGAGCGGCTGCGCCGGGCGGGGATCACCTTCCGGGTGGCCGCCGTCCGGTGAGGCCGCGGACGCCCCGGCCGGGGGTCTAGGGCGTGTTTCGAGTCGGGAATTACATTCAAATGTATAGGCTTGCCCTATGGCACGGATGGGGCGGCCGAAGGCCGAGTTGACGCTGTCGGACGAGGAACGAGCCGCGCTCGAGGGGTGGGTGCGGCGTCGTTCCACGCCGCAGGCGTGGGCATTGCGGTGCCGGATCATCCTGGCCTGTGCAACCGGCGCGTCGAA
>NZ_JBVJMD010000129.1:0-6178 GCF_055584385.1 Streptomyces sp. NPDC104096
CCCAAAAACACCATCTCACAAGCTCGTTGACATCCTTCATGCGAGCATCAACGACTCTCGTGACTGCCTGTCACCACCGAATGTGAGACAGGGCCGCTCGTTTGACGGACCCGCATTCGATTGCGCACCTCCCCGCTGCCGGTCTGCGCAGCAGCCCAGCAGCACGGCGGTCTTGGAGGGTGCCGGCAATGGGTGGCAGCCTCGTGATCGAGCCGCTGACTCATCCGTCCGCGCGGCCCCGGCGGCTGAATCTGATACGCCGTCCACCCGAACCGTGAGATCCGATCCGTCTCCGCGCAGCGATGGCGCGGGGATCGTCGAGCACTTCGAGCTCTAGGACGGCCCACCGGCGCAAACCACTTTCGACCGTGGTGTCGGTGGCCAGGGCGTACAACAGGTCGGCGGCACGGACGTCGCCCAGCCCGGACAGCGCGCTTGCGGCCGCCAGTCGCTGGAGGTTCGAGACGGTGGTGTCGGTGACTCTGGCACACAGCAGGTCGGCTGCGCGAGCATCCCCCGCACCGGACAGACCGATTGCGGCCGCCGCGCGATGGTCGCCGCACATCGTGGTGTCCATGGCCAGGAAGTGCAGCACCTCGGCAGTACGCGCGTCTTTCCGACCGGCCAGCCGGTGAGCGGCCCCTGCGCGGGAGCTGCAGTCGAGTGTGGTGTCGGTGGCGAGCGTGACGTACAGGTCACCGGCGCGCCGGTCGCCCAGCTCGGCCAGCCTGTCGACAGCGCGCACGCGCGGGTCACTGTCGAGTGTGGTGTCGGTGGCAAGCATGGCGTACAGGTCAGGGGCGCGTCGATCGCCCAGCTCGGCCAGACTGTCGGCGGTTCGCACGCGCTGGTCGCCTTCGAGCGACAGGTCGGCGGACAGGGAATGCAGCAAGTCGCCTGTGCGAGGGTCACCCACCTCGGCGAGGGTCCTGGCGGCCAGTGCGCGCGAGCTGCTCTCGAGTGCGGTGTCGGTGGCCAGGGCGTGCAGCACGTCGGCCGCACGAGTGTCCTCCAGCTCGGCCAGCGGCACGGCCCAGTACACACGTGACGAGCCGTCGACAGCGGGATGGTCGGTGGCCAGGGCGAGCAGCAGATCGACGGCACGGGCGTCACCGAGCCCTGCAAGCGCCTTTGCGGCCTGAACGCGAGCACGGTCGTCAAGCGTGGTGTCGGTGACCAGGGAAAGCAGCAGATCGGCTCCGCGGGGGCCCAGCCCGGCCAGGGCCATCGCGGCTTTCACCCGGTCGTTGCCGCGGAAGGTGGTGTCGGTGGCCAGACCATGCAGCACATCGGCGGCGCGGGGGTCGCCTAACTGGGCCAGCTGCTCAGCTCCTTGGACGCGGAGTTCGTTGCCGGAGGAGGTCTGCGGCCCGTGGGAGGGGGTGTCGGTGGCCAGGGCGTACAGCACTTGGCCGACAGTGTGCAGGACGGGCGAGGGGAGCCGGGTGCCGAGTTGGGCCTGTTCGGCAAGGAAGCCGTGGCCGGGCCCGACCGCGCGGGGGGAGGCCAGGCGAGTCAGATATCGGGTGCAGAGCTCGAGGTTGTCCTTTTGCGTGGCATCGATGAGGAATCCGACGTAGGAATCGTTCTGTGACGGAGCGTGCCAGTACTTGCCCAGGCAAAGCCTCAGGCTCAGGGCAGGGGACCTGGTGAGAAGCCCGTCGTGTACGGGTTGATGGAAGGTCTTGTGGAGCGCTCGGGCTGCGGCACGAGCGTCACGCGTCAGGTAGCGGACGGCGAGGAATTCCTGAAAAGTCTGATGGAGGAAGGAGCAGTCACCCCCGTCCTCGACCAACAGCCCGGTCGTGTGCAGGAGACTTTCCAGGAAGCGGTTCCAGTGCGCCGGTCCCACGTTTGCGGGGCATCGAGCAAGCGGATGCGTGGCCAGCACCTCGACCGCGCGACCGCCCGCCCCGGAGGCTCGATGATGGGCTAGGTACTCGATCAGCTTCTCCAGGCTGTTCTGTACCGCCACCGCCGCCTCTCTGACGGCCTCACTCTCCTGGGGAACCTGGAAGATCCTTGTCAGGTCGGCGACGGCTCGCCCCTGGATTTCCCCCACCTGTTTGTGGACGTTCTGTTTGTAAAGCTGCTCGACGAACTTGCCGTAGATGCCGCTGCGGTCCTTGGGGAGCGGCTGATCAGGTTTGAGGATGTGGAACTGACAGAGCAGGGAGGCCATGAGCGGGATGCGAGCCAGTTCGGTCAGCCGGCCCTGTTCGAGTTTCTGGGTCAACTGCCGGGCTTGCGCCTCGGCGTCGGGCAGCTTGAGCAGGACGAACCAACGGGAGGCGACCTGCTGCAGGTCATCGCGGCGGAAAGGCCGAAGGTCGTACCGGGGCACTTCGGGCCCGAGGACGCCGAGTTCAGCCCCGGGCAGGGGACGGGTGGCAACAACGAACCGGTACAGGTCGGCGCGTGCGCCCTTGGCGGTGGCGGCGATGAGTCGCAGGATCCGGCGCCGCCCCTCCGTGTCGGGGATCTCGTCCAGGCCGTCGACCAGCACCAGCCAGCGGACGCCAGGGCGCGGCGGGTTCGCGAAGAACGCTGGGGGCAGGGATTCTTCGCCCAGATCCGCCGCGAGCTCTTTGTTCACGGCTGCCGCGAGGGCCTCGGAGAGTTGCCCGTCCAGGGCCGTGGCGCGAATCAGCACCGGTACCACGCCTTCGCCGTACCCCGTCAGCCAACGAGCGGCCCCCTGGTCGAGGCAGGTGCGCAGCAGACTGGACTTCCCGCCGCCCGGCCCGGCGACCACGACGACCGTCCGCTCGCCGGTCAGGATTGCCTCGGCGGCCGACGGTCCTCCGTCGCTGCCAGGTGTGCCAGTCCTCTCACCACGGCCGTCGAGCCTGGGACCATGCTGCGGAGTGGCCTGCAGGCCTTGGTAGATGAGGGCGAGCCGCCGTTCTTCTTCGGGAATGTCGACGATGAGCGGATAGGGGTGACGCCGAGCGGCGCTACGAGCGGCTTTCAGGTACTCGGTCAGGCGGCCGTTGTCGGGCAACTCGGTCGCCGCCAGTTCACGGATTACGGCGACGGCGGCCGCGGCGGCATTCATCGCGGCCCTTGGCTGGGATCCCTCCGCGTCCCGTTCATGTTTGTGTGCGTCGGCCTTGTCGCTGATGCCCCGGACGACCAGAGCATCCAGCCTGCCGGTGAGGTGGGCGGCGTGGGCGACTCCGGCCCCCTCCATCTCGTAGGCGACGGCGTCGTTGTAGTTCTCATGGATGTGGCGTGCGAGAGCGGACTGTGCGTCGGCGAGCACGACATCACCGACCGCGATCGGTTTGAAGTGAGCCTGTCCGCGCAGAGCATGGCGGGCGGCCTGTTCGAGGCGGTGGGATGAGCGCCAGACCTCGGGGCGTACGCGAAGACCTTCGGAGGTCTGCTTGCCGCCGTGGACGCCATACACCTTGGTGGCGACCACGACATCACCGATTCTGATGTCGTCCTTCAGCCCGCCCGCCACACCGACGAAGAAGAGCGCCTCCGGCTGGAGCCAGGTGTGGACGCGCTCGGTGACGGCGGCGGCGGTCAGGGACCCCTCCCCCGTCTCCGTGAGAGCGATGTGCCAGCGGGTCCCGGGGAGGCGGCCGCGTTCGGCGCGTGTGCCCGAGGGGTGGTGTACGAGCTTCTCGATGTCCGTGAGGTGGGTACGGACCGCCTGGTACTCCAACGGCAGTGCGGTGAGGACGACGGCGGTGGGGCGCTTCACGTCGTCCACTTGTCACCACCCACCTCGGCATGTACGAGCCAAGAGTCCGGGACTGCCGGAATTCACGGCAGAGGGTCCTAGGACCCCGGACCCCCGGACCCGCGGACGGGGAGCCTGCGATTTGTGCACATTACCGGCTTTGCGGCCCCGGGTATCGGGTTTCCGGCGCGTTCGAGCTCCAGGAAGCCGTCTCCTTCCGTATCCGTTGCGCGAGTTCTCGTAGCGGGGTCGGCGAGGCGTCTGACAGAACAGCATGGCCAGGTCGCCCGACCGTACCCGGGCCGTGACGGGGAGGACGGCCTCGACCTGACCACGCTGGTTGGTGATCAGCACGGCGGTTCCGGCCCATAGGACGGCCGACGCGCGCAGCGCCCCGTACGCCTCCACGGTCATTGCCACGCCGGGATGTTCGTCGGACTTCTGGCGGACGCGGGCGGTCATCAGTGGAAGCCCACGCGGGCAACGACGGCCAGGAGTTCACCCGCGTCGCCCGCAGCCTGGAGGGCACCCGGGATGTCGGCATTCTTGACCGGCCCGGCGATCAGCATGTGCTGTGCGGTGTCGAGCAGGCTCCATGCTGCTGTCGGCAGGCTGACGGACTCGGCGGCCCGCCACAGCTCGTGGTCGTCCTCGCCGTTCGGGCCGATGTGCACCAGCCCTTGCAGGGACCGGTCGGAGATCCGGGCGCGTACTCGCCAACGCGGGTCCGTCTCCGGCATCCCATGCAAACCCCAGTGCTCCCAGTCAGTGCGCCGCTTCAGGTCCTCGATCCCGGCACCCTCGGTCTCCGGGTAGAGCACGAGCATCGGCAGGGGCCGCCCGTCGGGCGTGGACGTCTGCATCAGGACTACCCCGTAGTTCGGGGCCAGGTAGTAGTAGTCAACGTCCTTGGGCAGGTCCAGGTCGTCCACGCTGACAACCTCGATTCCCGCTTCCCGAAAGGCGGCCGTCGGGTCAGCCGGCCGCTGCCTCGGGGGTGTTTCCATGAGGTCACCGAGCCCGATGGCGGCGGCCCGCGCCTCATCGGAGGCGGCCCAGACATCGAGCGCCTCGCGCAGCAGGTCCGCGGCGTCGTCCTCGCTCAGCTCGCCGACGGCCCACAGGACCGCCTGGGCGTCGTTACTGAAGAACTTGCCGCGCACCTGTTCGATCTATGTCCGGGCGGCCGGACCGGCCACGGCCCTCTCCTGCACGGGCTCACCCGCCGGCGTCAGGAAGACCGCGCCGGCCAGTCCGACAAGGGTGGCCCGGCTGGCAACAATCTGGGGAGCGAGCTTCCTGCGGCACGCCCCGCATCCGGCCCAGACTGCGCTGACCACTGTGGTCGCCAAGTCGGCGTCGAACTCCCAGCCCTGCACGTACGGCAGCATGCCCTCCATGAGCCCGATGTCGGGCTGGGTGTGGAAGTGCGCGGGCCCGTCCGGCCCGACCGTCGTGACGATGCCGGCGACCTGCTCCGGGGTGGCCGCGCCTGCGGCCCAGTGGCCGAGCGCGTCATCCAGGAGCTCGGCGGCAGCCTCGTCATTCATCGTCATAACCGAGGCCAGTGCCTCGGTCCCCGCGTCCTGGTCGCTCATGGCCGCCTTCGCTAGGGGCTCCCACGACCTGGTGGTGGGCGAAGCAAAGGTCCCGGGCGGCAGGGGCAGCACGCCGTAGACGGCCGCCGCCATGGCGGCGAGGGTCGGCTGGTGGCCCTTGACGAGCTTTGCCGTCATGGTCTTCTGGCACGGTCGGCAGGCGGCCACGAGCCGGGCTGCGAGATCGGTGTCGACGTCCTCCCCGGCCAGGAACGGGAATCCGGTGAGGATCGCCATGTCCGGCAACGGGGTGTGCGTGTATGTGGATTTCGCGGCCGCCGACGCGTGCGCGGCCCCAGTCCGACGCGAGCGGTTCTTCGCGCGCTGCTTCTTCCCATGTCCCTTGACCACGGCAGGTCTCTCCAGCTTGCGGCCTGAACCGGCAGACCTGCTGGGCACAGCATCAGTCGTCGAACTCGAAGCCTGCCGTCTCCGCACGGGCAACAAGCTCGCGAACCACGCTGGGGCTCGAGATCACGGGCTCAAGGGCAGTCTTGAGCTGCGTGAGGTCACTCAAGCTCCCAAGCGCACAGAACATACCGCCCTCGCTGTCAAAATCGAAGCGCTCAGCAAGATCCGGCCAGGCGAACTGCACAAGGCCTTCCCAGAAGTACCCGTTCGGCTCGTGTCCGGCGGCAACCACTGCCGCATCAGCGGCCAGGTCGCCGGCATCGAGCGTCAGCGAGTGCTCACCATCAAAGTCATGCAGGGTGACAGTCACGCCGCGATCTTCCCACCCCCGGCACACAGACTGCCCAGCCCATTCAAACTGCTCGTCCGCGCCTAGTGACCTGAGTCAGAGATTCGTCGGCAGTAGGCTGCGACTTTGTCGAGGATCTCGTCGGCGGTCTTGGTCCATGCGAAGGGCCGGGGGTGCTCGTTCCAG
>NZ_JBVJMD010000130.1:0-5638 GCF_055584385.1 Streptomyces sp. NPDC104096
GGGCTTCCCTGCCCCCCCCCCACGCCCGAATCGCCGCCCTTTGTGTTGTTGGGGGGGTGCCCGGCCCCGGCCGCCCCGGCCGGGGGGCGGGGGGGGGGGGGGGCGGGGGGGGGGGGGCCCCCCCCCCCCCGCGGCCGCGCCGTGTCCGGGGGATCGACAACCGGGGATCGGCAACCGGTGTCGTCGGCGACGTCACGTAGGCTCAAGGTGACGGAACCGGATTCGATCCGCGACGAGGGAGGGGGCCCACGTGCTCATCGACACCTACGGCCGAGTGGCCACCGACCTGAGGGTCTCGCTCACCGACCGGTGCAATCTGCGCTGCGCCTACTGCATGCCCGAGGAGGGCCTGCAGTGGCTGTCCAAGCCCGATCTGCTCACCGACGACGAGATCGTCCGGCTGATCGACGTCGCGGTCACCTCGCTCGGCATCGAAGAGGTCCGTTTCACCGGCGGCGAGCCCCTGCTGCGCCCCGGACTGGTCGGCATCGTCGAGCGGGTCGCGGCCCTCGCCCCCCGCCCCCGGATGTCCCTCACCACCAACGGCATCGGCCTGCGCCGCACCGCCGCGGCCCTGAAGGCCGCGGGCCTGGACCGGGTGAACGTCTCGCTGGACACCCTGCGCCCCGACGTCTTCAAGGCCCTGACCCGCCGGGACCGCCACCACGACGTCGTCGCGGGCCTGGCCGCCGCCGCCGAGGCGGGCCTGCTCCCCGTCAAGGTCAACGCCGTACTGATACCGGGCATGAACGACGACGAGGCCCCGGACCTGCTCGCCTGGGCGATGGAGCACGACTACGAACTGCGCTTCATCGAGCAGATGCCGCTGGACGCCCAGCACGGCTGGAAGCGCGAGGGCATGGTGACCGCGGGCGACATCCTCACCTCGCTGCGCACCCGCTTCGAGCTGACCGCCGAGGGATCCGAGGAGCGCGGCTCGGCCCCGGCCGAACGCTGGGTCGTCGACGGCGGACCGCACCGCGTCGGCGTCATCGCCTCCGTCACCCGGCCGTTCTGCGCGGCCTGCGACCGGACCCGGCTCACCGCCGACGGCCAGATCCGCACCTGTCTGTTCGCCACCGAGGAGACGGACCTGCGCGCCGCACTGCGCGGCGGCGCCCCCGACGAGGAGATCGCCCGGATCTGGCGGCTGGCGATGTGGGGCAAGAAGGCCGGATCGGGTCTGGACGACCCCTCGTTCCTCCAGCCCGAACGCCCGATGTCCGCGATCGGCGGCTGACCGGGACACCCGGGACCGAAGCACCGGACATCAGGGCCGCCGGAAGCACCGGACCCCCGGCTCCGCTGAAGGTCAGGCGCCCTCGGGCGCGGTCCACTCCGCGAACTTCACCACGTCCTTGAGGAAACCCCGTACCCCCAGGAACTGGGACAGATGCTCGCGGTGCTCGTCGCACGCGAGCCAGGTCTTGCGCCGCTCCGGGGTGTGGATCTTCGGGTTGTTCCACGCGAGGACCCACACGGCGTCGGCGCGGCAGCCCTTCGCGGAACAGACAGGGGTCTCGTCACTCACGGATTTCATCTCACAGGTGCGCACACAAGGCGACGCCGAGCAGCCACGGGGGGAGCTGCCCGGCGTCGGTCTGTCGCTCCGACGGGGGATGCGGAGCGCGTACGAAGTATGTCACGGGTAACCGGCCGTCGGGAGCCGGAACAGCAGGATAGATCTGAGCTTTTCTTGAGCTTGGCGCACAGCGTGCTCACGGCTGACGCTCAGTGCGATCGTCCGCCGCGTCCTCCGGGACGGATTCCGCGGACTCCTCCCGCGCCGACGGCGGCTCGATCATCGGCGGCGTCGGCAAGGTCACGAACGTCGTCGGCAGCGACGGCGCGTTCTCGCGCCCGGCGTTGGCGACGACCACCGCGATGTAGGGCAGGACCGCGCCCAGGACCAGCGCCACGATCGCGACGTGCCGTTCCACGCCCCACAGGGTCGCCGCGAGGATCACCGACAGGGTGCGGATGGTCATCGAGATGACGTACCGGCGCTGCCGGCCGCGCACGTCGTCCTGGAGGCTCTGGCGGGCTCCGGTGATCCGGAAGACCTCGACGTCGCCCCCACCGTGCAGCTTCCGCATCACATTCCACCATCCGCCCGCATCGGACTCTCCCAGGCCGCCGCCCGGCCGGGAAACCGGGTCCGAACAGCTTCCACGTTACGCCGCGGCTGCGCCGCCTTCGAGACCGGGGCGCGTCCCGTCCGGGCGATCCACCTGCGCCGTCCCCCGTACGCCCGGACCCGACATGCGCCGTACGAGGGGCGGGCGGACACTGACCGTACTGCTCACGTCAAGTTGCACGAGGAGGCAGTCATGGGCTGGCTGTGGGCCATCATCGTGGGGTTCGTGCTGGGCCTGATCGCCAAGGCGGTCATCCCGGGCAAGCAGCACAGCCCCTTGTGGCTGACCACCATCTTCGGCATCCTCGGCGCCGTCGCGGGCAACGCGATCGCCCGCGGACTCGGGGTCGCCCAGACCCCCGGCATCGACTGGACCCGGCACCTGTTCCAGCTGGTGGCCGCGATCATCATCGTCGCCGTCGGCGACATGGCGTACATGTCCCTGCGGGGCGGCAGAAAGCAACGAGCCTGAGGGGCGGCCCCGGCGAGGCCGATCGCCGGGGCGCGCACGGCGAAGGGGTGGCCTCCCGCACGGGAAGCCACCCCTTCGCCCGGTCCGGCTCGGCCGGCCGGGAAACTCAGCCGGCCTCGACCTCGACGGCCGCCAGGTTCTTCTTGCCCCGGCGCAGCACCAGCCAGCGCCCGTGCAGCAGGTCCTCGGGGGCGGGGACCGCGTCCTCGGCGGCGACCTTGACGTTGTTCACGTAGGCACCGCCCTCCTTGACCGTGCGACGGGCGGCCGACTTGCTGGCCACCAGCCCGACCTCGGCGAACAGGTCCACGACCGGCCCGAGCGCGCCGACCTTGATGTGCGGAACCTCGGACAGGGCCGCGGCCAGCGTCCGGTCGTCCAGGTCCGTCAGCTCGCCCTGCCCGAACAGCGCCTTGGACGCGGCGATCACGGCGGCCGTCTGGTCGGCGCCGTGCACCAGGGTCGTCAGCTCCTCGGCGAGCGCGCGCTGGGCGGCGCGCGCCTGCGGACGCTCGGCGGTCTGCTGCTCCAGCTCCTCCAGCTCCTCGCGGGACCGGAAGGACAGGATCCGCATGTACGTCGAGATGTCCCGGTCGTCCACGTTCAGCCAGAACTGGTAGAACGCGTACGGCGTCGTCATCTCGGGGTCGAGCCAGATGGCGCCGCCCTCGGTCTTGCCGAACTTGGTGCCGTCCGCCTTGACCATCAGCGGCGTCGCCAGCGCGTGCACCTGGGCGTGCGGCTCCAGGCGGTGGATCAGATCGAGACCCGCGGTGAGGTTGCCCCACTGGTCGCTGCCGCCCTGCTGCAAGGTGCAGCCGTGCCGCCGGTACAGCTCCAGGAAGTCCATGCCCTGGAGGAGCTGGTAGCTGAACTCGGTGTAGCTGATGCCCTCCTCGGACTCCAGGCGCCGGGCCACGGAGTCCTTGGTGAGCATCTTGTTGACGCGGAAGTGCTTGCCGATGTCCCGCAGGAACTCGATGGCCGACAGCCCGGCCGTCCAGTCCAGGTTGTTCACCATCACCGCGGCGTTGTCGCCCTCGAAGGACAGGAACGGCTCGATCTGCGAGCGCAGCCGGGTCACCCAGTTCGCGACCGTCTCCGGGTCGTTCAGCGTGCGCTCGGCCGTCGGGCGCGGGTCGCCGATCTGGCCCGTCGCACCGCCGACCAGGGCCAGCGGGCGCAGGCCCGCCCGCTGGAGCCGGCGCATGGTGAGGACCTGCACCAGGTGGCCGACGTGCAGGCTCGCCGCGGTCGGGTCGAAACCGCAATAGAACGTGACGGGACCGTCCGCGAGCGCCTTGCGCAAAGCCTCTTCGTCGGTGGACAGGGCGAACAGGCCCCGCCACTTTAGCTCGTCGACGATGTCCGTCACGGTTCTCGTATCTCCTTGGACGTTCTTCGGGCATGGGGCCACGGCCGTCGGACGACGGCCGTGGCTACGAGGTTATACGCCCTGGCTGACAGAGCTCATATTGAAGTCCGGCACCCGCAGCGCGGGCATCGCCGCCCTGGTGAACCAGTCGCTCCACTCGCGCGGCAGCGTCTTTTCGGTGCGCCCCGCCTCCGTCGCCCGCCCCAGCAGGTCCACCGGCGACTCGTTGAACCGGAAGTTGTTGACCTCGCCGGTCACCTCGCCGTTCTCGACCAGGTAGACGCCGTCCCGGGTCAGCCCCGTCAGCAGCAGGGTCGCCGGATCGACCTCGCGGATGTACCAGAGACAGGTCAGCAGCAGCCCCCGCCCGGTGTCCGCGACCATCTCCTCCAGCGAGCGGTCCGCGCCCCCGTCCAGGATCAGGTTGTCGATCGCCGGCGCCACCGGCAGCCCGGTCAGGCCGGCACTGTGGCGGGTGGTCGTGAGGTTCGTCAGCTCACCCGCCCCGACCCATTCGGTCGCCCGGACCGGCAGCCCGTTGTCGAACACCGACTGGTCGCCGTGCGAGGAGTGCGCGATCACGAAGGGCGCGGTCTCCAGGCCGGGTTCGTCCGGGTCGCTGCGCAGGGTCAGCGGCAGTTCCGACAGCCGGTCGCCCAGGCGGGTGCCGCCACCCGGCTTGGAGAACACCGTCCGCCCCTCGGTCGCGTCCCGCCCCGACGCCGACCACATCTGGTAGATCAGCAGGTCGGCGACCGCGGTCGGCGGCAGCAGCGTCTCGTAGCGGCCCGCGGGCAGCGCCACCCGGCGCTCCGCCCAGCCCAGCCGTACGGCCAGCTCCGCGTCCAGCGCGGCGGGGTCCACGTCCTTGAAGTCCCGGGTCGACCGTCCGGTCCAGGCCGACCGGGTACGGTCCGGCGACTTGGCGTTGATCTCCAGCGTCCCGGTGGGCTGGTCGTGCCGCAGCCGCAGCCCCGTCGACGTACCGAGATAGGTCGACACCAGTTCGTGGTTGGCGAAGCCGTACAGCTCGCGTCCGCCCGCCCGCGCGCGGGCGAACGACTCCCCGAGCGCCGGGGCGAAGTCGGCGAACACCGCGGAGGAGGTCTCCACCGGCGCCTCGGTGAAGTCGGAGGACTCCGGCACGCCCGTGACCAGCGGCTGCGCGTCCTCGGCCGGTCCCGCGGCGCGCGCGGCGGCCTCGGCGGCCCGCACCAGCGGCTCCAGCTCCTGCGCCGTCACCGCGGACCGCGACACCACACCGGAGGCGGTGCCCTCCTTGCCGTCGACCGTCGCGATCACCGTGAGCGTACGCCCGCGGGTGACCCCGTTCGTGGTGAGCGCGTTGCCCGCCCAGCGCAGGTTGGCGGTGGAGTGCTCGTCGGCGATGACGACACACCCGTCCGCACGCGACAGCGCCAGGGCCCGCTCGACGACCTCGTGCGGCTTGCTCGGACGGGCGCTCATCGGCCTGCCTCCTGCGTGGTGTTGAGACTGTGCTTGCCCGGGGGACGACCCCCGGACCCCCGGCCGGTCCGGATGCGGGCGCTCATCGGCCTGCCTCCTGCGTGGTGTTGAGACTGTGCTTGCCCGGGGGACGACCCCCGGACCCCCGGCCGGTCCGGATGCGGGCGCTCATCGGCCGGCCTCCTGC
>NZ_JBVJMD010000131.1:0-5082 GCF_055584385.1 Streptomyces sp. NPDC104096
CATTGATGACCTCCGGTCGGTACCGCAGCATCTTGAGCTTGCGCTTCACGGCACGGGTGATCTGGCTGAGGTCGGCTGCGGCGAGGCTGCCGATGCCACGCTTGACCAGCGACCAGATGCCTTCTTGCAGGTTCAGGTCGGGCGCGTGGGTGGGCAGCTGGAAGACGGTGAGCCAGTCCGCGCTCGCTTCGATGAACGCCCTCTAAGCCTTGGTTGGTGCGGCCGTCCGGGCGGCCTGCTCGATCTTCGCGAAGTAGGCCGCACGGGCTTCCTCGTCGATCGGCAGCTCGTTCTCGGCGCGCACCCCGGTCCGGCCGTCGACGCCCTCGCGCAGGATGTCGGCGTGCCCGGCATGCCGGATGGTCTCGCCGAGGACATGGACCATGATGGCCAACAGGTTCGTGTTCGGATGAGGCTCCGACCACCAGGGCACGTGGCCGGGGGCATTGAGGGCGAGCTCGTTGATCGTCGCGTCCGAGTGTTCCCACGTGCGCCGGTAGAACCCGATGATCTGATCGCGCGTCTCGCTCTCGGCCGCCCATTGATCGCTGCCGTCGGAGTCCTGCCACCGGCACAGCGGTTCCGGGGAAGGGCGGTCGAAGACCTCACCGAAGTACCTGGCCTCGACCGTGGCCACGTGTTTGACCAGGCCGAGGAGGTTGGTCCCGGTCGCTGTCAGAGGCCGACGCGCGTCGTATTCGGACAAGCCATCGAGCTTCCAGAGCAGCGCCTCACGGTCCCGCCGCAGTCTCTGGTGCAGGTTGTCTTTCGCGAACTCATCGATCATGCGGCACGAGCCTGCCATGGGCTGCTCATGGTCTCAAGATCCCGTACGCGGTCCGCAACGACTGGCGGAGCCGTGGTCAACTATGGTCACCGCCCCGACCTGCTGCAAGGGGCTCAGGAACCTGCCCACGCGAGACAACCTCTTAATCTGCATGTCCTGGACATCCCGCGATGTCGCAGACGGCTATCCGAGATAAACGATGTCGACGACGTACAGGCGTCCGGCTGTACGGTTGATCCAGTAGACGGCGGCGAGGGCTCCGACCGAGGCGGAGCGGACGTCCTCGCCCTCGGGGTCGCGGGCGTTGAAGGGCGGGAACGACCACGGGTCGCGGCCGGCGATGTCCAGGACGTCCCGCAGCATCTCGCGCGCGTGGTCGGGCAACTCCTTCACCGTTCCTGCAGCTTGAGGAGACAGGCGGGCGGGCCAGGGCGGCAGCTCGCTCACGGACGGGCTCCAAGGACCTGGTCCAGGCCAATGCCGTCGGAGTCGTCGCAGCCTCCGGCAAGGAAGGCGTCGACGGCCGGAGCCGCGGCGAGGCGGGCCCTCCAGGTGCGGACGACCGTGTGGACGGGGGCGAGGCTGAAGGAGTGCCGGGCGTCGTCCAACGCGCGTGCCCAGTCCTGCTCGAACGCGGGCACCCAGGTGTCGGCGCGGCGGTCGGCGCGCAGATCCTGGAGCAACTGGACGGCGGCCGCGGGGGCCGGCGGGGCTGGGGCTTCCTCGGGCTGCGCGCTCATCGGGTCCTCCTGGCGGGTCGTATCGCCACCGTACGCGCGGTGCTGGGCGGCGGGGACGCACATGCTGAGATCCCTTCCCGTGCTGATCCGCCTCAGTCGGCCGTCGGCGAAGACGCGCTCGGCGCGCGCCGACGTGAACTCTTCTTCGGACTGCCGAAGCCGAGGACATCGGGGCCAGAGCCGCTGGCTCGCTTGACGTCGATCTTGCGGCCGTCGCCCTGGATGTCGTAGCCCGGCCCGTTGGCGAAGCAGTGCCTGGGCCGGCTGGGCGTCGCTGTCCTGAACGACGTGGAGACGGCCTGGGAGCGGGCTGCATTTGGGGGCGGGTTCGTCTACCGGGGCGAGCCGCTGCCACATGCCGGTGCTGAGCCGGGCGAGGATGGCGGTGGAGAACTGCTCGCGGGCGCCGGGGACGAGGCGACCGCCGACGGTGGCGGATCCGTCGGGGCCGCCGTGCGTCAAACGATCACCGCGTCACCCCTTGCGGCCCTTCGGTCCCCGCCGCGCCTGCCGCCTGGGATCCGGACGGACCGCGCCCGTCGTGTCCGGCCCTTGGATGACCTCGCCCTGCACGTCGCCCGCGAGTGGTTGGACTTTCGGCGCTGCCGTTGGCCCGACACCACCGATCTTCACCTACTGATCAACAAGTTCACCGCCCCGGTCAGCCAGGTCTCCCTCACCGCACCGCTTCGCGGTCAGGCCGCCGCACTGGAACGGCTCCGCGTCGACCGCCAGCTCGAAGAAGCCCTCGTCCACCTGGAACGAGCCCAGCACGAACACCATGTCACCGTCAGCGGGCCACTGCCGGGCAACCCCACCCGCCGGCACCGCAAGAACGAGGGCTTCGGCCGGGACGACTTCCACATCGACTTCGACCGCCGACAGGTGACCTGCCCCCAGGGCCAGGTCAGCGCCGGCTGGCACGGCCCCTACCCGACGTCCTCACCTACCGCCGGCCCGCTGATCGTGGCCCGGTTCGCCAAGAGCCGATGCCGTCCCTGCCCGGTCCGCACCCGGTGCACCACCACCGCCGACAGCTCCCGGACCGTGGGCTTTCCCCCACGAGAGCTCCACGACCTGCAACTCCGCGCTGTCCCGGGTGCTGATCGGTGGGGGCAGGAGCTGGTCAGAGCCGTGCGGCCGTGCGGACCAGGCCGGCCAGGGCGAGGGAGCGGCTGTGGGCGGGCCAGGCGATGTGGGTCACGACGGTAGGTGCGTCGGTCAGGGGGACGGCCGTGTGTTCGGCCCACAGCCAGGAGCGGGTGGAGTCGGGGACGACCGCCACGGTGCGTCCGAGGGCGATCAACTGGGCCAGTTGCGTCTGGTTGTGGATCTCGGGGCCCGGGCCGGGTGCGTAGGTGCCGTGGGTGGGCCAGCGGGCGAGCGGCAGATCGGGGACGTCCCTGACATCGGCCAGGGACAAGGTCTCGCGGGCGGCGAGGGGGTGCCCGGCGGGCAGGACGGCGACCTGCCCCTCGGTCGTCAGTGCCTCGCTGTCGAACCCGGCGAGGGAGTTCCACGGCGTGTGCATGAGCGCGACATCGGCGCGTCCGTCGCGCAGCAGCTCTTCCTGCTCGCAGATGCCGCACGGCAGCACCTCGATCTCGGCACTGTCGGGCTCGGCCGCGTAGGCGTCGAGAAGCTTCCGCAGCAGTTCGTGGGAGGCGGCAGCCTTCACCGCGAGGACCAGCCGACCGCGCGGGCCGCCAGGGCTGTCGGCACCGCCGGCACGCCGGGTGCGGCGAGCGGCGGCAGCGGTCGCGTCGAGGGCCGCCCGGCCCTCGTGCAGCAGCACCTCTCCCGCACCGGTCAGGCGGACACCACGGCGGTTGCGCTGCAGCAGGCAGACCCCCAGGCGCCGTTCGAGCTGCTGGATCGCCCGCGACAGCGGCGGCTGGGCCATGCCGAGGCGCTCGGCGGCGCGCCCGAAGTGCAGTTCCTCGGCGACGGCCACGAAGTACCTCAGCTCGCGGGTTTCCAGGGTGTCCACGGCCGCAGCATACGGCGGTGATACCCGGCAGGTATGACAGGACACCGTATCGGTGTTGGCCGCGCCCCTCGTCCGCGAGCCAGCATCATCAGCATGAGCGAAACGATGATCGCGCTGGTGACCGGCGCGAACAAGGGCATCGGGTACGAGATCGCGGCCGGGCTGGGCGGCCTGGGGTACCGCGTGGGCGTGGGAGCCCGCGACGTTGCCCGACGCGAGACCGCCGTCGGGAAGCTGCGCGCCGTCGGCGTGGACGCGTTCGGGGTACCGCTGGACGTGACCGACGACCGGAGCGTCACTGATGCCGCGGAACTGATCGAACGGCTGGCCGGGCGCCTGGACGCCCTGGTCAACAATGCAGGCATCTCGGGCGAGATGGACCCGGGGTGGGTGCAGGACCCGACCGCGCTCGACCTGGAGGTGCTCCGCACGGTCGTGGACACCAACGTCATGGGTGTCGTCCGGGTGACCAACGCGATGCTGCCCCTGCTGCGGGGCTCGGCCTCGCCACGCATCGTCAACGTCTCCAGCAGCGTCGGCTCCCTGACCCGGCAGGCGGACCCGGACATCGAGATCGGCCCGATCATGGCTGCCTACGCGCCGTCGAAGTCGTTCCTCAACGCCCTCACCGTGCAGTACGCCCGGCGGTTCGCCGGTACGAACATCCTGGTCAACGCCGCCTGCCCGGGCTTGGTCGCGACCGACTTCACAGGCTTCCAAGGGCCCCGCACTCCTGAACAGGGCGCGGCCACAGCGATCCGGCTCGCCACCCTGCCCGACGGCGGCCCGACCGGTTCGTTCTTCGAGGACGACGGCGTCGTCCCCTGGTGATCACGAACCCGCCATGAATCGACGAAGCTCCGGTAAATCCACGAAACGGTGACGAAGGACCAGATGAACTGGCGCAGAAGGCTTGACGAGTCGCGCGAGTTCAGCGCCGGGCGGCTGTTCGTCAGCGGCTCGCCGGGGCCTCAGGACGGCCGCAAGAGCCGGGCCAACGACCTGGACAACGGGACGTTCCTGGCTCAGGTGCGCCTTCGCGGGGTACGCGCACCCGGCCCTGGAGAACCCCGACATGCAGGAGTTGCTTCTGCCCGCACTGCGCGCGGACGTCGCGATGCACAAGGATTACCGGCCCTCGACGGACGATCCGCTGCGGGCGCCCGTCACGGCTCTGCGCGACAGCCAGGACGAGTGGATGAGCCGTGCCGCGCTCGCCGGACGGACCGACGCCATCGACGAGGGACTCGACGTCGTCGAACTGGACAGCGGGCGCATGCACCTGGCCGACGACGCGCCCGCCCTCCTCCGGGCCCAGCTCGGCCGCTGAAACGCCCGTGATCCGCCGTCTGTTGCGCGGTCGCAGCAGTCCCCGTCAGGGTGTGCGTATGCCGGACGGCCCCGGACGACGTCAGCTAGTCTTCCGAGTCGGGAATTCTGTTCAGATAGCTGGCGAGGCGTTCGAGGATTTCGTCCGCGGTCTTCGTCCAGACGTAGGGCTTGGGGTCGGTGTTCCAGGCGGCGATCCAGTTGCGGATGTCCTTCTCCAGGGCCTGGACGGACCG
>NZ_JBVJMD010000132.1:0-4948 GCF_055584385.1 Streptomyces sp. NPDC104096
AAACACTCCCCCATTTCTTCCCCACCCCCCCGCCCCCCCTTTGGGGCCCCCCCCCTAAACCCGCGGGCCCCGGGGGGGGGGTCGACCCCCGCCCCGGGCGACTCCCACACGGGGCGACCCCCAGGTCAGGCGTAGTGACGGTAGACGGCCTGGGCGACGCAGGCCGGCTTGTCGCTGCCCTCGACCTCGACGGTGAAGGTCAGCGGCATCTGCACGCCGTCGCCCTTGACGTCCTCCACGTCGCCGACGGCGCCGTGCAGTCGGATCTTCGCGCCGACCGGCACGGGAGCGGGGAAACGCACCTTGTCCAGGCCGTAGTTGACGCTCATGGAGATGCCGGTGATGTCGAGCAGCTCCCCGAAGAGCGGGATGATCAGGGAGAGCGTGAGGTAACCGTGGGCGATCGGACCGCCGAAGGGGCCGTCCTTGGCCTTCTCGGGGTCCGTGTGGATCCACTGGTGGTCGTCGGTGGCGTCGGCGAAGGTGTTCACCCGGTCCTGGGTGATCTCGCGCCACTCGGTGCGGCCGAGATCGGTGCCGCTGAGTGCCTTGAGTCCGTCGATGCCGATGGCGGTGGTGGACATGGTGGATCCTCTCGATGGCGCAAATGACGTGGTGACACCGTGTTCGATGACGCGGTGATTCGAGGACACGGTGATTCGAGGACACGGTGATTCGATGACGCGGTGACCGCGGCTACGGCCCGCGACAGGCTGCGGTGCGCAACGGGTACGGCCGTGCGTGGTGGGGTGCGGCGGAGTGCGCTACGACGGGGAGTGGTCCTCGGCCACCTGCGCGTGGAGGTCGCGGACGGCGGGCTTGATGATCTTCCCGGAGGCCGTACGGGGCAGGGCGTCGGTGATCACCACCGACTTGGGGATCTTGTACTTGGCGAGCCGGCCCGCCAGGTGGCCGAGGATGTCCTGCTCGTCGGCACGGGAGCCGGGCCTGAGGACCACGACGGCACGGCCGACCTCGCCCCACACCTGGTCGGGCACCCCGATGACCGCGCACTCGTCGACGGCGGGGTGGGTGAGGACGACGTCCTCGACCTCGGCCGGGTAGACGTTCTCGCCACCCGATACGAACATGTCCTTGACCCGGTCGACGATGTAGGCGTAGCCGTCCGCGTCGGTGGTGACGATGTCGCCGGTGCGCAGCCAGTCGCCGTCGGTGAAGGCGGCTCCGGTGTCCTCGGGCCGGCCCCAGTAGCCGGTCATGACGTTGGGGCCCTGGACGAGGATCTCGCCGCGCTCCCCCGGACCGGCCTCGCGGCCGTCGGCCAGGACCACGCGGGTGTCGGTGAAGAAGTGCGGCACACCGGCGGAGCCCGCCTTGGCGGAGGTCTGTTCCTTGTCCAGGTAGAGGACTCCGGGAGACGCCTCGGTCATGCCGTATCCCTGGCTGAAGGCCAGACCGCGCGCGAGGTAGGTGTCGATGGTGCGTGCGGGGACGGGAGCGCCGCCGCAGTTGAGAGTGCGCAGGCTGGACAGGTCCGTGGTCGCCCAGCGGGGCCGGGCGGCCATGGCGTCGTACATCGTGGGGACGCCGAACAGGTACGTCACCCGCAGGCTCTCGACGAGCTCCAGGACGCGGTCCGGGTCGAAGGCGCCGAGCAGCACCACCCGGCCGCCCTTCAGCAGGGTGGGCAGGCAGGTCATGTTGAGGCCGGCGGTGTGGAACAGGGGTGCCGCGACGAGCGTCACCTCGTCGCCGGCCAGGTCGGTGTCGACGAGGACGTTGACGCTGTTCCAGGTGATGTTGCCGTGGGACAGGACGGCACCCTTGGGGCGACCGGTGGTGCCGGAGGTGTACATGATGATGCACGGGTCCTCCGGGACCACGGGCTCGTCCAGGGGGCCGGTACGGGCTCCGGTCAGGAGTGCCTCGTAGCCGAGCGCCCCGTCGCCGTCGTGGCCCGCGAGTGCGATCCGGTGCCGTACCCCGGCCTCGGCCGTCGCGGCGCGGGCCGCGTCGGCCTGTCCGGGGGCGTGGACGAGGACGGTGCTGCCCGAGTCGGTCAGGTTGTAGGCCAGTTCCGGGGCCGCCAGCCGGGTGTTGAGCGGGACGAAGACCGCGCCGAGGGCGCCGGCGGCGAACAGGGTCTCCAGGAACGTCGGATGGTTGGGGCCCAGGTACGCGACGCGGTCGCCGCGTCCGACGCCGAGGCCGCGCAGGACGTCGGCGAGGCGCAGGACGCGCTCGTGGAGTTCCCGGTAGGTCCAGGTGCGGTCCTCGTGGACGACGGCGATCCGCTCGGGCGTCTTGCGGGCCCGGCGCGCCGGCCAGGAACCGATGCCTTGGTTCAGCACGAACGGCTCCTTCAGTCCGTGAGCAGGCCGAGCAGACGGGCGGCGTTCTCCTTGAGGATCTTCGGCCGGACCTCGGGCTTGATGTCGAGCTTCTCGAAGTCGGCGAGCCACCGGTCGGGGGTGATGACGGGGTAGTCGGAGCCGAAGAGGACCTTGTCCTGGAGCAGGGAGTTGGCGTAGCGCACGAGCTGGGGCGGGAAGTACTTCGGGGACCAGCCGGACAGGTCGATGTGGACGTGGGGCTTGTGGGTCGCCACCGCCAGGGCCTCGTCCTGCCACGGGAAGGACGGGTGGGCGAGGATGATCCGCAGTTCGGGGAAGTCCACGGCTACGTCGTCGACCAGCATGGGGTCGGAGTACTTCAGCCGGATGCCGCCGCCGCCCGGGACGCCCGCGCCGATGCCGGTCTGGCCGGTGTGGAACAGGGCGGGTACGCCGAGTTCCTCGATGGCCTCGTAGAGGGGGTAGGCGAGCGGGTCGTTCGGGGCGAACGCCTGGAGGCTCGGGTGGAACTTGAAGCCGCGGACCCCGTGCTCCTCGACCAGTCGTCGTGCTTCCCGTACACCCGCCCGGCCCTTGTGCGGGTCGATGCTGGCGAAGGGGATCAGGACGTCGGCGTGGGCGGCGCAGCTCTCGGCGATCTCCTGGTTGGAGATCCGGGGGTGGCCGGTGGCGTGTTCGGCGTCGACGGTGAACACCACGGCGGCCATGCGGCGTTCGCGGTAGTGAGCGGCCATCTCGTCGATGGTCGGCTGCCGGTGGCCGTGGGCCTTGAAGTAGTCCGCGGAGGCGCCGAAGAGTTCGGGGCTCAGGGCCCCGTGGCCGTCCTTGGAGACCTCGGCGTGCGTGTGTACGTCGATGGCGGTCAGCCGGTCGAGGTCCAGTGCGAGGTCGGGTACGAGATCTTGTGCGAGATCCGGTGCGAGGTCGCCCATCTCATGCCTCCGGGGTCTTGGGCGCGGGGATGCCGTAGGTCTCGGGCTCGGCTCCGACACCGCCCGGCCACTCGGCGGCTATCGTGTCGGCACTCCAGCCGCCGTCGGCGAAGGCGACCGTCTTCTCCTTGGGGTGCGCCCACAGCGCCAGGCGGTCGCCGCCGATGCCGATGGCCTGCCCTGTGACGTCCTTGGCGTTGTCCGAGGCCAGGAAGGTGATCAGTCCCGCGACGTCCTCGACGGTGCCGAGGCCCTCGTCCTTGCGCAGCCAGTCCGGCAGCGGCCGGCCGGTGCGCTCGGACTCCTCGATGACCGGCGCGAAGGCCGGGATGGTCCTGGTCATCTCGGTGGCCGCGACGGGGACGACGGCGTTGACGGTGATTCCCGCGCGGCCCAGCTCCAGGGCCCAGGTGCGGGCCATGGCGACGATGCCGGCCTTGGCGGCTGCGTAGTTGGTCTGGCCGAAGTTGCCGCGCTGTCCGGCGGGCGAGGAGATCAGGATCAGCCGGCCGCCGGTGCCCTGCTCGCGCATACGGACGGCGGCGGCACGGGCGCAGGTGAAGGTGCCGCGCAGATGCACGCGGACGACGGCGTCGAAGTCGTCGTCGGTCATCTTCCACAGCACGCGGTCGCGCAGGATGCCGGCGTTGGTGACCAGCACGTCCAGGCGGCCGAACTCCTCGACCGCCGTGTCCACCAGCCGTCGGGCCGCCTCGCCGTCGCCCACGGCCGCGACGACACCGGCCGCCTTGCCGCCTTCGGAGCGGACGGCGGCGACGGCGGAGTCGACGACCGCCTGGTCGACGTCGTTGACGACGACGGCGGCGCCCGCCGCGGCGAGGGCCTGCGCGTAGGCGAGTCCGAGACCACGTCCGCTGCCGGTGACGACGGCGACTTTGCCCTGGAGATCCATCAGAGGTGCCTCTCGTACGTGGTGAAAGGGAGAAGGGGAGAGGTGGCGGGGGACGCCGAAGGACGCCGCCGGGACGCGGCATCGACAGGAATCCTGATGAACGCCAGTCTCAGCAATCATCAGGATTCCTGTCAATGCCTTAGGGTGAGAGCGTGCCGCCGCCACCCGGCGGCACCCGGTACGGGGAACGGGCGGGTCCGCCCCGCACAAGAACCGCCGCAACGGGAGGACGAACGTGAGCACCTCGCTGCTCTACCTGCTCAAGAGGACGGAGCTGGCGGTGCGCGCCCGCCTGGAGGAGCTGGTCAAGCCCGCCGGGATCACGGCGTTGCAGTACACCGCCCTGACGGTGCTGGAGCGGCACGACGGCATCTCGGCCGCGCAGCTCGCGCGCGACTCCTTCGTGACCGCCCAGTCGATGGCGGACATGGTCCGCACCCTGGAGAGCCGGGGCCTGATCCGCCGCGAGCCCAATCCCGCCAACCGCCGCGAACGTCTCATCGTGCTCGCCGAACCGGGGCGGCTGCTGCTCGCCGAGTACGCCGAGCCCGCCCGCCGCCTCGAGGAGCGCATGGTCGACGGCCTGAGCCCGGAGGAGATCGGCGTACTGAGGCAGGCCCTGGTCGGGGCGTGGCGGTCCCTGTCCTAGAAACGGTCCGCAGGTACCGTGCCGTGGGGCGGGGGGCCCGGGGGGGGGGGCCCCCGCGGTGCGGCGGCCGGGGGGGGGGGGCCGGGTGTGGGCGGTGGTGGGGTTTTGGGGGGGGGGGGGGGTTGTTTTGTTATTGTTG
>NZ_JBVJMD010000133.1:0-4803 GCF_055584385.1 Streptomyces sp. NPDC104096
CCAGCGCCTCGCAGCGGTACAGCGGAGTGTCGAGAAAGACCGGGTCGATCACCTGGCGAGCCGCCCGGATCCGAGCGGTGTCGAGGCGCGTCTCCTGCACGACACAGCAGCATAGCGCCGCAGGCCAGCGCTTCACGAGTAATCGTCAACTTATTGGATCAGTTGAGGCGGCTCACGCGGCACCGGGCTCGGGGACGTTCGACTGCTGGGCTCCATCTCTGGTGCGGCGTCGGTCAGATGGTGGCTCCCGCACTCACGTCGAAACGACCCCACGCAAACGTAGACAACCACGGAACCACTGCTTTGCCGGACCACGTTCCTGACGTCTCTCACTACTATGCATCCGCCTGAACAGCATGAACGGGTACGACCTCTAGATAAGCCAAGCGCCGGAGGGGGGTCGACGCCGTCACGCTCTACGCCTACACACTGCTCCAGCCGGACACCACCGCCCGCGTCCGCGCCGTCTTCCCGATCCTGGACAGCCCCGCCGGCCTCGCCGCCGAAGCAACCATGTGCGCCCAACTGCTGCCGGCCGTGGCCCGCGGCCACAACCTCGCCCTCGAAGACCATCTTCGCGCCTGGGCAGAGGAACTACGCCAATGCTGAAGAGGCCGCTGAGGAACGCCCGGTTGATCCGTCGCGACCCGGGCGACCACGAACCCCGATCATGAGGCCGACCATGCCCTCATTCACTGCACGTGAACGGCAGATACTGGACCGGGGCTACGCCGACGTGATCTCCAGCCTGGCGTACGAGGCGAACGCCACTGCCGTGTTTGAACGACCCCGCGACTGATCACGTCGTGCTGCGCCTCTTACCGCCCAGATCGTCAAGACCGGCCAAGCCCTCAGCTTCACCGCCGTTGCCCGTGAGGCAGGAGTGAGTACCGACTTCCTCGGCAGACACCCGCAGCTCCGAAGGGCGATCGAACGCCATCGCGCGAAGGACGGCCAGGTTCCCGGTGTGCGCCAGGCAGACACCGCAGCGCCGTCGTCGACCTCGGCTGCCGTGCGCGCGCTGAGCGCACGCCTGTCACAACAGCAGCAGGCTCACCGAGAGGAAATCACCCGGCTCCGGAAGGCCCTGGGGGTGGCCCATGGGGAGAACCTGGAACTCCGGCGCCGTCTTGCCGTGTTCGACGCAAACTGATAACAACCAGGTGGCGCGATCATGCACTATGGTCGCCTCGTACTTTCATCCGACATGAGAAGACGCACCGGTGAACGCCAGGATCACCCGGATCCACACCAAACTCTCCGCACTGCCGGTAACGGAGAAGGCCGTACTTGGCCCCCCGCTCACCGAAGCACAGATCTCGGATTTCGAGGACAGCCACGGCGTCCGACTGCCTGAGGAATTCCGCCAGTTCCTCACCCGTATCGGCCACGGCGGATACGGTCCCACCTATGGGCTCCTGCCGATGAAGCAGTGGGTCAGCCGGCAGACCGGCATGGGACGGCTCACCGAATCGTTCCCGATCGTCCCCGACCTGGATATCCCCCAAGGCCCCGCTGACCAAGGCGAGTTCACAGGCTCTTTCCCCGGCACCATCACGGTCGTCTACCGGGGCTGCAGCGACTTCACGCTGCTTGTCGTCACAGGCCCCGGGCGCGGGCGCCTGGTCGAGGTCAACGGCGAGGGGTTCTTCGCTCCCCGCTTTCACACCGACTCCGACTTCCTGTCCTGGTACGAGCGATGGCTCGACTTCGCCCTGACCGGACACCGGGACCTCACCTGGTTCGCCGACCAGATGTCCGGCAACGAGGCCGAGCTTGTGGCCACACTCCTGGATGACGAACTTCCGACACGGCGGCGGGCCGCCGCCTATACCTTCATCACCCACCCAGCCCCGAGCACCGACCTGCCCGGCACACTGCTGCACGCACTGACCACAGAGCCTCACCCAGCCGTCCGAGAAGCGATCCTCCGTGCCCTTGCTGCCCAGGGAGAACACGGCCGAGACCTACTCACCACGGCCCTCGCCGATCCAGTGCCCGGGATCCGCTCCCTCGCCGCCATCCTCATGACGACACGCACTCCGCAAGGTCGGCAGCTCCCTGCCCAGCGCCGAGAGGCCCTCAGCCGGTATCTGGCGAACGAGACGGATGACTCGGTACGCGACTCCATTCAGAGAACCCTCAGCCTGACGTGACGTCTTGCCTGGGTCTGCGATGGACGCCGACGGCGTGCCGCTGACGCTTTGACCAGCAGGAGCTGTAGGTCAAGCCGTCGAAGGTTCAGATCCTTTGAGTTTCGGTTGGTTCGATGGTTGAGTGCCAGGGTCGGGTCATGCACGCGCGATTTATTCGAATGACTATTCTTTAGGGGGTTGTTGGGGAATTCGGCTACAGGTCGGCGGATCGCTACGCTGGCGTTGGTGCCTGCCCGGCGATTTCGTCGGGCAGGTGGTCTTCCGACATCGCTGCTCAGCGAAGGTGCGCATCTGTGACCGGTACCTCGACAGTCTCCGACTTCTATTGCCACCAGGCGCTGGCTGGCGCGGTTCCCATCGAGAAGGTGAGGGAGACCGAGCGGGTGCTGGCCTTCCACCACACCAACCCGTCATACCCGGTGCACATCGTGGTGATCCCCAAGGAGCACGTCCCCTCGCTCAGCGACCTCGGTAGCGCGGATGAGGACCTGCTGCACGACGTCGTCGCGGTGGTGCGGGAGGTGGCCGCCGGGGTGGAGAAGGAGCACGGGTCGTGTTCGGTCACGACGAATCTGGGCCTGTACCAGGAGTCCAAGCACATGCACTGGCACGTCACCTACCGCGGCGAGAGCGAGGCGGAAATCCGCGGCATGTACGGCCACCACGACGACTGACCCCGCGCTAACGGCGCCCTTGTGTGGTTCGGTGGCTCGGGGGTGGGAGATACCGAAGGAGTTTTCTTCGGCGAGCGACGTCTGGCCTGATGGCATCCCGCCGCCTGGTTCGAGCCCGGTCGTGCGCCTGGGCTCGGGATCGGGAGTCGTCATCGTGAACGCTCCTTTCTCCGCCTTCGAACGCTCCTTTCTCCGCCTTCCGAGTACCCATGGGCGGGCGTGCCCCACGAAGGCCGGCCGGAAATCGAGACCGGGTCCCGCACGGCGACCCCGTGCCACGGCAGCCGCCTCCGAAGGGCCCGCCACGACGTTCGACTCGTGGGGCGGGAGGTACTCGGCGGCCCGTGCGCTAACCGCGGGCGAACCGGCCCCCGAAGTCCTGCGCTGCCTCATCCACGGCGTCCTCGACCACCACCACGGCCAGTTGCGGGACGATGCCACCATCGTCCTGGCTGAATGGCACCCGGGCACCGACGACACAGTCCGTGGGAGCACGCCAGCGCGGGCGCTGCAAAGCAGCATCTGACGACGGGGCCAGATGATCTTCATGGCCGCCGGGTCCGGTCTCGACGGGGTGGCCGTTCATGCCGCGGATGAGCCCGGCCTGCGCGTAGCCGGTCGGGCTCCCCGACGGAGGCCCGGGCTCCTGGCCGACAACTCGCGGCTCGGGGGAAAGCCGTGGCCAAGCACCCCAGCGACCCATCACGTCCCCTGTGACCTCCGCTCTTCGAGCCTACGCCCGCCTACGGCACCAGGAGTCACCCTCCCGGCCTGACCTTCCTGCCCTGCCTCAGGGCGGTTTCGTGGAAGGCTGGGGCAGGAGGCCGGCCCGGGCGGGACGAGAGGGAGAACGCGGTGGACTGGGGTCACTTCGCGCAGCAGATGGCGTCGATGGCACGAGACCTGCTTGCACAGGACTCGGTGGCCGCCACCTTGGAACGGATCGCCGCTTCGGCCACCGAGCTGGTCGACGGCTGCGACGCGGCCGGCGTCCTCGTGCTCCATGACGGCCGCGTCGAGAGCCTCGCCCCCACTCACCAGCTGGTCATCGACAGCGACGAGCTCCAGGAACGCCTGAGGGAAGGCCCCTGCTTCGACGCCGCCCGCAGCTCGCACGGCGAGCGGGTCTTCCGCATCGCCGACCTCACCGCCGAACACCAGCGCTGGCCCGCCTACGCCCCCCCAGGCCCACAAGCTCGGGGTGGGCAGCATGATGGGCTTCCTGCTGTACACCGAGGAGCGGGACCTCGGCGCCCTGAACCTCTACTCCCGCGAACCCGGCACGTTCACCGCCACCAACGAGACGGCCGGCTGGCTGCTGGCCTCCCATGCCGCGGTCGCCTTCTCCGCCGCCCGCACCCACGCCCAGATGGAACAGGCCGTCGCCACCCGCCACACCATCGGCGAGGCCATGGGCATCCTGATGGGCGCCCGCCACCTCACCGAAGAAGAAGCCTTCGACGTGCTGCGCCGCTACTCGCAGGAGGAGAACATCAAACTCCGCGAGGTCGCCCGCCGCATCTGCGAACAGGGCACCTTCTGACCTGCGGCCAGCAGCCGCTTCCCGGCTCGCAGGAGCCTGGAGCGGCTACCTGCGGCTCCACCGGATGAGACCAGATTTGTCCGCGCGCGTCACTCGGGTACTGCTGATCTGCGTGTTCCAGGGCGGATGCAGCAGCCAGGCCATCCAGTGTCTCGTGGGGTAAAGATCAAGAAAGCGGGCCCGACGGCGCGAAGCCCGGACGGGTCCGGCGAAGGCTGCAACTGGCCAGGATCCGGCTGCCGCAACGGGAGAGTCAATCTATTTATATGATTATGTCGCTTTTATGGGTACTGGGTGGAGAGCCATTCTTCCTGAGGAGGTCACCATGGCATCGACCCATCGCGCCGCACCCATCGAGGAACACCCCGACCTGGTGGAACTGCGCGCCCGGCACGACCGCGTCGCCGCCACCCCGCGAGCCCAGACGATC
>NZ_JBVJMD010000134.1:0-4632 GCF_055584385.1 Streptomyces sp. NPDC104096
AACGGCTTCACCACCCTCGCCGTCACCAACCTCATCGCCGGCATCGCCTACATGCTGCTCCTGGGCGGTCTCGGCAACTCCTACGAACGCACCCATTCCATGGCCTGGGCCGCCGCGGCCATCGGCATCTGGACCTGCGTCGCCCCCTGGGTCGTCGCCGGCGACGTCGCCCATACACGCTCCATCACCAGCAACCTCATCACCGGAGTCATCGCCACCGTCCTCGCCTGCGCCGCCGCCTCGGCCGCCCGCGACCGCGACACCACCCGTGGAGCCGACAACCTCCACGGCCGCCACAGCATGCCGGACCGGCTCTGATCATGGGGGGTGGCGAGACTTGAAGCCCGCCGGGGCGGAATGGTCTTCCGTCCCGGCGGCCGTCGGGTCACCGCTGGCGTTTCGCCGCTCGGTGATCCGGAGGTCCGGCTCGTGCGCCGGTCCCTGTGCGGCTCAGCCGCCGACGCGGCGGGATACGACGCCGCTGGTTTCGAAGTCGTAGATGTTGCCGCTGATGCGCAGGCCATCGACGGCGCCGGACCACGGGTAGCCGCGGCCCATGCTGATGCCGACGGTGTCGATGGTCGCTGGGTGTGGGCGGTGCGGAAAGCGGCCTTGAGGTCCAAGAGGGTGCAGGGCGCGCTCTGGGCGCAGACACCGATGGTGGTGGCCGTGTCGCCCGTGATGTACCAGCTGCCGATCGTGGCGGCGTTCAGGTACGGGCTCCAGCGGTTGGGCAGGCTGCCCTGCGGGTTCCACACGAGCGTGGCGAAGATGTCGAGCGGGTGCCCGCTGATGCGCGGATTGATCTCGATGGAGATGTTCGGCATGTTGTTCACGCCGCCGTTCTCCACGTTGAAGGCGGTCTGGAAGACGTGGAAGCCGACCTGGCCCAGGTCGAGGAATTTCTGGCCGAGGAAGTCGACTTCGTCGCCGAAGAGCGCTTTCTCCGCACCTGGTGGCAGGGTGGTGGAGGCGTTCGCCCCCTGG
This sequence comes from Streptomyces sp. NPDC104096, assembly GCF_055584385.1. NCBI lineage: Bacteria > Bacillati > Actinomycetota > Actinomycetes > Kitasatosporales > Streptomycetaceae > Streptomyces > Streptomyces sp. NPDC104096. The sequence continues at coordinate 988 of NZ_JBVJMD010000134.1, forward strand.
ATGCCGAGGCTGCCGGTCCCGTACGGCGGCTGGGAGATCGTGCCCTCGAGGCCCACCGCAGCGAACGGGCCGTTGTGCAGTTCGACGTCGGGAGAGCCGATCTCGTTGCGGGAGACCACACTCCCGTAGTCCCTGGGAGCGGCGGAGGCAGCCGCCGGCAGGGTCGCGGCCGTGACCGCGATGAGGGCGGTGACGCCGAAGGCCGTCTTCCGCTTCATGCCGAAGCGAGCGTTCCCGCTCACTCCTTTCTTGGTCGACGCAGGGAGGGCGTACCGGCAGGCACACTCAGCACGCCCGTGTGTCGTTAAGTAACGATATGTCGCGAAACTGTGACGCCGTACCCGTGTCACCAGCGTCTTAAGCCCCTGGCGGAGCGCCCTCCCACGCTCGGAAGCCGGCTGCAGGAAGTTTTTGGCGAGTGGGGGAGGACCGGCGGAGCTGCCGCTGGCGGCACCCCGCCCCGGTATCCAGGGACCGCCGATCCGGGCGGGCTGCCGGCGTTGTGTTGGCCCGCCATGCCGGTGGCGCACCTCCTTGTGTGGGCACTCAGTTGCCGCGCGTGGTTTCGGAGGAGTGTCTGGGTACTCGGCGAGGACTGCCACCAACCGGCCTCGGACGATGCCCCGGTGACACCGGCGCTCGTCCGAGCCAGCCGAGGAGAGGCGTCGCGATGTCTGCGCAGTCCGGGCCCGGGGCCGCTCGTGAGGAGCACGGCGCCGTGGAGGCGACGGGCGGGCACGCCCCTGACGCAGGCCCCGCGGCGGGCGTACCGGCGTTCTGGCCCGAGCTCCCTCAGCCTTCGCGCCGGGATTCCCGCGGACGGGGGCGGTCGTGGGTGGCCGTGGGGTTCGCCCTGGGCCTGGGGGCGAGCATGGCGTGGCTGGCGGTCCAGACGGTTCTGCGGGTCAGTTCGGTGCTGACCTTGCTGCTGCTGGCCGTGTTCATCGCGATCAGCCTGGAACCGCTCGTCGTGTGGTTCACGCGCCGGGGTCTGCGGCGCGGCTGGGCCGTTGTGATCGTGCTGACGGGATTCCTGCTGGTGCTCGGCGGTTTCCTGGCTCTGGTCGTCCCGCCGGTGACCAGGGAGATCTCTGCACTGGTCGATGCCGTGCCGGGCTGGTTGCAACAGCTTCACAACCACCACTCGGCGATCGGGCGCCTGGAGGACCGCTATCACCTGGTCGAGACGGCCAAGCGAGAGATCGACTCGGGCGGCGGAGCGACCGGCCTGGCCGGCGGAGTCCTGGGCGCGGGCCGCATGGTCCTGAGCGCTCTCACCGCCGGGGCGATCGTGATCATAGTGACCCTCTACTGCATGGCGGCGCTGCCGGCCGTCAAACAGTTCTGCTTCCGCTTCGTGGCGGCCAGCCGCCGCGAGCGGGTCGAGGGCGTGACCGAAGAGATCATGAGCCGGATAGGCAAGTTCATGCTCGGCAACCTCGTCACCTCGGGGATCGCCGGGGTGGCGACCTACGGCTGGTGCGCGGCCCTCGGTGTCCCGTATCCCGCTGCCCTGGGCATCTTCACCGCCCTGATGGACCTGATTCCGATCGTCGGTTCGACCCTCGCCGGCATCGTCGTCAGCCTCGTCGCGCTGTCCGTGTCCCTTCCGATAGCGATCGCGACAGCCGTCTTCTACATCGTCTTCCGCCTCGCCGAGGACTATCTCATCGTGCCGAGGGCCATGAAGTTCGCCGTCGACGTCCACCCACTGGTCACCATCCTCGCCGTGCTGGTCGGCGGCGCGCTCCTGGGCATCATCGGCGCGCTTGTCGCCATCCCGGCGGCCGCTGCCGTCGGCCTGCTTCTCGACGAGTACGTCTTTCCCAAGAGAGAGCGGACATGACGCGAAATCCACGGACGGCGCTACCCAGACCGACGCGCTTGAGAAGCCCGTACGACCCTTTCGTCCGCTGACGGAACCTGAGAGCGATACGCGTACCGGCGCCACGTCCGGTCCGTCCGCGCGCGGATGACGGGCCCCAGGGCGAGTGTCCTCGGCCAGCCAACCCCGCTCCACCAATTGCTTCGACCTCGCCCGGGTGCCTTCGACCTGGGACGCGACCGAGGTGTCGCAGCCCAATGCCACCACCGTCTGCCGTGTGGTGGGACTGTCCTCGCTGGCCTCGTCGAGCGCGGCCGCGACCCGCCGGTAATCCGGTCCGAGGACCTCCACCGGCACCCCGTCCTCACGGCGGACCACCGTCCTGCGCGGCCCGGCCACCGGCACCGGCTCCTCCAGCGGGGCCTGGACGGCAGCCGACCGTGGCGGTCGCCGACCCGAACAGGGCGGTGCAGAGATGGGGGTGTCCGGTTGTGTCTCGAGGGGCTCAGGACCGTTTCCTTGGGCGGGCCGGTGGGGTACTCGTCGGACGCCATGGTCACCAGCCGAGCGCCGATCGTCGTGCATCCTCTTTCCCGTTCGGGCGGGCGGAGGGTGACGGTGCACTCCCACGGCTGGGACGAGATCCTCGGCACCGCCTACAGCGACCACGACCTCGTCGTCTTCCTCCAGAACGCAGGCATCGACGACCCCGATCCCGTGATGGACGACGACCATTGGATCGAATGGCGCGGCGCCCGCCCCCACCAGTGGAACGCCGCCTGATCCCGGGGCTCTGCTGAGACTGCTCCGCACCACGGTCGAACGAACGGAGCTTCCGTATCTGCGGTTCGTCCCCCAGGACGCCGGACGGTTCGCGGGCGGACGGCACTGACGACCTCTTGCACGGTTGGCCGTGGCTCGGTGGCCGGGTACCTCGTTGAACTGGGCATGGTAGGAACTGGAGGCGCGTACGTTGATCGTGACGGCGTACCGGGTCACAGGACTGTCGCAGAGGGGGATCGCCGGCGCGCACAGCATTAGGCATGCCTGACGCCTCGGCCGGGCGGCGGGTTGTGGGAGCCGAGGCGAAGCACGGGATTGTGTTCGTCGACCGGCTGTCGGCCCCGCTGGTGAGTCTGTGCCATGGCACCACTCATGACGTGCTGGCCTATTGGTGCGGCGCGGACCGTTCCACCATCACCCGTGCCATCGGGGAGGTGCGTCCCCTGCGCGCGCAGCGGGGATGCACGGTCGCGCTGGGCGTCCGGCTGCGCATGCTTGCCGAAGTCGTCGAGTACCTGGGCGTCGAGGGCCAGACCGGGATCATCGACGGGACGGAGATCTGGTGGCACGCCCGGTTGCTGGCCACGCGTTTCGACAAGAGGCCCGCCGGCTGCGTGGCGGGGCTTGGGCTGCGTGGCGTGCTCATCCGGTTGCGCAGCCTCTGTCCCGCCAACTGATCACAGCTCTGAACAGGTCTGATAGTCGATGGCTGGAGCGGTCCGCGTTTTCGCCCCACCCGCTCGACCGGCGAACGGGACATCTCGCAACCGGCGGCGGCCCGTGTGGCGACCACCTCCCGTTGCGGCGCTCGGGGGCTGGCGTCTTTCCCTTCAGCGAAGACGGGGTCTCTTCCTGTGGGAGCGTCATGAACGGACGTGGACTCGGGCCGAGACTGACCCGTTGCCCGCCGTCGGCGTGGTTCGGGGCGGGCCGCACCGCATCCGCATGATGCGACTCTGCGCGAGGGGAGTCAGGCGTCGTCGGCGGTTGTCGTCGTGCGCCGGTGTTCTAGGGCGTCCAGGGATTCGGCGAGGCCG
>NZ_JBVJMD010000135.1:0-4630 GCF_055584385.1 Streptomyces sp. NPDC104096
CCCTTGCCGAGGTACTGTCCGGCACGTCGGTCACGGCCGTGGTGCACACGGCCGGCGTCCTCGACGACGGCGTGATCGCCGCGCTCACCCCGGAGCGCATGGAGAAGGTGCTGCGTCCGAAGGTCGACGCCGTGCTCAACCTCCATGAGTTGACGAGCGACCTGTCGGCGTTCGTCGTCTTCTCCTCGGTGTCCGGGATCCTGGGCAGCGCGGGACAGGCCAATTACGCGGCGGCGAACACCTTCCTCGACGCCTTCGCCGAAGCCCGCCGCGCCCGCGGGCTGCCCGCCACGTCGCTGGCGTGGGGCCTGTGGGAGCAGAGCGGCGGCATGGCCGACCGGCTCGACCGGGCGGACCTGGCCCGGCTCGAGCGGGTGGGCGTGGCCCCGCTGGCCGTCGGCGAAGGACTGCGACTGTTCGACGCGGCCCTGACCCTGGACCGGGCCGCCGTCGCCCCGCTGCGGCTGGACCTGGGCGGGCTGCAGGACAGGGTGCCGCCGGTCCTGCGAGGGTTGCGCGGACCCGTACGGGGCGCCGCGCGGCGCGCGGCGCGGACCGCGCCGAAGGGATCGCTGGGGCAGCGGCTGGCCGGGCTGCCGGAGGCCGGGCGTGAGCAGGTGGTGCTGGACCTGGTGCGTACCGAGGTCGCCGCCGTGCTCGGTCACGCCTCGGCCCAGGCCGTACAGCCGGAACACGCGTTCCAGGACGCCGGTTTCGACTCGCTCACCTCGGTGGAACTCCGCAACCGGCTGAACGCGGCGACCGGGCTGCGGCTCCCCGCGACCATGGTCTTCGACCACCCCACGCCCGTCGCGCTCTCCCGCTTCCTGCTGGCCGAGACACTGGGCGTCCAGGAGCGGTCCGAGGCAGCGGTCGTCACGGTGACCGGGACGGACGAGCCGATCGCGATCGTGGGCATGGCCTGCCGTTTCCCCGGTGACGTGCGGTCGCCCGAGGATCTGTGGCGTCTCGTCGCCTCCGGCGGCGACGCGGTCTCGGGCTTCCCCGAGGACCGCGGCTGGGACGTCGAGGACCTCTACGACCCGGACCCCGACCGCTCCGGCAAGTCCTATGTGCGGCATGGCGGCTTCCTCCACGAGGCCGCCGAATTCGACCCGGCCTTCTTCGGGATCTCGCCGCGTGAGGCGCTGGCGATGGATCCGCAGCAGCGGTTGCTGCTGGAGACGTCGTGGGAGGCCTTCGAGCGGGCCGGGATCGACCCGGTGACGGTGCGGGGCAGCAGGACCGGTGTCTTCGCCGGCGTGATGTACCACGACTACGGCGGGCGCGTGACGACGGCTCCGGAGGGCATGGACGCCTACCTGGGCAGCGGCAGCGCGGGCAGCATCGCCTCCGGCCGGGTCTCGTACACGTTCGGCCTGGAGGGCCCGGCCGTCACGGTCGACACGGCGTGCTCGTCGTCGCTGGTGGCGCTGCACCTTGCCGCGCAGGCGCTGCGGAGCGGGGAGTGCTCGATGGCGCTGGCCGGCGGAGTCACCGTCATGGCGACTCCCTCGACGTTCGTGGAGTTCAGCCGTCAGCGCGGGCTGTCGGCGGACGGCCGGTGCAAGGCGTTCGCCGCCGGGGCCGACGGCACCGGGTGGGCCGAGGGCGTCGGAATGTTGCTGGTGGAGCGGCTGTCCGACGCGCGTCGCAACGGGCACCGGGTGCTGGCGGTGGTCCGCGGTACGGCGGTGAACCAGGACGGTGCGTCGAACGGTCTGACGGCGCCGAACGGTCCGGCGCAGCAGCGGGTGATCCGGCAGGCGCTGGCGAACGCGGGCCTGTCCTCGGGTCAGGTCGACGTGGTGGAGGCGCACGGTACGGGTACGAGGCTGGGTGATCCGATCGAGGCGCAGGCGCTGATCGCCACGTACGGTCAGGAGCGGCCGGAGGACCGGCCTCTGTGGCTGGGCTCGCTGAAGTCGAACATCGGCCACGCCCAGGCCGCCGCGGGTGTCGGCGGTGTGATCAAGATGGTGATGGCGATGCGGCACGGTGTACTGCCGCGGACCCTGCACGTGGACGAGCCGACGCCGCACGTGGACTGGTCGGCCGGTGATGTACGGCTGCTGACCGAGGCCGTCGACTGGCCGGAGACCGACCGCCCGCGGCGTGCCGCCGTGTCGTCCTTCGGCATCAGCGGCACCAACGCCCACGTGATCGTCGAACAGGCTGCCGACCTGGCGGAGTTGCCGCCCGGACCCGACACCGACGCGGTCGTACCGTGGGTACTGTCGGGCAGGACGGAGACGGCGCTGCGAGCACAGGCGGGACGTCTGCTGTCCCTGGCGACGGCCACCGTCACGGACCTGCGGCCGGCCGACGTCGGCCTCTCGCTCGCCACCGCACGCTCGGCCATGGAGCACCGGGCCGTCGTAGTGGGGGAGAACCGGGACGAACTCCTTGAAGGACTTGGCGCGTTGGCCGCAGGGTCACCGTCCGCCCGGGTCGTCCTGGGTGAACCGGGCACCGGCGGCAGGACCGGTTTCCTGTTCTCGGGGCAGGGTTCGCAGCGGATCGGCATGGGGCGTGAACTGTACGCGGCGTACCCGGTGTTCGCGGCGGCCTACGACGAGGTGTGTGCGCTCTTGGACGCGCCCGTGGATGTGGACTCGGAGGAGTTGAACCGGACGGGTTCGGCGCAGCCCGCGCTCTTCGCGTTCGAGGTGGCGCTGTTCCGACTTCTCGAATCGTGGGGCATCCGGCCGGACTACGTGGCGGGTCACTCGGTCGGTGAGATCGCGGCCGCGCACGTGGCCGGGGTGCTGTCGCTCGAGGACGCGGCGAGGCTGGTGTCGGCGCGTGCCGCGTTGATGCAGGCGCTGCCCGTCGGCGGTGCGATGGTCGCGGTACAGGCGACCGAGGACGAGGTGCTGCCGTACCTGACCGGCGAGGTCGGGATCGCGGCGGTCAACGGCCCGAGGTCGGTCGTTGTCTCCGGGGCCGAGGACGTGGTTGTCGCCATCGGTGAGGCCTTCCGGGAGAAGGGGCGCAAGACGTCCCGCCTGAAGGTCAGCCATGCGTTCCATTCGCCACTGATGGATCCGATGCTGGACGAGTTCGCGCAGGTCGCCGGCGATCTGGCCTTCGACGAGCCGCGGATTCCCGTCGTTTCGAACCTCACGGGCCGGCCGGCCGAGCCGTACACGCCCGAGTACTGGGTCCGGCATGTCCGCGAGGCGGTCCGCTTCGCCGACGGGATCGGGACCCTGCATGAGCTGGGCGTGGCGACCTTCGTCGAGATCGGTCCGGGTGGTGTGCTCAGCTCCCTCGTCCAAGGCTGCCTCGACGGCTCGGACATCGTCACCGTCCCCGTCGTACGGACCGACCGCCCCGAGCCGCAGTCCGTCGTCACCGCGCTCGCCGAACTGCACGCACACGGCGTCTCCCCGGACTGGCAGGCGCTCTTCCCCGGCGCCCGCCGCGTCGACCTGCCGACCTACGCCTTCCAGTACGAGCGCTACTGGCTGGACGCGCCCGAGGAGTTCACCGGCAGCGCCGCCGCCACGGGACTCGGGCTGGGAGCGGCGGAGCACCCCTTGGCCGGCGCAGTGGTCGCGCTGCCCGGTGCCGACGGGTTGCTGGTCACCGGGCGGCTGTCGCTCAGGACGCATCCCTGGCTCGCCGACCACACGGTCATGGACAGTGTGCTGCTGCCGGGTACCGCGCTGGTGGAACTGGTGGTGCGTGCGGGCGACGAGGCCGGTTGCGCGCAGGTCGAGGACCTGACGCTGGAGGCACCGCTGGTCGTCCCGCAGCGCGGTGGCGTGGCCGTGCAGGTCTGGGTCGGGGCCGCGGAGGAGCCGGGCAGGCGCGCGCTGAGCGTGCACTCGCGCCGGGAGGACGCCCCGGACGACGCGCCGTGGGTACGGCACGCGGTCGGCTTCCTGACGGACGCGCTGCCCGAGCCGCCGCACGGCGCAGCCTTCGGCGCGTGGCCGCCGGCGGGTGCCGAGGCCGTCGACCTGACCGGGTTCTACGAGGAGCTGGACGGACTTGGCCTGGGCTACGGCCCGGCTTTCCGGGGCCTGCGGTCGGTGTGGCGCAGCGGGAACGAGGTGCTCGCCGAGGTCGCCCTCCCCGAGGGCACGGAGGCGGGCGCGTTCGCCCTGCACCCGGCGCTGCTGGACGCGGCGCTCCACGCGATCGGCGCGGGCGGGCTCGTCCCCGTCGTCGACGGGCCGCTGCTGCCCTTCGCCTGGTCCGAAGTGGGTGTGCGTGCCGCGGGGGCGACGGCGCTGCGGGTCAAGATCTCCCGCACGGGTACGGACGCGGTGTCGCTGACCGTGGCCGACACCTCGGGTGGTCTGGTGGCCACGGTCGGCTCACTGTCGCTGCGGCCGGTGTCACGCGAGCAACTGCTCGTGGCGGGCGGCTCCGACAGGCGTGCCGAAGACTCGCTGTTCGGCCTCGCATGGCAGCCCGCGGCCCTCACCGAGGTCGACGCTGCCGCCGGGCTCGACCTACGGAGCTACGCGGACCTGGCCGCTCTGTCCGCCGAGCCGGCCCTTCCCGAAGTCGCGGTGGTGACGGTCGTTCCGTGCCCGGTGGGGTCCGGGTCCGGTACGGAGACCGCGGACCGTGTGCACGGTGTCGTGGGTGAGGTTCTGGCGCTGGTGCAGTGGTG
>NZ_JBVJMD010000136.1:0-4622 GCF_055584385.1 Streptomyces sp. NPDC104096
CCGGCCGTGGGGGGCGCCCGGTGTGGGTTGCGCCGGGGGCGGGGGTCGACCCCCGCCCCGGGCGACGACGTTTTACGGCGGGCGGCCGTGACACGGCACGAGGGCCTTGCGGCTCGGTACGGATGTTGCGATCCGTCTCGAGCCGCAAGGCCCTCGTTCGTGTTCTTCGCGCCCGCGTGCCGGCTCAGAGTACGGGGATCAGCCGGGGGGTTCGGTCCTCGACGGCCTGGGCGGCGTCGAGCACCATCTCCTCCTCGAAGCGCCCGCCGATCAGCTGCACGCTCATCGGCAGGCCGTCGACGAGGGCGCTGGGCACGGTGGCCGCCGGGAAGCCGAGGATCGGGACGGCGGCCATCGGCCACATCGCCGCCACGAGCTGCGCGGCCCGCTCGGGGCTCGCGATGTCGGCGTCCTGCTCGAACGGGGGCTCCGCGGACACCGGGGTGAGCAGCAGCCGTTCCCGGCCGAGCAGTTGCTGGAGCTCGGCGACCAGTGCCCCGCGCCGGGACCAGCCGTGGATGTACTCCGCCAGGGTGGGGGAGTCGCCCCACTGCCCGGCCGCCGCGGCGAAGGAGTACTTGAGCGAGGCGCGGATGTCCGCGTCGCCGAGCTGCTCGACGGTCGGCATGGTGGACCGGAAGTCCTCGTAGATGAGCAGGGACCACAGCCGTGCGGCTTCGGCGAGCAGGGGGAGTCCGTCCAGTTCCTCGACCTGGTAGCCGGCGTCGGTCAGCTTCGCGACGGCTTCGTCGAGAGCCTTCTCCACGGCGGGATGGTTCGGGACCGTGCCGATGCCGCGTACGACGCCGACGCGGGGCAGGGCGCCGGGTGCGGGGCGGTCCGGGAGAGCGGGGACGCCGACCGGATCCCGCAGGTCGGGGGTGGTCATCACCCGCAGGGCCAGCCGGGCGTCGGCCACCGTGCGGGCGAGCGGACCCTCGACGGCGCAGTTCAGCACGGTCGGCGGCATGACGAGCTGCTGACGGCCGGCCGGAGTGTCGACGTACACCGGCTCCGTCCAGTTGGACACCCGGCCGACGGTCGGGCGGATGCCCACCACGCCACAGCAGGCGGCCGGATACCGGATCGACCCGCCGATGTCGTTGCCCTGGGCTATCGGCGTCATGCCGGCGGCCAGACTCGCGGACGCGCCGCCGCTGGAGCCACCGGGGGTGCGGTCGGCCGCCCAGGGGTTGAGCGTGCGGCCGTGCAGGTCGTTGGTGCTGAACCAGCGGTAGGAGAAGGCCGGGGCGTTGCTGCGGCCGACCAGCACGGCACCGGCGTCGCGCAGCGCCGTCACGCAGGCGGCGTCCCGCGCGGCCGGGGTCCCGGCGAGGGCGACGACGCCGTGGCTGGTGGCGTACCCCCGCTGGTCCGTGTTGATCTTCGTGGAGACGGGGACGCCGTGCAGCGGGCCGAGCTCGGCGCCCGAGGCCGTGCGCCGGTCGGCGGTCCGGGCCTGCTCGAGGGCCTCCTCGGGGCGGACGTCGGCGAGCGCGTTGACACGAGGGTTGACGGCGTCGATGCGGTCCAGACAGGACCGCACGATGTCGGCCGAGGAGAGCGTGCGGTTGCGGATCGCGGCCGCGAGTTCGACGGCCGAGAGCTGCCACGGTTCGGTGGCGGGGGAGTCGTGTTCCATGATCGCCTCTACGACGGCGCGCCCGGCGCGGCGCGGATGCCCATCCTGTTGTGTAACGTCGTTATAGGACGACGTTTGATCTAGCCATCGTGGTCCCCGGTGCCGAAGCTGTCAAGGATGAGGCCTCCTTGGTGGCCGACGGGTCCGGGGTGGGGGTCGGTGATGGCGTGGACGGTCGCGACCCGGTGCCGGAAACCGCGGTCCAACGCCGGTAGGCTGCGCCGATGCGCACGGTCGAGGTCTTGTTGGACGAGGCGGCGGACTTCGCGGTCCGGGAGGCCTGGCGACGGCTCGCGGACGCGGGGTTGCCCAGCCAGGCGCGCCTCCGCTCACCGACCAACAGCCCGCACCTGACCCTGGCCGCCTGCCCGGAGCTGACCGCCCCGATCCGCTGGGAGCTCGCCGAGGTGGCCGCCGCCCTGCCGCTGCCGGTGCGGTTCGCCGGCGTGGTCCGCTTCGAGCGGCCGACCTCGGTGCTGGCCTGGGCCCTCCGACTCGACGCGGCCCTGGCCGACTTGCACCGCCGGGCGTGGGACGCGGTGGCCTCGGACAGTCCGCCCGATACCCTCAACCCCCTCCACGACCCCGCGCACTGGAGTCCGCACGTCACCCTCGGCCGTTCCCGACGGTCCGGCGCCTTCGCCGGCCGGCGGATCCCCGAACTGCTGCCGACGCCGCCGTTGTCGGTACGGCTCACCACCCTGCGCAGTTACGACACGGAGACCGGCGCCCTGGAAGTGCTGGGGCCCCGTCCCTGACACGGCAGGTGTCTCCCTGATGCGCCGACTCGGGTCGCCAGGCCCTGGCCGGGCGCCTGAGCGAGACCCCGTCGGTCGCCGGCGGCCGTCCTCAGCGCAGGAGGAGAAGCGCCGCACCACGCCGGTGCTCCGCTCCGCCACCGCGCCGGTGCTCCGCTCCGCCACCGCTCCGCCACCGCGCCGCTCTGCGCCGGGGTTCGCGTGCCGTGGGGCGGGCGCGGGGGTCGTGAACGAGCCGAGGACGGAGCGGCAGCCGTCCAGTACCGCCGGGTCGTCGCTCCCGTGGGCGACCGCTTCGGCGAGCAGGGTCCGCAACCGGGTCTCCCACTCGGCGGTGAACCCCGGTTCGGGCGGACCGCTGCGGGTGTCGCGCTGCACCAGGGCGCCGCTCTTGCGGTCGACCCGCAGCAGCCCTTCACGTCGCAGCAGGTCGTACGCCTTGTTCACGGTGTGGAAGTTGATGCCCAGATCCACCGCGAGCTGACGTGTCGAGGGGAGTGAGCTGCCTTCGACGAGTTGACCGGAGGCGATGGACCCGACGACGCGGTCAGGCGAAATCCCCGCTCACAGCGCTCGGCGGGTGTCAGTTGGCGAGTGCGTCGATGCTGCTGCCGGTGAGCCAGAGTCCGGCCACGATCGACAAGGTGATGATCAGTTGCTCCTGGTGTCGTTCGAGCCAGGTCCGCAGGGCGCGAAGGCGGGCCCGGGAGGCGTCGGGTGCCCGGACGGCGTACAGCTCCATGATCAGGAGACTGAGGGTGGCGAGCACGCAGTACCCGGTGAGGGTGAGCCAGTCGCTGAGGGTGGACAGGTCGGCGTCGACGACGGTGGCGGCGCCGGCGGCGACCATGGCCCAGGGCTGGAGGAGCCAGGCGAGTGCGGCGGCGGTGCCGAGGGAGGCGTTGTCGATGCGGGCCGTCCAGTGCGGCGGCCGGTAGGGGCGGGGAAGCTGCCGGTACCGATGGCTGCCGAACAGGACCAGGCCGACGCCGATCGCGAGCTTGGCGGCGATCGCGGCGGTCGAGGGGGCGCTGTGGTGGACGAGCGGTTTCCCACCGGTCAGCAGCATCACGCAGGCGATCACGGCGATCAGGTCGGCCAGCCAGGACAGCAGGAAGACAAGGCCCTTGCGGACACCGCGGCGTGAGGCGAGGAGCAGGATGAAGGCGCTGTTGTGCAGGGGCCCGAAGGTGATGGCCGTACCGATCACGACCAGGTCGACGGCCATCGGCACAGCTGCTCCCCAGGGTCAGGGCCACCCGGCGACTTCCGGACGGGCGTCTCGCGCGGGCGTGCCCGGCGGGCCGGGGTGCCGGCGGTCGGGCGCCGCACCCAGACTCTGCGGCCCCCGGCCCCACGGGTCAAGCAGGCCACGCCGAAGCCTCCGTACGGGGCAGGCGGGTGATCCGTGTCCTGGAAGGGCCGGGCTGTCGGCAGGGCCTTCGAGGGTGCGGACGCCGTCTTCCGGCACAAGCCCGCCGTCCTCTCCCGAAGTCCGACACCCCATCACCCTCGGATGAACGCCCGTGCCGGCCGGACGGAGACGAACGCGGGCCGCTGTCCCTGCAGTTGAGCCGATGGTTGTTCTCGTGGACCCTTGAGCGGTGGACGATGACGGCGGATACGTGCTCGGAGAACTTCAGTCGATGGATCCCGCGGTGCGCGCGGATGTCCTCCGCGTGCTGGAGTGCGTCCTGCGGGGCCTCCCCGCCCACTGGCGGCGCCGAAAGGGGGTGCCGCAGCTCATGGTGTTCCTCGACGGCCCGCAGGACGTGCGGATGGAGAGGATCACCCTGCGGGAGCTGTCCGAGTACGGATATCTCGACGAGTTCAGCCGCTGGGCCGGCGGCGTCCCGGAAGAGAAGGCCCGCGAACACGGCTGTGCCGCTCTGGTCCACGGCAACCGAATTCACGCGAGGATCAACCAGATAGGCCCCTTCGGGTCGGGTTGGCACGCTCCCGACACTTCCGTCTCCGTTCGCATCGCGCACCGGGACCGGACGATGATCGGGTCCTTTTCGTTCGAGTTCGACGTGGAGGGCCGGTTCTTCCCGCGGCTCGTGTTTCGTCGGCGAGACTTCGACATCCTCGCCAGGGCCCGACGGAGTTGACCCTGGGTCGAGCACTGGCGATGTCGGTCGCACCCGCTCAGCCGGCCGAAGTGTTCTGTGCCGCCCCGCGCGCTTCGGTGAGGGCTCGCTGCCCGAGGCCGCCGCCGGACA
>NZ_JBVJMD010000137.1:0-4430 GCF_055584385.1 Streptomyces sp. NPDC104096
CCACCCAGATCAAGTGGGGCCTGGACTACATGAACTCCCGCTACGGCAGCCCCGTCCAGGCCTGGGACTTCTGGCAGACCCACCACTGGTACTGAGCCGACCGACGCCGAACCACTCGGCGCCCCCGGCCCACACGGCACCGCGCCACCGGCGCCGAAGCACCCCAGCATCACCTTCCGAAGGCGGCGGCCCCCACTCCGGGGCCGTCGCCTTCGGCCGTTGCCCGGTCGGCAGCCCGCCTGTACACCGCGGCCCCGGAAAGACAGGACGCGGGTTCGGACCGACGCCCCGGCCCGGCCCGCACGGCCGGGGGGCACCCCCGCGACGGTGGTCCTCGTCCACGACGGCCCGTGGCCGCTTCGCACAGCGTCCCGCCGATAAGGCCCTGAGCTGCGACGTCAGCGGGACCCCGGCATGAGACGTTGCAAAACAGTGTCCCGGTACCGGACGCGGTGGTGCTTACGATGCTCCGGCACCGACACACTGCCAGGAGTGTTCATGGCCCAGATCCAGGAGGCTCCCCTCGGGGCCGGCCGCCCCACCACGCCACACGGCCGCCGGTCGATCGGCCCCGACAAGAGCGCATGGCGTACGTCCGCGCTGGCCGGCATGGCCTCCTATCTGGACGCGGGCTCCATCGTGGCCCTGGGTGCCGGGCTCACCCTGTTCCAGGCCAGGCTGCACCTGTCCGACGGTGCCGTGGGCGCCCTGGCGGCGCTCGGACCGAACGCCCTGGGCTGTGCGCTCGGCGCTCTGATCGGGGGACGTCTGGGAGACCGCCTGGGACGCAAGCGCATCTACCGGTACGACCTGCTCGTCTACGCCGCCGGCATGCTGGCCGTGGCTTCGGCCGTGAACGCGGCCGTGCTGTTCGCGGGCACGTTCGTGGTCGGCGTCGCGGTCGGCGCGGACGTCCCCACCTCCCTCGCGCTGGTCGGCGAGAACGCGCCGCCCCGGGCCCGCGGCAGACTCCTCGGCCTGACCCAGGTCGCCTGGAACCTGGGGCCGGTCGTCGTCCTGCTGCTCTCGTTCGCCCTGGCCCCGCTCGGTCTGCTCGGCGTGCGGCTGGTCTTCCTCCACCTGGTCGCAGTCGCCCTGCTCACCTGGACGATGCGCCAGGGCCTGGGCGAATCCGCGTGCTGGAAGGCGGCGCGCGCCGACGACGCCGGCGGCGCTCCTCTCCGGCTGCGAAACCTCTTCCGCGGGGCGAACCTCGCCGCTGTGGTCTGGACGACGACGATCTACCTCTTCTGGAACCTTGCCGCGGGTACCAGCGGCAGCTTCACCCCGTACATCGTCGAAACACTCCACGCAGGCAGCAGGAGCGCAGGCCTGGCACTGAGCACCGCCGGCTTCGTCATCGGCCTAGCCGCGACCCTGCTGCTCTTCATGCGTTACTCCGACCGATCACACCGCGCTCGCCGCCGCATGTGGGCTCTGGGCGGCATCCTCCAGGTGGGCGCCTACCTGCTGTACCTGGTGCTCCCCTTCAGCGTCCCAGTGATCCTCGGCAACATCGCGCTATTCGCAGTGGGGTCCGCCCTGGCGGGCGAGGGCTTCTACAAGGTGTTCAGCCAGGAACTCTTCCCGACCATGCTGCGCTCCAGCGCGCAGGGCTTCACCTTCGCGGTCGCGCGCACCGTCCTGGGTGTGTGGAGCTTCGTGGTGCCGCTCCTGGCATCCGTGGGCATCCGTCCGCTCAGCGCCATGCTGGCGTTCTTCCTCCTGATCAGCGCCGTGGCAGGCTACGCGTTCATACCAAACACGGCGGGCAAGGGACTCGACCGGATCGAGGCCGAACGCCTCGGCGCTCCCGGCACGTGAGCCGCCGTGGCCGGGGCGGCTAGGGGCGCTTCTGCCGCTTCTTGACGATCTTCGGTTCGAAGGAGCCGTCCCGGTCGCGGGGCACGGTGATCTCCATTCGACCGACGTCGGTCAGCACTGTCTTGGAGCGTTTGCCGTTACGGGAGTTGCCGCCGTTCTTGCCGGCCGGGTCGTGCTTGTCATAGCCGAGATGGTCGGTGATCTCGCCTTCCAGGGCGGACTCCAGCAGCCGCTTGGTCAACTGCTGCAGCAGTCCGCCTTCACCGGTCAGCTGCAGGCCCTCGGCCTCAGCCCGGCCCACCAGCTCCTCGATCAGCTGGTCGTCAACAGCCCGCGTCGGCACAGCCCTCGAGGGATCGATGCCCTTGGAACCGGACACGTTCTCACTGGTCATCGATGCATCTTCCATGATCGGGAGTTACACCGAACGTTTTTACGGTCCTCGATAGCCCTTGAGGACGCTACGTGGCCCCTGTGCGCGGTACATGGCCCGCGCGCTAGGCCGTTTCCTTCGGATCACATGCCGCCGGTGCCGGTCGCATCCGTGTACACCGGACCACGGTCAGAGCTGCGGTCCGTGCTGTGACGGGAAGGCCATCTGGGCGCTGTTCCCACCACAGAACCTCCTGGCCAGGCAGCTCACGTATGCGTAGGTGGTCGGTCCGGTGCAGACGAAACCATTTGACGGCATCGAGAGAATGCCTGGCATGGGTACAGACATAAGCGGCTTCCTCGAGTACCGGGCGCCGCAGGACGATCAGGAGCCGATCTGGTACTGCGCACACGACCTCAGCTCTCTCAACGATGTCCGTAACTACGACGCTTTCGGGTGTCTCTTCGGGGTCCGCAACTACGCGAACTTCCGTCCCGTGGCCGCAGGCCGGGGGTTTCCCACCGACGCCTCGGCCACTATGAGTGCGCGGTTCGCCCAGCTGACCGAGTGGTACGGCGAGGACGGCTTTCACGGCACCACGTGGATCACGTGGGCCGAGGTGAAGGCCGTCGACTGGGACGAGCCCGCAGAGAAGCCCGACAGCCGGCTGCACAGATACCGCCAGACGCCGAACGGGCTCCGGATGACGGGCAAGGCCTCCTGGAGTGGCGCATTCGCCGCGGCTGTCGGTCTCAAAGCCGGTGAGGTTCGGGAGTGGCCCGAAGGAAGTGAGTGGCTCGTCGGGGACACGCTCTACAGATCCGTCATTATCTGCCGCAGAGATGCCGTCACCGAAACCGGCGAGTGGCAACCCGTCTGGGAAGCCATGAAAGAACTCGCAGCACAGCACGGTGACGACAACGTGCGCCTCGTCGTGTGGTTCGACGACTGAGCAGGCCACTGCCACCGCGCATCGCCGCTGGATGCCCCTTCCGAATCATCTCGCGGACCAGATGAAGATCGCGGCGATTTGGAGTCCGGCGAGATAGATGGTGGCGGTCTTGTCGTAGCGGGTGGCGAGACCGCGCCACTGCTTGAGCCTTTGATGCACCGCTCGACGGCGTTCCGCTGCTTGTAGGCCCCACGGTCGAAGGCTGGCGGACGGCCGCCGAGCCGACCGCACTTCTTCCGGTTGGCGACCTGGTCGGCGGGCTGCGGAATCACCGCCCGGACGCCGCGCCGACGGAGATGGTCCCGGATCGGGGTCTTTCAAACGAGCGGCCCTGTCTCACATTCGGTGGTGACCGAGCCTGCTGCTGTCCGAGGAGGATGCGGTGGCGGAGGAGGGGGAAGCCTGCTCGGCCGCGCATCTGGCGTGCGATCCGCTTCGTCTTGGTGTTGACGCCCTCGGTGGGGCCGTTGCTGTACGAAAGCGTGAGCGCGGAGTTCACGACGCCGCGGTCTCGTTCCAGGCCCCGGGTGAAGGCGTGCAGATGAGGTAGGTCGATGGCGCGGGCCCGGACGATCCAGTGCGTGAGCGCGTCGGTATTGTCGTCTGTGCGCGGGGCCCGTCGTACGGGGGCGCGTCCAGCACAGCGGCCCGGCAGGTGCTGTGGGCCTTCACTTCGCTCAGCGCGGCGTCGCACAGGTTGTGCCACAGGTGCCACCGGTCCGCAACCTGCACTGCGTCGGGCAGGGCGCGGCGGACGGCCTCGGCGTAGGTCGTCGAACCGTCGCGGCACACGAACTCGACGCCGGGATGGTCGCGCAGCCACGTCTCCAGCGTGCCGGCGGTGCGGTCGGGCAGCACGTCGGTCCGCTGATGGGTCTCGGCGTCGATCACCACGGTGGCACAGCGGTGCCGTCGGCGCGGAGCGAAGTCGTCGACGCCGATCACGCGGGGCGTCCGCCCGGTGGGCAAGGGGATGCGCAGCAGGACGCGCAGGGCCGTGTGGCGCGACAGGTCCGCCGCGGGTACCGCCGGCAGACGCGATCCCGCCCGGCCGGCCAACTCCTTCACCACAGCCTTGACCTGCCTGGTCAGAGGGGCCGTGCGTCGCTGGTGACGCTCCAGCACTCCGGGCATCTGCTCGCGGAAGGTCTGTCGGCAGCCGCGGGTGGGACACACCGAGCGTCGTACTTTCACGTGGAGCACCACCCGTCGTCCATCGACCGGGACGTCGGCCACCCTCCGCACCTGATAGCTGTGCACCCGAGCGGACGACGCGGCGCA
>NZ_JBVJMD010000138.1:0-3997 GCF_055584385.1 Streptomyces sp. NPDC104096
ACGCATCGGCGAAGACGGGGAACGCCCCGTACAACTCACGCCCCATACCGATCCGCTGCGAACCCTGACCCGAGAACAGAAAACCGACCTTGCCTTCGGGGCGGGCGCGTCCCAGCGTCACGTTCGCCGCCTGTTGGCCGGCGGCGAGGGCGGTGAGGGCTTGCCGGAGCTTGTCCGAGCCCTCTGCCAGGAGCACCGCGCGGTCCTCGAACGTCTCGCGGGAGGCCAGGGAGAGGCCGATGTCGGAAGCCGTCCAGCAGTCGTTCGCGTCGAGGTGGCCGGCCAGCCGGGCCGCCTGGGCACGCAGCGCCCGCTCGCCCTTGCCCGACAGCACCCACGGCATGAGCGCGCCGGAGTCGGGCGTGGGAGGCAGCTCCGGCGTGGCGGGGGCCTGCTCGATGATGGTGTGGGCGTTGGTGCCGCTGACGCCGAAGGACGAGACCGCGGCGCGGCGCGGGCGGTCCGACTCGGGCCACTGGACGGCCTCGGTCAGCAGCCGGACATCACCGGCCGACCAGTCCACGTGCGGCGTCGGCTCGTCCACGTGCAGGGTCCGCGGGACCACGCCGTGGCGCATCGCCATCACCATCTTGATCACGCCGGCGACACCCGCGGCGGCCTGCGTGTGACCGATGTTGGACTTCAACGAGCCGAGCAGGAGCGGCCGGTCACGGTCTTGTCCGTAGGTCGCAAGGAGCGCCTGCGCCTCGATCGGGTCGCCCAGCGTCGTGCCCGTACCGTGCGCCTCGACGACATCCACATCGCCCGGAGCGAGTCCGGCGGAGGCCAGGGCCTGCCGGATGACCCGCTGCTGCGCCGGCCCGTTCGGCGCGGTCAGCCCGTTGGACGCGCCGTCCTGGTTCACGGCGCTGCCCCGTACCACCGCCAGGACCTCGTGACCGTTGCGCACGGCGTCGGAGAGGCGCTCCACGAGCACCACGCCCACACCCTCCGCCCAGCCCGTGCCGTCCGCGTCCGCGCCGAACGCCTTGCACCGGCCGTCGGGCGACAGACCGCGCTGACGGCTGAACTCCACGAAAACGCTCGGACTGGCCATGAAGGTGACGCCGCCGGCCAGCGCCATCGTGCATTCGCCGTTGCGCAGCGACTGCATGGCCAGGTGCAGGGCGACCAGGGACGACGAGCAGGCCGTGTCGATCGTGACGGCGGGCCCTTCGAGTCCGAAGGTGTAGGCCACCCGGCCGGAGACGACGCTGGACGCGCCACCGACGAGCCGGTGTCCTTCGACGCCTTCCGGCGTGCGGCGCACCTCGGCTCCGTAGCCCTGGTAGGCCATGCCGACGAAGACGCCGGTCCGGCTGCCGCGCAACTGCGCGGGGGCGATCCCGGCCCGCTCGAAGGCCTCCCAGGAGGTCTCCAGCAGCAGTCGTTGCTGCGGGTCCATCGCCAGGGCCTCACGCGGAGAGATCCCGAAGAAGCCGGCGTCGAAGTCGGTGGCGTCGTGGAGGAAGCCGCCGTCGCGCGCGTACGTCTTGCCGGGGCGATCGGGATCGGGGTCGTAGAGGGCCTCGACGTCCCAGCCCCGGTCCGCCGGGAACTCGCCGACCGCGTCGCCACCGGAGACCACCAGGTCCCACAGCGCTTCGGGCGAGTCGACTCCGCCGGGCAGGTGGCAGCTCATCGCCACGATGGCGATGGGCTCGTCGTCGGCGGCCCCGTGCCGCTCCTGCTCTACCGCGGCCTTCGATCCGAGCAGCTCGCCCTGCAGGAAACGGGCGAGCGCCGTGGCGTCGGGGTGGTCGAAGACCAGCGTGGGCGGCAGCGCGAGACCGGTCGCCGTGTTCACCTTGTTGCGGAGTTCGACGGCGGTCAGGGAGTCGAAGCCCAGGTCCTTGAACGCCCGGTCGGGGTCGACCTCCGCCGCCGAGGAGTGGCCCAGGGCGGCCGCGACGTGCCCGCGGACCAGGTCGATCAAGGTCTTCGTGCGCTCGGCCTCCGGCAGGCCGGCGAGCCGGGCCGCCAGGGTCGCGGCGCCGGTGGCGACCGGTGCGGTGGTGCCGGCGTGGTGCACCTCGGGCAACTCGGACAGCAGGGCGCTCGGGCGGGCGAGGGTGAACGGTCCGATGAACCGTTCCCAGTCGATGTCGGCCACGACGACCGTGGTGTCGTCGCGGTCCAGGGCGCGCTGGATCGCGGTCACGGCGAGTGCGGCGGGCAGGGTGACGACGCCGCGGCGGCGCAGGTGCTCCTCGTCGGCGTCGGTGACCATGCCGCCGTCGGCCCACGGGCCCCAGGCGATCGCGGTCGCGGCCAGGCCCCGGGCCCTCCGCCGGGCGGCGAGCCCGTCGAGGAAGGCGTTGCCGGCGGCGTAGGCGGTCTGCAGTCCGCTGCCCCATACGCCGGCGATCGAGGAGAACATCACAAAGGCGTCGAGCTCACGGTCGCCGAGCAGTTCGTCCAGGTGCGTGGCACCGCCGGCCTTGGCCGCCACCGTGCGGGCGAAGTCGGCCGGCGTCAACTCGTCGAAGGGGGCGAACTGTTCCACGCCCGCGGCGTGGAAGACGGAGGTGAAGGTGTGCTCGGCGAGCAGCGCCGTCACCGCGTCGCGGTCGGCGACATCGCACACGGCGAGGGTGACCCGCGCTCCCGTCTCCTCCAGTTCGGCCTTGAGCGCGGTCGCGCCGGGCGCGTCGGCGCCGCGGCGGCTGGTGAGCACCAGGTGCTCCGCACCCGCGCCGGCGAGCCAGCGGGCGACGTGCCCGCCCAGCGCACCCGTACCACCGGTGATCAGCACCGTGCCGCGCGGCGACCAGGGCCGGCCGGCGCCGCTTCGGGCGTGGGCGAGCCGGGCGGTGAACACGCCGGTGGCGCGGACGGCGACCTGGTCCTCCTGGCCATCGGCAGCGCCGACACCCTCCCCCAGTACGGCGGCGACACGGCCGGCGGCACGCTCGTCGAAGGCCGCGGGCAGGTCGATCAGGCCGCCCCAGCGCCGGGGGTGTTCCAGGGCCAGGCCGCGACCGAGGCCCCACACCTGATTCTGCACCGCGCTGAGCGGTGCGTCGTCGGAGCGGCCGGTGGCGGCCGCGCCACGGGTGGCACACCACAGCGGCGCGTCGATGCCCGCGTCGCCGAGTGCCTGGGCCAGGGCCACGGTCTGCGCGAAGCCCCGGGAGAGCGCGGGGTGCTCGGGCGAGGCGGTCTCGTCGGTCGCGAGCAGCGACAGGACGCCGTCGAGCGATCCGGCTTCGGCCGCGGCCCGGGTCAGCTCGCCGGCCAGGGACGCGCGGTCGGCGTCGGCGCCGACCGTCAGCGGGATCAGGTGCGCGCCGCGTCCTGCCAGGGCCGCGCGGACCGTGTCGGCCCACTCGTCGCCCTCGGGCGCGGCGAACAGCCATGTGCTGCCGGAGAGGTCGCCTGCGGACAGGCCGTTCAGCGGCTGCCAGGCCAGCCGGTAGCGCCAGCCGTCCACGACGGACCGCTCGCGCCGCCGGCGCCGCCAGGCCGACAACTTCGGCACCACGACGTCCAGTTCCTTGGGGCTCAGCCCCAGCGTGGCGGCCAGGGACTGGGCGTCCTCGCGCTCGACGCTCGCCCAGAACTCGGCGTCGACCGCCTCCACGGCGGCCGTCTCGGCCTCGGGGGCCTCCAGCCAGTAGCGCTGCTGCTGGAAGGCGTAGGTGGGCAGGTCGACGCGCCGGGCGCCCGGGAAGAAGGCCTGCCAGTCCACTTCGGTGCCGCCGACGTGGAGTTCGGCGAGGGCGGTGACGACGGCCTGCCGCTCGGGGCGGTCTGCTCGGAGTACGGGGACGGTGGCGATGTCGTCCACGCAGCCCTGTGCCAGGCCGCTGAGGACACCGCCGGGGCCGATCTCCACGAACGTGGTCACGCCCAGCTCGCGCAGGGTTCGCACACCATCGGCGAAACGGACCGCTTCACGGACGTGCCGGACCCAATAGTCGGGGGTGTAAGGCTCGGCCAGGCGGCCGGTGAGGTTCGAAACGACGGGAATCCGGGGCTCGTTGAAGACCAGGCC
>NZ_JBVJMD010000139.1:0-3792 GCF_055584385.1 Streptomyces sp. NPDC104096
ACCGCGTCGCCGCCGGAGACCACCAGCCGCCACAGGTCCTCGGGCGAGCGCACCCCGCCCGGGTAGCGGCAGGCCATGCCGACGATCGCGATGGGTTCCTGGTCCTTCTCCTCGACCTCGCGAAGGCGCTCCCGGGTCTGACGAAGGTCTCCGGTGACGCGCTTGAGATACTCCAGAAGCCTGTCTTCGTTGCTGCTCATCCGCCTCATCCGTCCTCGGCTGTCGTCAAAGGTAGGGCGCCAAGAACTAGGAAATTTCTAGATCTTGATCGATCAGTTCGAAGATGTCGTCGACCGTCGCGTCCTGGAGCTGCCGCTGTGCCTCGGTGGTTTCCGCGCCTCGCCCTCCGGCGGAGTTCACCAGGGACAGCAGTTCCTGCAGCCGCCTCCGCACCCCTGTCCGGACCGTCTCCTCGGCGGAGGCGGACATCGAGATCACCGACTCCAGCCGGTCGAGTTCGCTGAACACCGACACCTCGTCCGGGCCCGTCCCGCCGACGAGTTCGCTCCGCAGGTGGCGGGCGATCGCCTCGGGCGTCGGGTGGTCGAAGACCAGCGTCGCGGGCAGGGTCAGGCCGGTGTCGGCGGTGAGCAGGTTGCGCAGCTCCACCGCGGTCAGGGAGTCGAAGCCGAGGTCCCGGAACGCCAGGTCCGGTTCCACCGCCGCGGATCCGCTGTGGCCCAGTACTGCCGCCGCGTGCACGCAGACCGTGTCCACGAGCAGGCGTTGCTGCTCGCCTTCGGAGAGCGTAGGCAGCTTCGCCCTGAGCGCGGACGGCTCCGCGGCCTGCTCGGCGGGCTCCTCGGCAAGGGCGCCCCTGACCTCGGGCAGGTCGCTCAGCAGCGCGCTCGGCCTGCTGACGGTGAACGGGACGACGAACCGCGCCCAGTCCACGTCGGCCACGGTGAGCGTGCCGTCCCCGTCGCTCAGCGCACCGTGCAGCGCGGAGATCGCCCGGTCCGGCCGCAGCACGGGCAGACCGCGCTGCCGCAGCCGCTCCTCGTCCCCGGCGTCGGCGACCATGCCGCCCTCGCCCCACGGGCCCCAGGCGATCGCCGTCGCGGCAAGGCCCCGGGCACGCCGGTGCTGCGCCAGGCCGTCGAGGAAGGCGTTCGCGGCCGAGTACGCGGCCTGCCCGCCGCCTCCCCACACCCCGGAGACGGAGGAGAAGAGGACGAAGGCGTCCAGTTCCTGATCTCCGAGCAGTTCATGGAGGTGCACGGCCCCGAGGGCCTTCGCGGCGACCGTCGCGGCGAAGTCGCCCAGGTTCGTCTCGGCGAGCATGCCCGCTTCGGCGGTGCCGGCCGTGTGGACGACGGCGTTCACCGGGTGCTCGGCGAGCAGCGCGGCCAGCGCCTCGCGGTCGGCCACGTCACAGGCGGCGACGGTCACGCGCACGCCCGTGTTCTCCAGTTCGGCCTTGAGGCGGACGGCGCCGGGGGCGTCGAGACCACGGCGGCTGGTGAGCACCAGGTGCTCCGCACCCGCACCCGCGAGCCAGCGGGCCACGTGCCCGCCCAGCGCACCCGTACCGCCGGTGACCAGGACGGTGCCGCGCGGCGACCACGAACGGTCGCCGCGAGCTGCGGGCAGACGCGACAGGCGCCGTGCGAACACCGCGCGGTCGCGGATCGCGACCTGGTCCTCGGCCGACTGGCCGAGCACCGCGGCGAGGCGGTCTGCGATCCGGTCGTCGACCGTGTCCGGGAGGTCGATCAGACCGCCCCAGCGCCGCGAGTGCTCCAGCGCCGCCACCCGGCCCAGACCCCAGACCAGGGACTGGTACGGATCCGCCGCCTCGTCGGCGGAGCTCACGCCCACCGCGTTCCGGGTCGCGCACCACAGCGGGGCGCCGATACCCGTGTCGCCCAGGGCCTGGACGAGCAACACGGAAAGCCTCACCCCGACGGGCATCGCGGCGGCCTGCGAGGCGGCCTCCGGAGCGGCCTCGCCGTCGACGGCGAGCAGTGACAGGACGCCCGCCACGGTCTCGTCGCCGGCCGCTCGAGCGAGCTGTGCGGTCAGGTACTCACGGTCGGTGGCCGGCTCGACCGGGACCGGCAGTGGGGTCAGGCCCCGCTCGGCCAGTCCGCGGAGGCAGGCGGCGACCCAGTCGTCGCCGAGGTGCGCGGCGCTGACCGGAACCAGCCATATGCCGTTCCGGGCGGGGTCCGCCGGGGAGGGGTCGGGTATCGCTTTCCAGGTGACGCCGTAGCGCCAGCCGTCCACGGTGGACTGCTCCTTGCGCTGCCGCCGCCACGACGACAGCCTCGGCAGCACGTCGCTGAACTTGTCCCCGGCGCCGATGTCCAGGGTCTCGGCGAGGGCCCGGAGGTCCTCGCGCTCGACGGTCTCCCAGAACTCCGCGTCCACCGGATCCGCCACGGCGGTGGCAGCGGTTTCCGGGGCGTCGACCCAGTACCGCTCGTGCTGGAAGGCGTAGGTCGGCAGGTCGGTCTTCCGCGCACCGGCGAAGAAAGCGTTCCAGTCCACGGACACGCCGTGCGTGTGCAGTTGGGCCAGGGCCGTCACGAATGCCTGCCGCTCGGGGCGGTCTGTTCGGAGTACGGGGATAGTGGCGACGTCGTCCACGCAGCCCTGCGCCAGGCCGCTGAGGACACCGCCGGGACCGATCTCCACGAACGTGGACACGCCCAGCTCGGCGAGGGTCTTGATGCCGTCGGCGAAGCGCACCGCTTCGCGCACGTGCCGGACCCAATAGTCGGGGGTGTAAGGCTCGGCCAGGCGGCCGGTGAGGTTCGAAACGACGGGAATCCGGGGCTCGTTGAAGACCAGGCCGCCGACGACCTCGGCGAACTCCTCCAGCATCGGATCCATCAACGGCGAATGGAACGCATGGCTGACCTTCAACCGGGAGGTCTTGCGACCCTGTTGCGCGAAGACCTCGGCGACCTCCAGCACGGCATCCTCGACACCGGAGACCACGACGGACCGAGGCCCGTTGACCGCCGCGACACCGACGCCGTCCGTCAGGTACGGCAGCACCTCCGCCTCGGTAGCCTGCACCGCGACCATCGCGCCGCCGGCGGGCAGCGCCTGCATCAGCGCAGCCCGTGCCGACACCAGCCTCGCCGCGTCCTCGAGCGACAGCACCCCGGCCACATGAGCGGCCGCGATCTCACCCACCGAATGCCCGGCCACGTAATCCGGCCGCACACCCCACGACTCCAGCAGACGGAACAGCGCCACCTCCACCGCGAACAACGCCGGCTGGGCACACCCGGTCAGGTGCAAGGTCTCGGCGCCGACATCGACCGGCACCTCCAGACGCGCACACACCTCGTCATACGCATCGGCGAAGACGGGGAACGCCCCGTACAACTCACGCCCCATACCGATCCGCTGCGAACCCTGACCCGAGAACAGAAAACCGACCTTGCCTCCCGGCCGGCCCTGGACGACTCCGGGCGACGGCATTCCGGCTGCCAGGCGTTCCAGTCCGCGGCGGAAGTCGTCACAGCTCTCACCGATGACGGCCGCCCTGTGGCGCATGGCGCTGCGGGTGGTGGCCAGCGAGAAGCCGACATCGGCCGGTGACGTGCCGTCCTCCACGACGGCCAGCAGCCGTCGTGCCTGGTCGCGCAGCGCAGCGCTGCTCTTGGCGGAGAGCACCCACGGCAGGAGCGCCGGGGCCGGGGCGGCGATGACCTCTTCGGTCGGGGCCGGCGGGGCCTGTTCGATGATGGTGTGGGCGTTGGTGCCGCTGACGCCGAAGGACGACACGGCAGCGCGGCGCGGACGGTCCGTCTCCGGCCAGTCGACGGCCTCGGT
>NZ_JBVJMD010000140.1:0-3762 GCF_055584385.1 Streptomyces sp. NPDC104096
AGACGCCGCCGCAGAACCGATACGGCTCCGTGGCAACCCGGAGAACTATACGCATCCGGCAGGGTGCCGTCAACCGCCCCCTGTCAAGATCTTTTGAGGCCCGTCGGCTTGGCGCTGCGTCGTCAGCGCTCTTGCAGCACCGTACGGATCACGTGCCGGGCGTTGTGTGCCATCGCCGGGTTCGTCTCGCGGTAGTACGGCAGCGCGATCAGTGCCTGCGAGAGTGTTCGCCCCCGGCCGCGGATCCAGGTCGCGTCGTCCACTCTCAGCACCTCACGGAAGACTTCCCTCGCCTTGGCCGGCAGCAGATTCCACGCTGGGAACAGATCACAGGCCGGATCGCCCGTCCCCAGGCAGCCGAAGTCGATTACCGAGGTCAGCCTGCCACCGTCCACCAGCAGGTTGCCCGGCATGAGATCCGCGTGCAGCCACACCGGGGGCCCGCCCCAGACAGGGGCCCGCAACGCCTCCTCCCACACGGCTGTGGCGGCGTCGCAGTCGACGCCCTCCTGCGGGATCCCGCGCAGCTCCTCGATCGCAGCCCGGGTCTCCGCGTCGAGCGAGGCGACCGGTCCTCCGCGGTGGGCCTGCGGGGCACCCGGCAGCGTGATGCTCCACATCGCCGCCACGAACTCCGCCAGGCCCTCGGCCAGCCGCACCGGCTCGCTCAGGGCTCCCGCTTCCGGGTTCTCCCCTTCCAGCCACCGGTACACGGACCACGGCCATGGGTACCCCTCCGCGGGCTCTCCGTACCCGAGTGCCTTGGGGACGGTCGTCGGCAAGTGAGGTGCGAGCCGGGACAGCCACATCCGCTCCTTCGGCACGTCGTCGGCCCCGCCCGGCACGAGCGGCAGCCGTACGACCATGTCATCGCCCAGCCGGTACATGGCGTTGACCGTCCCGCCGGACGGAAACCGCTTGATCGTCAGTCCCGCCCACTGCGGGAACTGGCCGGCGATCAGCCGCCGCACCAGGTCGCCGTCGATGGGATGTACGTCCGAAGGAATGTCACCCGTGTCCATGGCTCGCCATCCGACCGCCAGACACCGGCAAACGTCAATCACCCCTCCCACTGCCGTCTTCGTCGGCGCCGCAACCAGGGCTCTGCCGCTGGCGGTCACATGGAACATGGGCTGTACGGTCTCCCACCTACCCCGGTGGACGATGTGGCGTTCGCCGACCTACATCCGAGCGAGGCACCCGGGCAGCGCCGCGACGGCACCTTCTATGAGCCTTGTCGACCCTTCCTGAAAATGGACCCCCGGGCAGTCCGCGGATCTTGGCCCCCCCTCTTGACCTTGGAGGGCGCTGAAGGGGGAGAACTGAATGGGCAGAGATACGCCTGCTTCACAGGGCGGAGGAAGTGCCCATCAAGGAGATCGCGCCGCGGCTGTGGGTGGCCCGGAACACGGTTCGGGCCGCATTGCACTCCGGCCGTCCACCGAAGTACGAACGCGAGACCCGGGGCCAAGGTCGCAGACGCCTACGAGCCCCGGATGCGGGCCCTGCTGCAGGAGTGGCTGTGGATGCCGGCCCGGTGGTCGCCGAGAGGATGGGCTGGCCCCATTCGCTGCCGCCGCTGCGTAAGCGCCCCGCCCTGATCCGCCTCGAGCACGTGAGCATCGACCCGGTCGACCGGGTCACGAAGACGCTGATCTGGGACCGCGAAGCCGCGATCGGCGACACCAGGAAGGTCACCGCTCCGGAGGCGGCCTTCGCCGGCACTCTGGCCGCCAGGATCCAGCTCGCCCCACCACGGGATCCGAAGTTCAAGGGGTTGGTCGAGCGCAACAACCAGTACCTGGAGACCTCATTCCTGCCTGGCCGCCAGTTCGCCTCACTGCAGGACTTCAGCCAGCAGCTGGCGGACTGGCTCGCCCGCGCGAACGCGCGGACCGTCCGCTCGTTCCAGGGCCGCCCGGTCGACCTGCTGGAGACCGACTACCTGGCGATGATCCCGCTACTGCCGGTGGTACCGGCGATCGGGCTGAGTACTGAAGATGCCCATCGGCGCCTTCTGGGAGGAACTGGCCGAGCAGGCCCGTGACCAGAACTGGTCCCACAAGGAGCACCTGGGCGCCTTGCTGCGGCGGCAACTGGATCTCCCACCTCGTCAAGGCCCACCACTCCGGTCAACTGGAGGCGGAGCGAGGAAGGTCCGCCGCTACAACTTGATCATTATCGACGAAGTGGGATGTGCGCCACGAGGCGCTGATGGCACCAGATCGTGGCGGAGTCGCCGTAGTACTCGGAGGCCGGGAAAGTCGGTCACATGAGGAAGGGCGACAGCGTAATGACAGCAGGACTGCTGTCGGGAAGAAACGTTGTTGAACAACGACGCGCCGTCGACACCTTCGCTGAGCCTCTTCGCCGCCGAGCGACGGGTACTCGATCATCAGCTCAAGCTGCACCGATGGGAAAAACAGCTGGTCAGTGCGTTTCCGTGGGCCGAAGTTGTCGAGTTGCACGGTGGACTCGCGGAGACCCTCACAGGCACTCCGCGGGGAGAAGTCGCCTCCCCGCTGTTGGCCCACGTCTATCTCTCCGTCCTGGATCGGCACTTCTCGCGGATCTGGGATGAGGAGATGGCTCCGCCCTAGCGTCGGCGGTATCGACGCCGGACGGGGCGGCCGAACTTCCAGCTGGTGCATTACGCGGACGACTTCGTTGTGCTCGTGCACGGCACAAGGTCGGAGGCCGAGGCGCTCAAGGCGGAGATCGGTGAACTGCCGCCCCGCAGGCTGAAGATGACCCTCTCGGACGAGAAGACCCACATCATCCACATCGACGACGGCTTCGTCTTCCTCGGCTTCCACATCCAGCGGAGGCCCTTCGGCGGCGGCCGGCGCGTGGTGCTCACCATCCCGTCCAAGCAGGCTTTGGCGTCGGTGACGCACAAGATCAGGAAACTGACGGGGCGAAGCACCAGCTCGCTCTCGTTGGAGGAGGTGCTACGCACGGTCAACCCGGTCCTTCGGGGCTGGGCTGCCTACTTCCGCTACGGCGTCTCGAAGAGAACGTTCGCCTACCTCGGTTGGTACGCGTGGTGGCGGATGCTTCGGTGAATCCGCTACACGCACCCCCTGATGACCTGGAAGCAGTTGCGGCGACGCTTCTTCGGAGCGGACCGCATCAGGGAGGGCGGGCTCGTCCTCACCTTGACCGGCGGCTCCTACCGCTCCCGCCAACTACGCGAACTGCTGAACAAGGACAACGGCATCGGACGCCGGTGCGTCACAGCGACCACCAGCAATACAGCCGCTGGCCAGAAGCCTGAGCACGTTGGGCCAGACCGGCCAGAACTTCCAGGACGCCGACCGTGACCTCGACGCTGATCTGCCGGAGCTCGTCGGTCTTCGACCACGGCTCGGCAAAGCGGACGAGGTCGTCCTGCGCAGCCGATGCGAGGGCAGCCGTCAAGGTGTCCGTCAGGCTGACCACGAACGCTCCGTCGCTCTCCCGGTCGGACAACAGCTGCCCGGACCTGGGACGTCCACTGGCTTCCTCATAACTGCAGCTCGTCATGATGGCTTCGAGCTGGGCGATCGCGACGACCGGGTCGATGTTCTTGACCACCCCGGCCCGTCGAACATCCGCCGTGTCTGGCAGAGCTGGGTGGCAGGCGAGGCTGCGTCGCTGCTGTGACGCGGGGGGAACGATGAGGCGGAACGCAGAAAACCCCCGTGCCGAATGGCACGGGGGTTTTCCATAAAATTTGTTCGGCGGCGTCCTACTCTCCCACAGGGTCCCCCCTGCAGTACC
>NZ_JBVJMD010000141.1:0-3629 GCF_055584385.1 Streptomyces sp. NPDC104096
TCCTGCACACCTACAACCACCACCGCTGCCACACCGCACTCGGCGGCCAGCCACCCATCAGCCGTGTGAACAACCCTGCGGGTCAATACACCTAGAGCCGCTGGATGATCGTGCCGGTGGCCAGGGCGCCGCCCGCGCACATCGTGATCAGGGCGAACTCCTTGTCCGCGCGTTCCAGCTCGTGGAGCGCGGTGGTGATCAGGCGGGCTCCGGTCGCGCCGACCGGGTGGCCCAGGGCGATCGCGCCGCCGTTGACGTTGACCTTCGCCAGGTCCTGCTCGAAGACCTGGGTCCAGCTCAGCACCACCGACGCGAACGCCTCGTTGATCTCGACGAGGTCGATGTCCTTCAGGGACATGCCCGCCTTGCCCAGCACGGCCCTGGTGGCGTCGACGGGGCCGTCGAGGTGGAAGTGCGGGTCGGCGCCGACCAGGGCCTGGGCGACGATCCGCGCCCTCGGCTTCAGCTTCAGGGCACGGGCCATCCGCTTCGACGCCCACATGACGGCGGCCGCGCCGTCGGAGATCTGCGAGGAGTTGCCCGCCGTGTGCACGGCCGTCGGCATGATCGGCTTCAGCGCGGACAGGCCCTCCGGGGTCGTGTCGCGCAGGCCCTCGTCCTTGTCCACCAGGCGCCACATGCCCTGGCCCGCCCGCTGCTCGTCCTCCGTGGTCGGGACCTGCACCGCGAACGTCTCCCGCTTGAACCGCTCCTCGGACCAGGCGATCGCGGCCCGCTCCTGGGAGATCAGGCCGAGGGAGTCGACGTTCTCCCGGGTGAGGCCACGGCGGCGGGCGATGCGCTCGGCCGCCTCGAACTGGTTGGGGAGGTCGACGTTCCACTCGTCCGGGAAGGGCTTGCCGGGGCCGTGCTTGGAGCCCGAGCCCAGCGGGACGCGGGACATCGACTCGACGCCGCAGGAGATGCCCACGTCGATCACGCCCGCCGCGATCATGTTCGCCGTCATGTGCGACGCCTGCTGCGAGGAGCCGCACTGGCAGTCGACCGTCGTCGCCGCCGTCTCGTAGGGCAGGCCCATGGTCAGCCAGGCGGTGCGCGCGGGGTTCATGGACTGCTCGCCGGCATGGGTCACCGTGCCGCCGACGATCTGCTCGACGCAGTCGGCGGGGATGCCGGTGCGGCCGAGGAGTTCGCGGTACGTCTCGCCCAGCAGATAGGCGGGGTGCAGATTGGCGAGCGCGCCGCCGCGCTTGCCGATGGGGGTGCGTACGGCCTCGACGATCACGGGTTCGGCGGCCATGGGTGCGGGTCCTCTCCTCCGAACTGATACGTGTTCTAGTTCTGTGTGCAGTCTGCTGACGAGGCGTCCGCCCCCGCAAGGGTCTTGCAGGCAGATTCGGGGCGCCGTACCCCTTGCCACTTGTAGAACCCGTTATTACCTTCGCGGCAGCTCTATTCCTGATGGACCGTCAGATGGCTGGAGTGAGTTGCCGATGCCCTGTCCGGCGCTTCCCGACGGGTTCGACTTCACCGACCCGGACCTGCTGCAACACCGCGTGCCCCTGCCGGAGTTCGCCGAGCTGCGCCGGGTCGAACCGGTCCGCTGGATCCCGCAACCGTCCAACCTGGCAGGTTTCCAGGACGAGGGCTACTGGGCGGTCACCCGGCACGCGGACGTCAAGTACGTTTCCACGCATCCGGAGATCTTCTCCTCGTACCTCAACACCGCGATCATCCGCTTCAACGACCACATCGAGCGCGACGCGATCGACGCCCAGCGGCTGATCCTGCTCAACATGGACCCGCCCGAGCACACCCGGGTCCGCCAGATCCTCCAGCGGGTCTTCACCCCGCGCGCCATCCGCGCGCTGGAGGCCAACCTGCGCGCCCGCGCGCAGGCCATCGCGGCGAACGCGCGCGCCCGCTCCGGAACCTTCGACTTCGTCACCGAGGTCGCCTGCGAACTGCCCCTCCAGGCCATCGCGGAACTCATCGGCGTCCCGCAGGGCGACCGGGCCAAGATCTTCGACTGGTCCAACCGGATGATCGCCTACGACGACCCGGAGTACGCGATCACCGAGGAGGTCGGCCAGGAGTCGGCCACCGAGATCATCGCGTACGCCATGAACATGGCCGCCGCCCGCAAGCAGTGCCCCGCCAAGGACATCGTCACCACGCTGGTGGCGGCGGAGGACGAGGGCAACCTCGGCTCCGACGAGTTCGGCTTCTTCGTGCTGATGCTGGCCGTCGCCGGGAACGAGACCACCCGCAACGCCATCACCCACGGCATGCACGCCTTCCTCACCCACCCCGAGCAGTGGGAACTGTTCAAGGCGGAGCGGCCCGCGACGGCGGCCGAGGAGATCGTGCGCTGGGCCACACCGGTCAACTCCTTCCAGCGGACGGCCACCCAGGACACGGAACTGGGCGGCAGGACGATCAGGAAGGGCGACCGGGTCGGCCTCTTCTACGCCTCCGCCAACCACGACCCCGAGGTCTTCGACCACCCCGACCTCTTCGACATCACCCGTGACCCCAACCCCCACCTCGGGTTCGGCGGCGGCGGGCCGCACTTCTGCCTCGGCAAGTCCCTGGCCGTCCTGGAGATCGACCTGATCTTCAACGCCGTCGCCGACGCCCTGCCCGGCCTGCGGCTGACCGGCGACCCGCGCCGGCTGCGCTCCGCCTGGATCAACGGGGTGAAGGAACTGCCGGTCAGCGCCGGCTGAGCGGTACCGGGCGAGCGGCGGGCGGGATCACTCCCGGCCGGACGCCGTCAGCGCCAGCACCCCGGTCAGCGCCGCCGCGACCAGCAGCGGGACGCCCAGTCCGTGGTGCAGCACCAGCCACGCGCCGAGCAGCGCGCCCACCGCCATCGCGACCACCGACGCGGTACGGCGCGGCGAGCGGTGCCCCGAGCCGCCCCCGGCCCGGGAGTCGGAGGCCAGACCGGTGAGGGTCATCGTCAGGACGGTCGTCGTCAGGTCCGGCACCCCCAGTTCGCGGACGGTCGCGTTGCGCAGCCCCATCGCGAAGGCCGTGAGCACGATGAGGGCGTACGTCGTCCCCGTGGCGCCCGGCGCGGCGAAGGCGACCGCGGCGGACGCGCCCACCAGCGCCGTCTCGGCGGCGAGGACCAGCCGGGCCCAGGTGCGGCGGGAGCCCCCGCCGAGCCGCCGCGCGACCCGCCCGCCGGCCGTCGCGCCCGCCAGGAACGCCAGCAGCGAGGCGGCGGTGTGCGGCACCGAGAAGCCGGGAGCCCCGGCGGCGGCGAAGCCCAGGACGACGACGTTTCCGGTCATGTTGGCGGTGAAGACATGGCCGAGACCGAGATAGCTCACGGCGTCGATCAGTCCGCTCACCACGGTCAGGGTCAGCAGCACGGCCACCAGGCGCAGACCGCGCGCCTCGGGGTCGGGCGCGGGAGTCTCGGACGACGTGGTCATCGCCTCAGTGGACCACGGGCCGGCCGGGAAACGCCCGAAGGCGGCGGCCCCGGGGATCGGGGGCCGCCGCCTTCGCGGGAGGCGCGCTCAGGTGGGCGCGCCGGGGTCACTGGATGACCTGTGGGTCAGTACCAGTGGTGGGTCTGCCAGAAGTCCCAGGCCTGGACGGGGCTGCCGTAGCGGGAGTTCATGTAGTCCAGGCCCCACTTGATCTGGGTGGCG
>NZ_JBVJMD010000142.1:0-3603 GCF_055584385.1 Streptomyces sp. NPDC104096
GCGCCTACGCCGAGGCAGCCAGGGCCGGAGCACCCCGGGCCCGACAGGTCGCCGACGCGTGGCACTTGTGGGACAACCTGGCCCACGCGGGAGCGCTACCAAGCCGTCCAGGACCTGCTGGCCCAGGGATGGACGATCGGCGCCATCGGACGGGAACTCGGACCGGCCCGCCACACCACCCGCCGTTACGCGCGCTGCGAGAACCCCGGGGCCCTCGCCGATCAAGCCATTCGCACGACCCGGCTGGACGTCTGGCGGCCCTACCTGATCGGCCGCTGGAACCAGGGCTGCACAAACGCCTCCGCCCTCTTCCGCGAGATCCAGACCCAGTGCTACCCAGGCCGCACACCACAAGCCGTCCGCCGCTTCCTACGGCCGTTGCGCGACGCAGCGAAGACGGTGCCCGCGCCTTCACTCAAATCCCAGGACCTCAGCACCTGGATCCTCCGGCACCCCGCACACCTACGAGCCGAAGAGGAACGACAACTCGACGACGCACTCTTCTGCTGCCCGCACATGGCTGCACTCCGAGGCCACGTCGAGTCCTTCGCCCGCATGATCTGTGACCGCACCGGTACCCGTCTGCCCGCCTGGATCCGCGCCGTCCGCGCCGACGACCTGCCGTACCTGCGTGCATTCAGGAACGGACTCGAACGAGATCTGGACGCCGTCATCGCCGACCTTACTCTGCCCTGCAGCAGCGGTCCGGTCGAAGGTCACGTCAACCGGATCATTCTGTGGAATCAGCGATGTCAAGCCGTGTGCTTGTGCATCACGTCGAGGTAGTGCCGATCGCGGTGCGGAACGTGATGGTCCCGGCCGGGCAGGCTGAAGACAGCGCAGACCTCGGCCGGCTGGGTGAGGATGCTCGACTGCTCGCCGAAGGTCAGGGCAGGGTTGACCTCGTGGTGACAGCCTGCGGTGTCGAGGGCAGTGATCAGTTCCTCGCGGAGCACGGTGGCCGCGAACGACTCGGAATCGGGCAGGACGAGCGGCGGGAGTTTGCCGGTCGAACCAGGCCGGAGGCTGATCCAGATGCCGCTGACGGCCCGCTGCGTGACCAAGAGTTGCAGCCCGTTCCAGGAGTAGGGGTAGCCGTCGATATCGGGCCCCTTCATGACGTGGGCGGGGTGCGGGCGCCCCGGGCCGAGAAGGTCTTCAGCCTCGGTCAGGGGCATTCCGCAGTGAAGCGGGCCGATCCGGCCGGTTCGGGCGAAGTCGACGAGCACGTTCATCAAGGTCACGGCAGTGACTGTGGCACTCTCCCGGGCCTGTGCGCACTCCGATATCAGACCGGTGCGGAGCCTGCCCCGCCCTGTCGGACGCCGACGAACGGCAGAAGGCGGGCTGTCGCCGGTAGGGGTAGGCCCAGTTCGCGTGGTGTCGGGCCGACCGGAGTGGGTGTGTCGGCGAGGAGGTCGAGTAGTCGGTCCAGGGCCCCCGGCCGTCCTCGACGGCTGCCTGCTCGTCATCGGTCAGCGGGATGGACACGGCCATCTTCTGCAAGTTGCTTTTGGCTTCCGGGAGTTGGGATCGCGTGGAGTCCTTGGGACTGTAGAAGTCGCAGCGTGCGCAGGCCATGCGGTACTGGCATTGCTCGAAGAAGGTGTAGCCGCAGTAGCCGTGTTCGAGGTCGTAGTGCTGCCAGGGCTCACCGGCCGCGACCTTGGATTCAACCGGTCAGGCCGCCGCACTGGAACAGCTCCGCGTCGACCGTCAGCTCGAAGAAGCCCTCGTCCACGGTCCCGATCCGCTCCACCTTGCCGAGGCTTTCGGCCTCGACGAGAAGACGGCGATCCGGTACGCGCCCTCCGCACGGGCGCTGCTGGAGCGGCCCGCCGAACAAACCTGTGAGGACTGACCGTGGTCTTCTGCCATTCTGCCTGCCATGTCCGCACGAAATCGAAGACTGCCCCGGCACCGTGCCTGGCCACTGACCGCCACCGACATCAACGAGTGTCTCGGCCCTTACATGACCCGCGTCACGGACCTGCAGTTCCTTACCGGGCATGACAGCGGGACCATCGTCCTGGGAGCAGCGTGGGTCGCTCCGAACCCCCGCAACTACGGCCGCGGCGTCCACCCGGACATGGTCGGCTTCCGCATAGACGTCCACCCGGTCGATGCCGCCGAACGTGCCGCCACCCGCGCTGTTCTACGAGCGCATGCCCTCCCGCAACTCCACGAATGGATCACGCAGGCGATCGCTGCCGACGAGACCTGGCAACTGACGCCGCACCAGCACTACTGGCGGTTCACCAACGGCCATCTCACCCACCGCGACGAAGAGTGAACCGAGTCCGGACGACACGCACACCCCTACATCGGCGAGGTCACGCGCGCGGGTTCACAACGACCCCAGGACGCCGCACCGGGGAACCAGGACACCCGACCCTCGGGTTCCCGCCGAGAAACCTTCAGTTCCCCTGAACTCGCGGGGATCCCGGGGTGTGACCCCGATACGCGTCAAAGGGGCAGTGAGTTGATCTTGAGGCGTCCCGGCGGGCTGTGAGCTACGAGTCCTCGATGATCCCGCAGTCGGTCACGGGCTGGACGTCGCTGCAGTCATCGGCCCGCTGCCGGGTCTCGCCCAGTGTCTTGCGCAGAGCTGGCAGCTCGGTGTCGATCTCGGCGATACGGGCGTCGAGCAGGCCGCGAACGGTGGCGCACGGCGGGGTGCCGCCGTTTCGGATGGCGAGGACGTCGCGGATGTCGTCCAGGCGCAGGCCGAGGGCGCGGGCTCGGCGGATGAAGGTCAGCAGCTCGATGTCGTGCTGGTCATGGGGCCGGTAGCCGGCCTCGGTCTGCTCGGCGGCGGGCGGCAGGCCCCGGGCCTCGTACCCCCGTACCGCCTTGCGTGTGACCCCGGCGGCTTGCCCGACCGTCAGTCCTGGTGGCGGCATACTCGCACCTTCTCACTCCCATTCTTGACCTTGCCGCGGGGGCCGGGCTCTAGCGCCGCGAACGTCAGGGACGGAACCCGATGAGAGAGGTGAGGGGCATGCCGTTCCGCGAGGAGGGTCTACCGCGGCCCCGATGAGTCCTGCGGGTGCGAGCTGATCGTGACCAAGGCGGTGTCACCTATCTGTGGCGGTCAGTGGTCGGCCCCGCTGAGTTGGCGGCGCTGGCGCGGGTGTACGTCACCTACGCACTGGAACGGCACGGCATGTTCGAGTTGATGTCCCGTCACGACCTGCTCGACAGCGGCGAGCAGAGTGGAAATCCGGACGGGCCTCGGCTGAGGGAGGCGATGCTCCCGATGTTCCAGCGCGTCACCGAGCTCGTCGCTCAGTGCCGGGCACAGGCGCTGGAGCCTTCGGCGGCAGTCACCGCGGCTGCCCTGTGGGCGAACCTGCACGGCATCGCCCAACTGTGGCCCTGGGGCAGCCTGCAACTCGCCCTCGGCGGCGAGGGTTCCGACAGTTACGACCGGTTGATCGAAGCTGCGCTGGACGCCCGTCTCAAGCCGATGGCCTCATGACCGGGCGGCTGCGACGCTCGGTCCCGTTAGGTTCTGTCCCGCCGATCATGGGTGCGGGAGGATGCCGTCCATGACTTGCGTCCGAAGGGGCCGTGCCTCGTAGAACACCAGCTTCACTTCGG
>NZ_JBVJMD010000143.1:0-1747 GCF_055584385.1 Streptomyces sp. NPDC104096
GGGTGGTTGGTCGTTGTTTGAGAACTGCACAGTGGACGCGAGCATCTGTGGCCAAGTTTTTAAGGGCGCACGGTGGATGCCTTGGCACCAGGAACCGATGAAGGACGTGGGAGGCCACGATAGTCCCCGGGGAGCCGTCAACCAGGCTTTGATCCGGGGGTTTCCGAATGGGGAAACCCGGCAGTCGTCATGGGCTGTCACCCATACCTGAACACATAGGGTATGTGGAGGGAACGCGGGGAAGTGAAACATCTCAGTACCCGCAGGAAGAGAAAACAACCGTGATTCCGGGAGTAGTGGCGAGCGAAACCGGATGAGGCCAAACCGTATGCGTGTGAGACCCGGCAGGGGTTGCGCATGCGGGGTTGTGGGATCTCTCTTCTGTCGTCTGCCGGCGGCAGGACGAGTCAGAAACCGTTGATGTAGGCGAAGGACATGCGAAAGGTCCGGCGTAGAGGGTAAGACCCCCGTAGCCGAAACGTCAGCGGCTCGTCTGAGAGACACCCAAGTAGCACGGGGCCCGAGAAATCCCGTGTGAATCTGGCGGGACCACCCGCTAAGCCTAAATATTCCCTGGTGACCGATAGCGGATAGTACCGTGAGGGAATGGTGAAAAGTACCGCGGGAGCGGAGTGAAATAGTACCTGAAACCGTGTGCCTACAAGCCGTGGGAGCGTCGGATGGAAGCTTGCTTCCATCTCGTGACTGCGTGCCTTTTGAAGAATGAGCCTGCGAGTTTGCGGTGTGTTGCGAGGTTAACCCGGGTGGGGAAGCCGTAGCGAAAGCGAGTCCGAACAGGGCGCTTCAGTAGCACGCTCAAGACCCGAAGCGGAGTGATCTAGCCATGGGCAGGTTGAAGCGGAGGTAAGACTTCGTGGAGGACCGAACCCACCAGGGTTGAAAACCTGGGGGATGACCTGTGGTTAGGGGTGAAAGGCCAATCAAACTCCGTGATAGCTGGTTCTCCCCGAAATGCATTTAGGTGCAGCGTCGTGTGTTTCTTGCCGGAGGTAGAGCACTGGATAGGCGATGGGCCCTACCGGGTTACTGACCTTAGCCAAACTCCGAATGCCGGTAAGTGAGAGCGCGGCAGTGAGACTGTGGGGGATAAGCTCCATGGTCGAGAGGGAAACAGCCCAGAGCATCGACTAAGGCCCCTAAGCGTACGCTAAGTGGGAAAGGATGTGGAGTCGCACAGACAACCAGGAGGTTGGCTTAGAAGCAGCCACCCTTGAAAGAGTGCGTAATAGCTCACTGGTCTAGTGATTCCGCGCCGACAATGTAGCGGGGCTCAAGCGTACCGCCGAAGTCGTGTCATTGCAGCAAATAGCCCCAACGGGTGCTGTGATGGGTAGGGGAGCGTCGTGTGCCGGGTGAAGCCGCGCCGGAAGGCAGTGGTGGACGGTTCACGAGTGAGAATGCAGGCATGAGTAGCGATACAAACGTGAGAAACGTTTGCGCCGATTGACTAAGGGTTCCTGGGTCAAGCTGATCTGCCCAGGGTAAGTCGGGACCTAAGGCGAGGCCGACAGGCGTAGTCGATGGATAACCGGTTGATATTCCGGTACCCGCTGTGAAGCGTCAAACACCGAGCATCGTGATGCTAAGGCCGTGAAGCCGTTCCGGACCCTTCGGGGAAAGGAAAGTGGTGGAGCCGCCGGCCCAAGCGGTTAGTAGGTGAGTGATGGGGTGACGCAGGAAGGTAGTCCATCCCGGGCGGTGGTTGTCCCGGGGTAAGGGTGTAGCC
>NZ_JBVJMD010000143.1:1836-3431 GCF_055584385.1 Streptomyces sp. NPDC104096
ACGTAGTGTGAGACCTGATGCCGAGCCGATTGTGGTGAAGTGGATGATCCTATGCTGTCGAGAAAAGCCTCTAGCGAGTTTCATGGCGGCCCGTACCCTAAACCGACTCAGGTGGTCAGGTAGAGAATACCGAGGCGTTCGGGTGAACTATGGTTAAGGAACTCGGCAAAATGCCCCCGTAACTTCGGGAGAAGGGGGGCCACGTCCGGTGATCGGATTTACTCCGTGAGCTGGGGGTGGCCGCAGAGACCAGCGAGAAGCGACTGTTTACTAAAAACACAGGTCCGTGCGAAGCCGTAAGGCGATGTATACGGACTGACGCCTGCCCGGTGCTGGAACGTTAAGGGGACCGGTTAGTCACTCTTCGGGGTGGCGAAGCTGAGAACTTAAGCGCCAGTAAACGGCGGTGGTAACTATAACCATCCTAAGGTAGCGAAATTCCTTGTCGGGTAAGTTCCGACCTGCACGAATGGCGTAACGACTTCTCGACTGTCTCAACCATAGGCCCGGTGAAATTGCACTACGAGTAAAGATGCTCGTTTCGCGCAGCAGGACGGAAAGACCCCGGGACCTTTACTACAGTTTGATATTGGTGTTCGGTTCGGCTTGTGTAGGATAGCTGGGAGACTGTGATTCCTGGACGCCAGTTCAGGCGGAGTCGTCGTTGAAATACCAGTCTGGTCGTGCTGGATGTCTAACCTGGGTCCGTGATCCGGATCAGGGACAGTGTCTGATGGGTAGTTTAACTGGGGCGGTTGCCTCCTAAAGAGTAACGGAGGCGCCCAAAGGTTCCCTCAGCCTGGTTGGCAATCAGGTGTTGAGTGTAAGTGCACAAGGGAGCTTGACTGTGAGACCGACGGGTCGAGCAGGGACGAAAGTCGGGACTAGTGATCCGGCGGTGGCTTGTGGAAGCGCCGTCGCTCAACGGATAAAAGGTACCCCGGGGATAACAGGCTGATCTTCCCCAAGAGTCCATATCGACGGGATGGTTTGGCACCTCGATGTCGGCTCGTCGCATCCTGGGGCTGGAGTCGGTCCCAAGGGTTGGGCTGTTCGCCCATTAAAGCGGTACGCGAGCTGGGTTTAGAACGTCGTGAGACAGTTCGGTCCCTATCCGCTGCGCGCGCAGGAATATTGAGAAGGGCTGTCCCTAGTACGAGAGGACCGGGACGGACGAACCTCTGGTGTGCCAGTTGTTCTGCCAAGGGCATGGCTGGTTGGCTACGTTCGGGAGGGATAACCGCTGAAAGCATCTAAGCGGGAAGCCTGCTTCGAGATGAGTATTCCCACCCACTTGATGGGGTAAGGCTCCCAGTAGACGACTGGGTTGATAGGCCGGATCTGGAAGCCCAGTAATGGGTGGAGGTGACCGGTACTAATAGGCCGAGGGCTTGTCCTCAGTTGCTCGCGTCCACTGTGTTGGTTCTGAAACCACGAACAACCCCGCGTTTGTCACAGAGCGTGGTGCGGTTGACAGTTTCATAGTGTTTCGGTGGTTATAGCGTGAGGGAAACGCCCGGTTACATTCCGAACCCGGAAGCTAAGCCTCACAGCGCCGATGGTACTGCAGGGGGGACCCTGTGGGAGAGTAGGAC
>NZ_JBVJMD010000144.1:0-3344 GCF_055584385.1 Streptomyces sp. NPDC104096
GGGGGGGGGGGGGGGGGGGGGGGGGGGGGGGGGGGGGGGGGGGGGGGGGGGGGCGCGGCGGGGGGGGGGGGGGGGGGGGGGGGGGGGGGGGGGGGGGGGGCGGCCCCCCCCCCCCCCCCCCCCCCCCCCCGCCGCCCTGCTCGTGGTGCCGGCCGCGGTTCTGGTGGCCGGCACCTTCCTGGTGGAGCCGGTACGGGTCGAGTCGACCAGCATGGAGCCGACGCTGCTGGCCGGGGACCATCTGCTCGTCGACGAGCGCGCGTACCGCGACGCCCCGCCCCGGCGCGGCGACCTCGTGGTGTTCGACGGGTCCGGCGGGACGCTGGTCAAGCGCGTCGTGGCGGTGGCCGGGGACACCGTCGCGATCGAGGACGGTGTGCTGGAGGTCGACGGCCGTGCCGTCGAGGAGCCGGCGGTGGATCCGAAGACCGTCGACGGGATGTACTTCGGGCCCGCGCGGGTACCGGACGGCACCGTCTTCGTGCTGGGCGACAACCGCCGGCACTCGGAGGACTCCCGGCAGTTCGGACCGGTCCCCGTCACGAAGGTGACCGGGCGGGTGATCCTGCGCTGGTGGCCACGGCCCGGCGGACCCTGACGGGTGCGCGGGCCCGGCCGGACCGGGCCCGCGCGCCCGTCAGGGCTTCACGCCTTCGGGGGAGACCGCCGTGATGGCGTCGAGGACCGTGTCGATCCCGGCGTCCTTGTGCAGGACCACGGCGGCCCCGGCGTCGAGGGCCGCGCGTTCCAGCCGGCCGCCGACCGCGGAGGTCAGCACCACGACCCGGGTCCCCGGACGGAGCGTCAGCAGCCGTCCGGTCGCCTCGGCTCCGTCGAGGACGGGCATGACCAGGTCCATCAGGACCACGTCCGGCAGCAGTCGTACCGCCGCTTCGACGGCCTCCGCGCCGTCGCACGCCACTCCCACCACGTCCACGAGCGCGCTGCGGCCGAGCGCGGCGGACAGGGTGTCCCGCACGAGCGGGTGGTCGTCGACGACGAGCAGGCGAATCGGCATGGTCCAACGGTGCCCGTTTCCACGCGTATCAGCCATCCCCAAACCAGAGGGGTCGACGGCGCATGCGGGCACATTTCCTTCACAACCAGCACTTTCCCTCGATCGTGTCGTGGCTGCATGACAGATGTTTTTCGGCCATGACGACCCATGGAAGTGGACGGGAACGCTCCAGAACGGGATGTTTCGTGGGCGGAGCGGGCGCTGATCAAGGACACAATTCCTTCACAGGCTGTGGTTTCCTTCACTCGTGCCGTGGTTCCATGGCATACGCGATCCGGCCACCGTGGCGGTTCGCCGAGGTAGGGGGAACATGCCGGAACAAGAAGGTTCGCCGACGACCCGGGTACTGATCGTCGACGACCACCGAACCTTCGCGGAACTGCTGGCGTTCGCGCTGGGATCCCAGCCGGACTTCGCCTGCGCGGGCTGGGCGGGCACCGGGGCGGAGGCCGTCGAGCTGGCGGCCAGGGAGCGACCCGACATGGTCGTGATGGACATATCGCTCGGCGCGGAGAGCGGACTCGAGGTCACCCGGCGGATCCGGGAGGCGACGCCGGACGCGATCGTCGTCATCGTCTCCGCGCACCGCGAGCCGGACTGGGTGGTGCGCGCCGCGCAGGCGGGCGCGAGCGCGTTCGTGCCGAAGTCCGGTTCGCTGGAGGAGATGCTGAGCGTCCTGCGCGCCGTACGGCAGGGATCGATGCTGGTGTCGGCGTCCATGTTCGGTGAACCGCCGCCCCGGCCACGGGTCACGGACGATCCCGCGGTGGCCAGCCTGACCGCCCGCGAGTTCGAGGTGCTCACCCTGATGGGCAAGGGGCTGGCCCCGGCGGAGA
Source organism: Streptomyces sp. NPDC104096 (assembly GCF_055584385.1). Classification (NCBI taxonomy): domain Bacteria; kingdom Bacillati; phylum Actinomycetota; class Actinomycetes; order Kitasatosporales; family Streptomycetaceae; genus Streptomyces; species Streptomyces sp. NPDC104096. The sequence continues at coordinate 1,855 of NZ_JBVJMD010000144.1, forward strand.
TCGCCAAACTGCTGGGCATCAGCGTCAACACCTGCCGCGGCTATGTGAAGTCGATCCACCTCAAGCTCGGGGTGCGCTCACAGCTGCAGGCCGTGGTGAAGGCGCAGCAGCTCGGTCTCGTCGAGGCGCACAGTGACGGCTGACCGCGGGGACGCGGTCCCGGCACCGGAGCAGGGAGGCAGCAGAACCGTCCGGCACGCGGTGATCGCGATGATCGTGATCGGGCTGGGTGCCTTCACGGTCGTCGGCGCCGGCACCGTGCTCGCCGCCGAGTCGATCGCCAAACGGACCGCGCTCGCCGAGGCCGCGCGGTCCGCGCAGCTGATGGGCAACGTGATCTTCAAGCCGGTCATGCCCGCCGTGATCCGCGGCGACAGCACCGCACAGGCGCAGCTCGACGAGGCGGTCCGGGCCCGGCAGAGCGAGGCCGGCGTGGTACGCGTGAAGGTGTGGAACCGGCAGGGCGAGGTGCTGTACAGCAACGAGCACCGCGCCATCGGGATGTCCTTCCCCCTCAACGACGACGTGCGCAAGACCATCGACCAGCAGGCCAGTTGGGCGGACCTCTCCGACCTGTCCGACGAGGAGAACATCACCGAACCCCACGGCGACAGCCGACTGGTGGAGGTCTACGTCCCCCTCGACCTGGCGTCCGGCGAACGGCTGGCACTGGAGGTGTACTCCACCGACGACCGGGTGGCCGCCGCGCGCAACGATCTGATGCGGACCCTCGTACCGTTCTCGGTCCTGGCCCTGCTGCTTCTGCTGGTCACCCAACTGCCGGTCTCGGTGCAGCTGCTGCGCCGGGTCAGCCAGGCCGACGCGGAGCGCAGCCGGCTGCTGCGCAACGCGCTCACCGCGTCGGAGCGCGAGCGACGCGCGATCGCCCGCGACCTGCACGACGGTGTGGTCCAGGACCTCGCCGGTGCCGGGTACGCGCTGGCGGCCGTCCGGGCCGACCTGCCGCCCGGCACCCCGGAAGCGACCGGCGGCATGCTCGACCGGGTCTCCGAGGTGCTGCGCGGGGCCGTCGGCTCGCTGCGCACGCTGATGGTGGACATCTACCCGCCGGACCTGACCGAGGACGGCCTGCCGCAGGCGGTCGAACTGCTCGCCGAACGCCTGCGCAGGGAGGGCATCGCCGTCACCACGACCGTCGACGTGCGGGCCGCGCTGGGGCCGGACCTGACCGCCGCCGCCTACCGCTGCACCCGGGAGTGCGTGACCAACATCCTCAAGCACGCCCGGGCGGACCAGGCCTGGATCGACGTCACCGGCAGCCAGGACCGACTGCTGGTCGTGGTGACGGACGACGGCAGGGGACCGGGTACCGCCTGCGGCACGACCGGGCATCTCGGACTCCAGCTCATCCGGGACACGGCGAGCGAACTGGGCGGCGAGGTCACCGTCGCCGAGCGCGCCGCCGGCGGCACCGAGGTGCGCGCCGTGCTGCCGATCCGGCCCTGACCCCCTCAAAACGAGGGGGTCAG
>NZ_JBVJMD010000145.1:0-3175 GCF_055584385.1 Streptomyces sp. NPDC104096
TGGATGTCCGCGATCACCGGGATCTGCGACTTGCGCGCGATCGTCGCCAGCGCGTCCGCGTCGTCCTGCGTCGGACACGCCACCCGCACGATCTGACAGCCCGACGCCGTCAGCTCCGCGATCTGCTGCAACGTCGCACCGATGTCCGACGTCCGCGTCGTCGTCATCGACTGCACCGACACCGGCGCGTCCCCGCCCACCGCGACGGACCCGACCTGGATCTGCCGGCTCTTGCGGCGCTCGGCGAGCCTGGTCGGAACGGACGGCATGCCGAGAGAAATCGCAGTCATCTGCTGTGCAACCCCAAGTCGTGGATCAAGGTCTGGTCCCGTGCTCAGCGGGCTCCGGGCTTCGAGATTACGACACGCGCCCGAGCCCGGGCACATCGCGCCGGTCAAACCCGCATAACGGATGACGGCCGGGAACCCAGGGCTCCCGGCCGTCACGAACGCCGCATGACTAGGAAATTTTGACGGGGTTAACCACATCGGCGATCAGGACGAGGATCGTGAAGCAGACGAAGATCCCGGCCACCACGTAGGCCACCGGCATCAGCTTCGCCACGTCGAACGGACCCGGGTCCGGCCGGCGCAGCACCTTCGCCGCCTGGCGACGCAGCGACTCCCACAGCGCGCCCGCGATGTGCCCGCCGTCGAGCGGGAGCAGCGGGAGCATGTTGAACAGGAACAGCGAGAGGTTGAAGCCCGCGACCAGCATCAGCGCCATCGCGAGCTGCTGGGTCGGCGGGATGTCGAGGGTGAAGATCTCACCGCCGACGCGGGCCGCGCCGACCACGCCCATCGGCGAGTCGGCGGCGCGCGGGGCGCCGTCGAAGGCCGCGTTCCACAGGGCCGGGATCTTGCCGGGCAGGCTCGCGATGGAGTCGACGGCCTCGCCGAGCCGGTCGCCCATCCAGGTCACCGACTCGCCGAGGTCCAGGCGTACGACGCCGGTGGCGGCGCTGAAGCCGAGGAAGCCGGCGGTGACGTACTGGCCCTCGACGATCTGGCCGCTGGAGTCCTTCTTCGCGACCTGGTTCGTGGCGATCTTCGCGTGCAGGGAGACTTCCTGGCCGTTGCGCTCGACGATGATCGGCACGTCCTTGCCGGGGGTGGCGCGGATGAGGTCGGAGAGCTGGTTCCAGTCGTCCGTCCTCATCCCGTCGAAGGAGACGATCTTGTCGCCGGCCTTGAGGCCCGCCGCCGCGGCCGGGGAGGGCGCGTCGGAGTCCTTGCAGGTGTCACGGTTCTGGCTCTGCGCGATGACGCACTGGGAGACCGAGCTGACGGTGTTGGTCTGCTGGGAGATGCCGAAGCCCATCAGGACGGTGAGGAACAGCGCCACCGCCAGGACCAGGTTCATGAAGGGGCCCGCGAACATCACGATGACCCTCTTCCACGGCTTGCGCGTGTAGAAGAGGCGGGTCTCGTCCCCCGGTTCGAGCTCCTCGAAGGCGGCGGAGCGGGCGTCCTCGATCATGCCGCGCCAGGGCGAGGTGGAGCGGGCCGAGATCCGGCCGTCGTCGCCCGGCGGGAACATGCCGATCATGCGGATGTAGCCCCCGAAGGGGACGGCCTTGACGCCGTACTCGGTCTCGCCCTTCTTCCGCGACCAGATGGTCGGGCCGAAGCCGACCATGTACTGCGGCACACGGATCCCGAAGAGCTTGGCCGTGGAGAGATGCCCCAGCTCGTGCCAGGCGATCGAGATCAGCAGGCCGACCGCGAACACGACTATGCCGAGGATCATCATCAGGGTCGTCATGCACGCGCCTCCGCGGTCGCCGTCGTCGTCTGTGCTGTCAGTTCCCCGGCCCTGGCTCGCGCCCAGGCCTCCGCTTCGAGGACGTCCGACACGGTCAGCGAAGTTCCCTTGCGCGGCGTGCCGTGCTCCTCGACCACCCGTGTCACCGTCTCCATGATCCCGTTGAACGGCAGGGCGCCGTTCAGGAACGCTTCGACGCACTCCTCGTTCGCCGCATTGAACACTGCCGGGGCCGTGCCCGCGAGCTGCCCCACGTGCCGAGCGAGCCCGACGGAGGGGAAGGCCTCGCCGTCGAGGGGGAAGAACTCCCAGGTCGAAGCCTTGCTCCAGTCGAAGGCGGGGGCCGCGTCCGGTACCCGTTCGGGCCAGCCCAGACCGATGGCGATCGGCCCTCCCATGTCGGGGGGCGTCGCCTGGGCGAGCGTGGATCCGTCCGTGAACTCAACCATCGAGTGGACATACGACTGGGGATGCACGACGACCTCAATGCGGTCGAAGGGAATGTCGTACAGCAGGTGCGCCTCGATGACTTCGAGACCCTTGTTGACGAGGGTCGCGGAGTTGACCGTGATCACCGGGCCCATCGCCCAGGTGGGGTGGGCGAGGGCGTCCTGGACCGTGACGTCCGCCAGTTCCGTCTTGGTCCGGCCGCGGAAGGGGCCGCCGGAGGCGGTGACGACGAGCTTGCGTACGTCGGCCCGGGTGCCGGCCGCCAGTGCCTGGAAGAGGGCCGCGTGCTCGGAGTCCACCGGAATGATCTGACCGGGCTTGGCGAGCGCCTTGACCAGCGGGCCGCCGACGATGAGCGACTCCTTGTTGGCCAGCGCGAGGGTGCGGCCGGCCTCCAGGGCGGCGAGCGTCGGGGCGAGGCCGATGGACCCGGTGATGCCGTTGAGGACGGTGTGGCAGTCGGAGGCGGCGACCTGCGTGGCCGCGTCCGGACCGGCGAGGACCTCGGGGAGCGGCTCGCCCGCCCCGTACCGGGCGGCGAGCGCCTCGCGCAGCGCGGGTACGACGTCCTCGCGGGCCACGGCCACCGTGTGCACCCGCAGCCGGTGGGCCTGCTCGGCGAGCAGCTCGGCCCTGCCGCCCGCGGCGGACAGGGCGGTGACGCGGAAGCGGTCCGGGTTGCGCAGGACGAGGTCGATGGCCTGGGTGCCGATCGAGCCGGTGGAGCCGAGGATCACCACGTCCTTGGGGCCGTCCCCCGCGACGGGGTCGAAGACGAGGTGCGGGTCGGCGAGTGGTGCCGGGCTCACGCGGCCGGCGGGGCTTTCGGTCATTGCTCCATTGTGGCCCGGTCCGCGTCCGCGGCCGACAGCGCGTCCTCGTCGCGGCCGCGCGGACGGCTCCGGCTCCCCGGGCGTCCCCGGGTTTCCTGGGGACCCCGGGGAACCGGGGGGGCACGCCC
>NZ_JBVJMD010000146.1:0-2861 GCF_055584385.1 Streptomyces sp. NPDC104096
CGATCTCGCCACGCGGCTGAGGGACGGCCGGCTCAAGCCGGTCGTCGGTGCTGTGCGTCCGCTCGCCGAAGCACCCTCCGCCTTCGCCCCCGGCCAGCGCACCCCTGGCAAGACGGTCATCCGCGTCACGGAAGACTGAATCAGGAACCCCATCGTGATCGGAACGCGAACCGCCGTCGGCCTCCTGGTTGTCGCCACGCCGACCGCGGCCACGGCCTGCTCGACCTCCAACCAGCCCACCCACGCCAAGGGCACGACCACGGCCGTGGCATCGCCTGCGGCCATGGTATCGACACGCCCCACCGAAACCCTCAAGCCGCTGCTCCAGCAGGCCCTGCCGAACGTGAAGGGCAAGACGTTCACCTCGATGATCGTCGACTTCCCGCCCAACGCACGTGCAATGCCGCACCGGCACGGCCAGGCCTTCGTCTACGCCTACGTCCTCGAAGGCACCGTACGCAGCCAGCTCGACGGCAAGCCCGCGACTACCTACCACCAGGGCGACAACTGGGTCGAGCCGCCGGGCGCCCACCACGTCCTCACCGAGAACACCAGCCCGACGACACGGGCCAAGCTCCTGGTCGTCTTCGTCTCCAACACCGGAGAAAAACTCAAGATCGACGATTCGGCGTCGTAGCCCGGGGCGCGCAGCGGGCAGCACCGCGGCGCGCAGCACCCGGCTACTTCTCCGAGACCGACCGTGCCGCCCTCCGCCTGACCGAAGCGATCACACGTGTGCCGGACGGACACGTCAGCGACGAGGACTTAAACGCAGCCGTGGCCGTACTCACCGCAGACGAGGTCTCGGCGATCGACTGGCTGGTAACCGTGATGAACGCCTTCAACCGTGTCGCGATCACCAGCCGGTACCCCGTCGGCGGCTGACCTGGTTAAGGGGAACGATGGAGTGAGTCGGGCAGCTGTGCGAGCTGCCCGGCTCACACACGTCGGATCTCCTCGCCATCCGGGCGAGAGGTTCGATTTTGTCGTCCTTACGGTGAAACATCCGGAATATCCCTGTAGTTCACACGGTTGATATCGCAAACAACGTGGATCGCGGATCCAGGGGACGGAGACGGCACTTCACGCCCGCAGCCGTCCACTCTGGCAGAACGGAAACTGCCCCATCGGGTGGCTGATGCGGCTCATGCACGACGGCCTCGGGCCGCGATCCCCGGCACCATGCACGGGAGCAAGACGTGAGCGTTGCGACCACCGCGAAGGCGAACAGGGTCCTGCAGGCCTGGTGGCGGGCAGCACCGCGCCCGCTCTGGGTGGTCACCCCGCTGCTCCTGATCATCTGCATCCCGGTGGCCGACGCGTTCCTTCCGCCGGACATCCACCTCGCCCATCTGCTGGTCGTCGCCACCGCGGTGACCGCCATCGGCACCGGTCCGCGGCCCACGGCACTGATCGGTGCTCTCTCCGTATCCGCGTTGATCGCCGCCGGGGCGGAGCGGCGGGTCCTGAGCACTGAGAACGTGCTGGTGCAACTAGGCTCCCTCACCGCGCTCTGCGTGCTCCTGGTCGCCTTCACCCATCTGCGGGACCGGTACCAGCGGGAACTCGTCCGGGCGCGGACCGTCTCCGACACGGCCCAGCGGGTCGTCCTGCGCCCGCTCCCGGAGCAGGTCGGAGCGGTGTCGCTCGCGGCGGAGTATCACAGCGCCGATGCCGACACCTACGTCGGCGGCGACCTCTACGCCGCGGCCCGTACCTCCAACTCCACCCGGCTGATCATCGGAGACGTCCGCGGCAAGGGCTTCGCCTCGATCAGCGACACGGCGATCGTGCTGGGCGCCTTCCGTGCCGCGGCCCACCGTCAACTCCCGCTGACGGAACTGGTCGCCTACGTGGAGGACGCGGTCTCCTGGGGCCTCGCGGAGTTCTCGGAATCCGACCCCGACGCCGCCGAACGCTTCGTGACCGCCATGGTGCTCGACATCCCGGACGACGAACCCGTGGTCCACATGATCAGCTGCGGGCATCCGTCGCCCCTGCTGCTGCGCCGTGCGGCCGAGACCGCCACCACTCTCCATGTGGCCCGACCCGCCCCACCACTCGGCCTCGGCGCCACCTCGGAGACCGTGTACACGGCGGCGACCTTCCCCTTCCAGGACGGGGACAGGATCCTGCTCTACACCGACGGCGTCACAGAGACGCGCGACAGCGAGGGAACCTTCTATCCGCTCGCCGAACGCGTACAGAGGTGGGCCGAACGCGCCCCAGGGCCGCTCCTGCGGGAGATCACCGCCGACGTTCGGGCGTACGCGGGCGGGCTGCTCAACGACGACATGGCCATGATGATCGTACAGCGGGGCCGGGTACCGGCGCCCGCCTGACGGGAGCCGAGAAGCTCCGCTCAGCCGACCGGAGCGTCGTCAGTACAGACCGTCGGTCACGACCGGTGCCATCGCGCACCTACCGAATCACAGGCTGGGCGCCGAACCCGTCCACCAGATCGATCTTCGACGCAGTGACCTGCGACGGCGACTGGAGCGCCGCCATCCGCGCCGACCTATCAATGGCATGTCTGACGAGTGATCCCCCTGGTTGCGCATCGGGGACCCCTCCACAACCAGCGGACTGAGCACCAAGACCAGATCTCGGCGGGTGTGAGGCCGGCGTGGTGGGCGTCGCAGATGGACGCGAGCCGGTTGGCGGCCTCGGCTGGTTACAGTAGTCGCGGTAGCCGCCGGGGTCCGGGGCGGTCCAGGCATAGGACCAGCCTGCTCGTAGTAGCGGATTCTTCGAGGTGCTGGTCGATTAGAGGGCGTCCGAAAAGCCTGTCAGCGGGCAAGTTGCCTGGTAGCCGGGGTGGTGTCGCACTTTCGGGGGCTGGGGTGTGCGGGCTGCGTACC
>NZ_JBVJMD010000147.1:0-2785 GCF_055584385.1 Streptomyces sp. NPDC104096
CCGAATCCGGCGTCGGCGATCCGGCGGGCCAGGCGCCGGTTGCGGAGCATCCCGGCGACGTTGAGGTCCTCGACCACGACCGTGCCGTACTCGGCGGCCACGGCGGTGGTGAGCTTGTGCAGGGCGTCTTCGCGCAGGTTCGCCACCCGGTGATGGACGCGGTTGCGTGCGGCGTTGGTCTTCTCCCACCGCTTCGACGGCTTCTGCCCGGTGCGCCGGTCCGGGCCCTGGCGGCGGGACACGATGCGGCAGGCGCGGCGCAGCTGCTTGAGCGCGGCGTCGTAGTGCCCGGGGTTGGGCACGGTGCGGATCTCATCGGTGCTGTCGGCCATCACCGCGAGGCTCTTCACGCCGAGGTCGATGCCGACCGCCGCGTCCGGGCGCGTCACGCGTTCGAGGTCGCGCTTCACCTCGGTCTGTAAGGACACGAACCAGCGTCCGCGTTCGTGCCGGACGGTCGCGGACAGGATGCGGGCGGTCTCGGCCTCGACGCGGCCGAGGAGCCCCGCGGTGGGCTCGTGGGTGCGGATCGTGCCGAGCCGGGGCAGCGTGACATGCAGGCCGTCGGTGTCCACACGAATCACGCCGGTCGTGAAGCGGCAGGACAGGCGTGCGTTCCGCTTCGACTTGAAACCAGCTGGGCACAGCGGTTGATCTGTGCCGGACGCTGGAGTTTCCGCAGTTCAGCGCGAAGGTCGTCGGGTGCCGAAATGATCAGGCCCTTGAGCTGGTTGATCGCGGCTGGGGAGGTGAGCAGAGCACCGTGGCAGGTGACGAGGAGAACCCGCAGGGCCTCGCGTTCACCTTGGACCCCCTCGGCTCGATGAGGTGCTCACCGGCCAGGGCTTCCTCGGCTGCTCGGATGGCGTCGAGCATGTCGGTCCTGCGGCTGCCGCGGGTCGCCTGCCGCTCGGGACGCAGGACCTCGACGACCTGTTCGCCGGCCTCGTCGAGGAAGGTGGCCGGCCCGGCGCCGTGACTGCCCACTCCTTCCCACGCCGGCCTCGGTGTCGGGTCACCGCTTGTCGAACGCCTTCCTCCCGGCCAGGGCCTGGACGCCCGGTGAGAGCCCGGAACTCGCCCTGGGCGGCGACGTCACCCGGATCGGCCAGGGCAGCACGGCCGACGCCGCACCGCGAGCCACGGCAGGGGCCCGCGGCCGGTGAACCGCACTGCCGTGCCCGGGTTCGGGCACATGTGACGGACACTGGGCGGCAGGAGAAGGGAGGCCGACCGTGCTGACCATGGTCCGTGAGCAGCTGGGCCAGGCCCTGTTCCGTCGTGTCGCGGGCCCCGACGGGCCGGTGACACGGGCCCGTATCCACCACACCCCCGGCCCGCGCTGGTTCGGACCGCACCGCCCGATCCGTACGGTCCACGGTGATGCCTCGATGTTCATCGGCGGGCTGAGCGCACTGCTGTTGCAGTCCTTGCATCCGCTCGCCATGGCAGCGGTGGCCGGGCACTCCGGCTACCGTGGGGACCCCTGGGGCCGGCTCCAGCGCACCAGCACCTTCCTGGCCGTGACGACCTACGGTACCGCCGCGGACGCCCAGCGGGCGGTCGACCGGGTCCGTGGCATCCACGAGCGGATCCGTGGAACAACGGCCGAGTGCGTGCCGTACCACGCGGCGGATCCGCACCTGCTCGGCTGGGTGCACGCCGCCGAGACGGACAGCTTCCTGCGTGCCCACGAACGCTACGGAGCCTGCCCGCTGGACGCTGCCGGCTACGACGCCTACGTGGCCGACGCTGCGCGCGTCGCCGAGGCACTGGGGGTGAGCGACCCACCGCGCGACCGCCGCGAGCTGTCCGACCGCCTGAGCGCCTACCGGCCCGAGCTACGGGCCACGGCCGAGGCCCGGGGTGCCGCCCGCTTCCTGTTGCTGCGACCTCCTCTGCCGCTTGCGGTGCGGCCCTTCTACGGCGGTCTGGCCGCAAGCGCCGTCGCCCTGCTCCCGCCCTGGGCCCGCGGCATGCTGTGGCTGCCCCGTGTGCCGGTCGTCGAGGACCTCGCCGTACGCGCCACCGGCCAGGCCCTGACCCGGACCATCCGCTGGGCCATGACCCCACCTCGACAGTCCCGGCCGGAGTGAGCAATTACCCGGCTTCTCCCTCCCACCGCCCCCGGCCACATGTCCACCGGCGATGTCCGCGCCCAGGAACGACTCGCCCGTCGGTGCACGGCAGTGTGACCCGCTCTCGCGATCACGCCGCCCTCGCGATCACGCCGCCCTCGCCCGCCGCGCTGTCCCCGCCCGAGCTCCCTCGCGCGCACCGCCGTCCGTCTTGCCTGTCCCGAAATTCGCTCAACCGCCCGCGCCGGGCCACTTCCACGTGTGGGTACTGAACCACCAGGCGAGGACTTCGGCGAGGACCAAGACGAAGAGGATCACGAACAGGACACAGCCGCATACGACGGGCAGGACCCGGACTGTCAGACCTCGGATCCCGAGGTCCGGTCGGCGGGACGGTGCGCTTGCGGTCGAGCCCTGCTCCGAGAGAGGACGTGAGTTCGGCATGAGGTGATCGTCTGCCCCCGGCCCGCGTGCCGTAGCTTCAGTACTCCGGCAGCACCGTGCCCGGTCCGTCGCGTCACGCGCTGCAACGGGGAGTTCACCGTCCTGCACCTCGATGTCCGCCCGCCCTCGAGCTGCCGCCGCCGCTGCCCCTCAAGCCGCAGGGAGGGTGCGCTGACCTGCGGGTACGGGGCCGGAGCGGACGTCAGTGCCGGACCGACGCAAAGTTTGCTCCCCGGGCCGCCGGTGCGCAGCGCGCACCCGGC
>NZ_JBVJMD010000148.1:0-2728 GCF_055584385.1 Streptomyces sp. NPDC104096
GCTGGATCTGGCCTTCAGCGACGGCCGCATGAAAGAGCTGCTGTTCCGCTTCCGCGCGCGCAACTACCCGAATACGCTGGACGACGCCGAGCAGCGTCGCTGGCTGCAACACCGCCAGGAAGCGCTGAGCGCAGAGCGCGTGCAGAGTTACCTGCTGCAGCTCGAATCACTGTATAACCTGCACGAAGGCGACAAAGAGAAAACCGCCCTGTTGAAAGCGCTGTTCGATTACGGCAAAGAGTTGGTGGGATAAAACCCGCCGCAGCAGAAAAGGAAAAGGCCGCGAAAGCGGCCTTTTTTGTGGCTGATGACCCGTCCTGAATAGCGTTGACACATTTTACTCACGCACAGAGGAAAATGTGATGAACCAGTATATTAAACGCACACAACGCGATTACTCTCTATCCTTTAAACTGGCTGTCGTCGAACAGGTCGAAAAAGGCGAGATGACATACCGCCAGGCGCAAGATCGCTACGGTATCCAAGGCAGCCAGACTGTCATGAACTGGCTGCGCAAATACGGTCAACTTGACTGGCGAACTTCTCCTTCCACCAGAACGTGCGGAGACAACATGCCCAAACTCCCCCTGACGCCCGAACAGCGTATTAAAGAACTTGAGCAGCAACTGGCTGAATCTGAAGTCAAAGCCCAGTTCTTCGAAGCTGTCGTCAAAGTGATGAACACCGACTTTGGCGCCACGCTGACAAAAAAGCAGCTAACCGCCTTATCGCGCAAACACAAGTACCGGGACTCACAGTAACGCGGGCCTGCCGATGGATGGGCATCAGCCGACAAGCGTGGTATCAGTCCCTGCAGCGTGAAGCAGGCAAAGAGGAGCAGGCCCGGCATCTCGTCGAACAGGTGACGGCCATCCGCTTGCACCAACCCCGACTGGGGACACGTAAGCTGCATCACCTGTTGCGGCAACACCCCGAACCGGCGTTGCATGTGGGCCGTGACCGGTTGTTCAGTATCCTGCGCTGCGCGCGGTTACTGGTGATGCCTAAACGGGCGTATCACAAGACGACGCACAGCCATCATCGTTTTTATCGCCATCCCAACCTGCTAAAAGCGGGAGACAATCAAGTAATAGCCAGCCGTCCGGAACAGGTATGGGTGGCGGATATCACCTACCTGCCGCTGAGAACGGGGACGGCGTATGTCAGCCTGGTAACGGATGCCTGGTCGAGAAAAATCGTGGGATATCACGTGCATGACAGTCTGCATACCCGGCATGTCGCCTGCGCGTTCAAAATGGCACTGGCCGGCAGACGCACGGCGTTGCCGTTGGTGCATCACTCGGACAGGGGTATCCAGTACTGCTCGCAGGAATATCAGGCGTTACATCAGCAGTATGGCGTCATCTGCTCGATGACGGACGGGTATGACTGTTATCAGAACGCGCTGGCGGAACGGATAAACGGGATACTCAAAACGGAATACCTGCTCGGCAGGCCAGAAGATATCGCGCAGGCAAGAAAGATGGTCAGGGAGTCGGTGAACCTCTACAACACGCGGCGGCCGCACTTGTCGCTGAAATACAAAACGCCCGATGAGGTTCATCGGGCGTTATCCGGTTGAAAAGTGTCAACCTATATCAGGACTAGTCACTGCCGAGATTAATCCCAGCTCAGCACCACTTTACCCGACTTGCCGGAGCGCATGGCGTCGAAGCCCTGCTGGAACTCGTCGATCGAGAAACGGTGGGTGATGATTGGGGTCAAATCCAGGCCGGACTGGATCAGCGCCGCCATCTTGTACCAGGTTTCGAACATTTCGCGGCCGTAAATCCCTTTGATAAACAGCCCTTTGAAGATGACCTGGTTCCAGTCGATCGACATATCCGAAGGCGGAATGCCCAGCATGGCGATGCGTCCGCCGTGGTTCATGGCATTGAGCAGCGTGCGGAACGCCGGCGGCGCGCCGGACATTTCCAGACCGACGTCGAATCCTTCGGTCATACCCAGCTCGGCCATCACGTCGTTGAGGTTTTCCTTACTGACGTTCACCGCGCGGGTCACGCCCATCTTGCGCGCCAGTTCCAGACGGTATTCGTTAACGTCGGTGATCACCACATGGCGGGCGCCGACGTGTTTGCACACCGCCGCCGCCATGATGCCGATCGGGCCGGCGCCGGACACCAGCACGTCTTCCCCGACCAGATCGAACGACAGCGCAGTGTGTACCGCGTTACCGAACGGATCGAAGATCGAAGCCAGTTCGTCGGAGATGTTATCCGGGATCTTGAAGGCGTTGAACGCCGGGATCACCAGGTATTCCGCGAAGCTGCCCGGACGGTTCACGCCCACGCCGACGGTGTTGCGGCACAGGTGCGTGCGGCCGCCGCGGCAGTTGCGGCAGTGCCCGCAGGTGATGTGACCTTCACCGGACACGCGATCGCCGATGCTGAAGCCTTTGACTTCCTGACCGATCGCCACCACTTCGCCCACGTATTCATGGCCGACCACCATCGGAACCGGAATGGTTTTTTGCGACCATTCGTCCCAGTTGTAGATATGCACATCGGTGCCGCAGATCGCGGTTTTGCGGATTTTGATCATGATGTCGTTGTGGCCCAGCTCCGGCTGAGGCACGTCGGTCATCCAAAACCCATCTTCCGCAATCAGTTTTGACAGAGCTTTCATGGTTTTACCTTATGCAATAACGCCAAGATCCTTACCGATACGTGTAAACGCCGCCACTGCGCGTTCGATTTGCTCCGGGGTG
>NZ_JBVJMD010000149.1:0-2365 GCF_055584385.1 Streptomyces sp. NPDC104096
TGTCTGCGTACTTGTCTGAGTGCACCACCGCGTACGAAGTTGCGTGCACCACTGCTCAGGCCACTTCGGTGTCCCGTTCGATGGCCTGGAGGCGGTTCTTGAGTCGGTAGCTGTTGCCGTTGATCGAAACGACTTCGCAGTGGTGCAGGAGGCGGTCGAGGATCGCGGTGGCCAGGACTTCATCGCCGAACACCTGTCCCCATTCGCTGAATGTCTTGTTTGAGGTCAGGATGATGGATCCCTTCTCGTAACGCTTGGAGATGACCTGGAAAACGAGGTTCGCCTCGGCTCGTTCCAGAGGCTGGTAGCCCACTTCGTCGACCACGAGGACGGCAGGCCGCAGGTAGCTGGTGAGCTTGCTCATCAGCCGCCCTTGATCCTCAGCGGCCTTCAGATGGCGGACCATGTCGTCGAGGCTGGTGAAGTAGATCGAGTAGCCGGCCCGGCAGGCCGCAACTGCGAGGGCGACAGCGAGATGCGTCTTGCCGACCCCGGGCGGCCCGAGCAGAGCGACGTTGGCCTTGTCCTCGACGAAGGAAAGAGTGGCCAGGTCTTTGACCTTGCGCGGGTCAAGGTCGGGCTGGAAGGCGAAGTCGTATTCCTCCAGCGTCTTGTGGTGCGGCAGTTTCGACAGCCTGAGCCCGTTGCGGAAACGGCGGTCGTCTCGGACCGCGAGTTCCTCGGCCAGCACCAGGTCGATGAGCTCGAGGTAGCCCATCTTTGCCTCGTCCGCCCGCTGGATGTACTGGTTGAGGGCTTCGGCCAGGTGCGGCAGGCCCAGCTTGACGGCGGTGGCACGGATGCGGTTGCTGGTCAGCTCGCTCAACGGGCTTCCTTCGTCGTCGCGTTGGTGGTGAAAGGACGGGTGCCGGTCAGCTCGTCATAGACCGACAGCGGACGGCGGCCGACCTCGACGTGTGCGGCTGCGGACCGGTTCAGCAGAGCCTGCAGTGGACCATCCGCTGCCCTCAGAGGCTGGCCGCGACGGGGTGAAGGGAGATCGTCTCCGGTGGTGACGCGGCGGCCGGCGCCGGTGGGCAGGCCGTCCCAGTGGGTCTCGTCCACGATGCGGGCGCCTCGGCCGACTGCCCTGGGGTGGACGGCCAGCAACGTCTGACCGTTCCCGTCGGCGATGGTGGAGTGCACAGTGATCTGGGACTTCGTCGCCCGGACCTCGACCAGTTGGCGAGGACGGATCTTGCGGGCGGGGACCGAGTAGAGGTTCGCGTCGAAGGCGACCAGGCAGTCTTTGCCGACATGCCGCAGATGCCGCTGCGTGACCAGATACGCAGTCGTCGGCAGCGGCCGCAGCGCCGTGTGATCGCGCACGGCCCGGTGCCCGATGACCTCACCGTGGGTGCCATGGACCTTCGCCCGCCGCAGGGGCACCCAGGCGGCGAAGGCGGCGTTGATCTCCTCGATGGAGGAGAAGGCCCGCCCGGCGAGCACATGGTCTCGGACAATGCCGACCTGGCGCTCGACCCGTCCTTTGCCCTGAGGCCGGTAGGCGGCCAGCACGTCGATGTCGAAGTCGTAGTGTCCGGCGAACGCGACCGCTTCCGGGTGCAGCGGGACTGCCTCACCCGGAGCGACGTGCCGACGCACGACTGTCTTGGTGCGGTCGTAGACGATGCTCATCGGCACCCCACCGAAGTGCGCGAACGCCAGCCGGTGGCAGTCGAAGAACGTCGCCAGATCCTGGCCGGTGGTGAAGCAGCAGAACGGATCACGCGAGTACGACAGCGTCATGTGGAACGAGTAGACCTTCGGAATGCCCACGTGGGCGAGGATCTTCCCTTCGTCACCCCAGTCAACCTGGGCCTGAGCGCCTGGGACGACCTCGAACCGCCGGTGCAGGCCCGCCAACTCGGCCGGACCGATGCCCAGTTCTTCCGCAATCCGCGGCCGGGCCTCCTGCAGATAGAGCTTCACCCGCTGGTAGTTGATGCTGACCGCGTAGTCCTGGACCAGACGCTCGTGGATCACCGACGCCTTCAGCAGGACCTCGGACCTGAGCATCGCGTCGATCAGCGGCGCAACCTCGTCCACCACCCGCCGATACCGCTGACCGGCCGCTTCACGCTTCGGCGGCGCGGCCGAAGACGGATCCTTCAAGTACTTGCCGACCGTCCGACGGTTCAGCCCGGTCTCCTTGGAGATCTCCCGCAGGCTCATCGCACCGGACTCATACAGCGGACGGAACCGCCTCAGCTCCAGCCACCGATGTGGATCCAACACCACCGCCAGCCGCCTCCCTGCCACCCCGAACCGACAGCAGCAGACTCACGGCCCCCACCTATTGCCGCCCCGGAAACGGAGCACATTCCTCCGTATGAGGTGGCGCACGTTCACTTGTACGCCGACA
>NZ_JBVJMD010000150.1:0-2321 GCF_055584385.1 Streptomyces sp. NPDC104096
GGCGATCCTCGAGGACCGCGACCGCTTCGCCGGCCGACACGTGGTCACCATCGTGTGCGGCAGCAACGTCGACCTGGACGTTTATCACCGCTGGGTCGGTGCGGCTCCCAGCCACAGGTCTTGACAATTGCTCACTCCGAGAAGTTGAGCGGCATATCTCGGTGGAAGACGGCCATATCCCGGCCGGGGCCGTTGTAGTCATCGACGATCTTCGTGTCGAAGCCGAGGCTGCGGTGGAAGGCGATCGAGCCGGTGTTCTCGATTGACGTGATCGCCTTCAGCTGCCGTGCACCATGATGATCTGCTGCCTCGGCGAACGCGATATACAGACGACGCCCGAGACCGGTGCCACGAGCGTCGTCCCGCGTGGCGATCAGATGCACGTACCCGGTGCCGTCCGGGGTGACGAACCCGAAGATGTACCCACGGATTCCGTCCTCGGCGCGGGCAACCAAGCAGGTGGAACCGAACTCCTGCACCAGTGCCAGAAGGTGCAGCGACCGAAGATCGCGTTCCCCCCAGTAACGGGCGTGATCAGTCACAACCTGGTGGAAGTCGGCCACCCCAGCTGGTGCGATGTGTACGTCCATGATGGCGATCATGACAGGCGCCTGGATGTAACGGGCGAAGGTCCCCACGGATTGGGGAAGTTGAACCGCTCCGGGTCTGATGGAGTGATGTGCTCCGGGTCTGATGGAGTGATGTGCTCCGGGTCTGATGGAGTCATCTTGCTGGACAGATGATGCTCCAGTCCCTCAAGGAGGCTTCCGCGCTCCGTAGTTACCCGGCCGAGTTCCGGCGCAAGGTCCTCGATCTCGTCGAAGCCGGCCGGGCGATCAGGCAGATCGCCCACGGCCTCGGTATCAGCGAGCAGACGATCTCCGTCTGGCGCCGTCAGCACCTCGTCGACACCGGCCGACTGCCCGGGCCAACCAGCGAGGACCGGGCCGAGCTGGTGGCCGCCCGCCGGCGCATCGCCTAGTGCCGCATCAAGCAACGTTCGCCCTCATTGTTGCGGCCCCCGCTCACTGCCAGGAGCGGGGCAGCATGATCCGCCGCCAGATCATCTGGGCGAAACAAGCGCGCTGCCGACAAACGCCTCCGCCGAGTCGCTCCCAGGGCGTGAGGTGCCCCTCAGCGAACGACGCCTGACGCAGCCCTGGAGGGCCTGTCTCACCGATGCGGCTGGACCACGAGCGAGACAGTGGGGAAACTTTGGTTCCCGTCTGGTGATTCGGAAACTATAGTTGTCGCATGACGGTCTCTGAGATCACCCCGGAAGAGCAGGCAGAACTCGACAAGGCACTGTACGACGCCTTGAATCCGCTGGCCTCGGCGATTCGCTCCCAACAGACCGGGCTGCCCGCGGACCGTATGTGGGAAGCGGATCCCATCGAAGTGGCACTGTCCGTCCTGGCCGCTTGGAAGGTGATGGATGCCGAGGTCAGGCGGTTGACCGCGCATGCGGCAGCAACCGCTGGCTCCTACGGCGCCAGTTACGAGCAGATGGGGGCTGTCTGGGGCATCACCCGGCAAGGTGCCCGTAAGAAATGGCCCGACGCCGTCAACCGCTCAGTGCCCGCGCCGGCGGGCAGGAGCACGCTCGCGCTCTTCGGGGGGACTGCTGAACTGGTGCAGGCGCCTTCCGGTGACTGGAGTTGGACAGGCGTAGGCGCTGATGGGGCATCCGCCGCGGTCACCGATGAGACGCGCTACGCGACCGCGGAAGAAGCCGCAGCCCATGCGGGCGTTTTCCTCAAAGAACACGCCCTCGCCGCGGTCGACCGTTCCTAGCATCAGGCAACGTTCACCCTGTTCACGATCTCGCGGAGGCGTTCGTCGGTGGCGTGCTTGTTCCGCCAGATGACGTAGCGGCGGATCATGCTGCCCTGCTCTTTGTGGCTGGCGTGGTCGGTGCCGTCGAGGGTGAAGTGGCGCAGGGCGGTGAACTGGGCCTCGATGCGGTTGAACCAGGAACTATTGGTCGAGGTGTAGGCGATCTCCACGTTGTTGGCCGCCGCCCAGGTCCCGACCCGCCGGCACCGCTTCGTCGTCAGGTGCGGGGAGTAGTTGTCGCAGACGATCACGATGCGCTTTTCAACTGGGTGCAGTGAGCGCAGGTAGCGGCAGAACTCCAAGAACTTCGAGCGGTTCTTGGTCTTCTTGATGTGGCCGTAGAGCTGGTCTTTGCCCAGGTCGTAGGCGGCGAACAGGTGCCTCACCCCATGGGGGCGGGTGTAGGTCGCCCGCCGTCTCGGCCTGGGCTCGCGGTCGGGGTCCTTGTGCCTACCGCCGCGTTCGGCCCATGGGCGGCCGGGGTG
>NZ_JBVJMD010000151.1:0-2125 GCF_055584385.1 Streptomyces sp. NPDC104096
AGACAATCCCAGATCGTGCAGCTCACGCAGCAGCGCCAGCGCGTGGTCGAGATCGTCGATACGTACCGTCTCGGTGATCTCCAGCAGCAGCTTGCGCGGATCGATCCGATACTGCGCCAGCAGGTTTTTCAGATGCGGAACAAACGCCTCATGTTGCATCTGAATACCGGAAACGTTGACCGCCAGCGGCAGCGCAATGCCGCGTTGCTGCCAGTCTGCCAGGATGCGGCAGGACTCTTCCAACACCCAGTTGCCGAGAGGCACGATCACACCCAGCTCTTCCGCCAGCGGGATAACGTCGGCCGGCAGGGTATAGCTGCCGTCATACTGCTGCCAACGCAGCAGCGCTTCGGCGCCGATCACCTCGTTGGACTGCATGTCGATCTGCGGCTGCAGGAACAGCGTGAAATGCCGCTGCTCGATGCCGTGCAAGATCTCGCTCTCCTGGGTCAACCGCTTCTGCGTGCGTTCCGTCAGGCTGGGCTCGAAGAACAGGATTTGATTTTTTCCTTCGCGGTGCGCGGACATCATCGCCGAGGTGGCGCTGCGCAGCAGCTGTTCCGCACTCTCCCCCTGATTGAGGTAGTGCGCGATGCCGATACTGGCGTTGGGCCGCAGCGCCAAACCTTCCAGCGTCAACGGCGCGTTGATCTCCGCCATGATACGCCGCGCCAGCTGCATGGCGTGGAACGGCCGCTCGATGCCCTTGGCCAGAATGGCGAATTCGGTATTGCTCAGCTGTGCCAGCACGCCGTTTTCGTCGATGCAGCCGCGCAGCTTCTTCGCCAACGCCAGCAGCAACGCTTCACGCATCGCCGGGCTCATCACGCCAGACGCTTCATGCAGCGTCTCGATGCCGATCACCAACAGGTTAAAACGCTCGGGGCGCAGGCTGGAGGCGATATGCTGTTCCAGCAACGCGTTCAGCAACGCCGGATTTGGCAATTCGGTCACCGGGTGGCGGGTGCTCAGGCGGCTCATGTCGGCATGCGCCTTGGCCAACGTCTGTTGATTGCGGTTGTAGTTGCGCACCAGCAGGCCGAGCTCGTCGTCCTGGTGCAGCGCCGGCAGCATCAGTTGGTGATAGGGCGCTTCGTCCTGCGAGATGTTCTCCAGCTCTTTGGCCATCGCGCGCAGCGGGTGCACCATCAACCGGTTCATGCACCAGGTGATGGCCACCGACAGGATCAGCGCCAGCAGCAGGTAGGTCGACAGCATGGTCGACAAAATGCTGAGGATAAACTGGTACATGCGGAACGAATCGGCCTGCAGCACCAGATAGGCCAGCGGCTGCTGGTTGGCCGGCACCCGTTCCAGCGAATAGAGCGGCACGGAAATTTGGATAGGCAGTTCAAACAGCCGGGCGATCAGCGTCGGCACCGGCCGCTCCGGCGGGAAATTGGCGTGCAGCGCCTGAAACTCGTTCGGCAAGACGATATCCGCCCGACTAAGAATGCCGACCGGCAACAGGGTGTTCAGCACCCTTTTGGCTTCCGGCACGTCCATCCGCAGCACCGCTTCCGCCAGCGGCTGGCGCACGGAGTGAGCGATATTCTCCAGTTGCTGGGCGTAGTCATCCCTGCGCTGCTGCACAAAGTGGAATAACTGGATCACGATAAAGATGCAGATCGTGACCAGCGCCACGCCGGACACTGTCGCCATCTGCTTAATCGTTAACGAACGCCTGACCCGCAAACCTGCTCTCCGTGAAATCGGGCTAAAACAAAAAGGGGGCTGACTCTCACCCGCCCCCTCGAACCGGGCTGAGTATACTCGATCATCGGCTGTTTTTATCTGGCTATGCCGCAGGCAAAACCAAGAAAATCGCGGGTTTCAGTCTTTTCCTAAAGCGAACAAACACGACCCGGACACAGGGTAACAAAACTCCCCGGCGTCCGACACTCCGAATCTTTCCTCTTCCGACTACTTAAAGTCGGCGTAAGGCGTCAACGGCTGCGGCGGCAAATCGAGATCCCCCTGCCAGCCGGCCAGGGAATAGCGCAGATAAATCAACGCGTGGCTCGGCGTATAGTCCTTCGCCTGTTGAATGTCGATGCCGGCGCCGAGCGTCCAGTGCGAACTGAGACGGCGTTCGACGATTGCCCGCAGGGTATAACCGACGCCG
>NZ_JBVJMD010000152.1:0-2066 GCF_055584385.1 Streptomyces sp. NPDC104096
GCCAATGCCGCGGAGTTAAGGCTTATCTCTGCAGGTCAACCCGCTTTCTGCCAATGGTTTTGGTGCATCGGGCAGGAGGGTGTAGGCCCCTCTGCGGGTTCTGGTGATCCGCCCGTTCCGTGCCCAGCGGCTGAGTTGGGTGGCGAAGACGTTGGGGTTGGCAATGCCGAGTGCCGGCGCGATCTCCCCGGCGGTCCAGGAGTGTTCTGGTGCGGATTGCAGGACAGCAAGAGTGCCTTCGAACCGGGAAAGGGCCGGGTCGACACGGGGAGGTACCCGCGGCGGAGACACGGCGGCCAGGTCCTCGATCAGGGTGTAGGTGCCTCTGCCGACCTTGGCAATGTGTCCCTGGCTGGCCCAGCGGGACAGCAGGACACGGAAGCTGTTGATATTCCGCACGGCCAGGATGTGCGCGAGTTCGGTGGCGTTCCAGCAGCGCCCTGGGTGGGAGTGCAGGAACCCCATGGTGCGGTCGATGAGGGGCGGCAACTGGGAAGCGCGCGTGTGCGGCGCAGGAGGTGAGAAGGGGTGCCGGCGGGAGACGAAAGCGGGCGTGGTCGGTTGGGCGGCGTGGACGCTGATGGTGATGGAGGCGATATTCGTACTGTTCGAAGGGCGTCCGTCGTCGGTTCTGGCGTAGCGCGGAATGGGAGATTTGAGCTTGCGGGAGCTGATTCGCGGGCGGCGGGTGGGCAGGAGATTGTCCAGAACGGCCTGGCCGATCCGGCCGACGAGTCCGGCGTCTTCGTCAAGGACTCCGTGGGCGGCCACGACCTGGTCACGGGCTGCTTCCAGGGCGACGGTGAAGCTGGCCCGGTCGAGGTCGGTGCCGGGCACGGACTCGACGGCGTCGACCATGGCGGTGCGCAGGAGTTGGTAGAGGGTGAGCTGGGCCCACAGTTCCTGTTCAACACCGCTCGGGTCAGTGGAGCGCAGCACCCTGCCTTGCATCAGCGTGTGACGCAGGGCGTAGTAGGCGGATTCGATCTCCCAGCGCTCGTGATAGAGGCGGACAAGGGCGTCGCAGGGGTCTTGGTCGGGGTCCAGCAGGGTGGTCACCAGCCGGTATCCGTCATACAGGCGGGTGCCGTCGGTGCAGGTCGCGATGATGTCGGCCTCGATGATCCGCACCTGCACCGAGCGGATCCGGGACAGGTAGGAACCGTCGGGCAACCGCTGGGTGGTGGGAAGACGGCGCTTGGAGGTGAGGCGGACCAGGAACTGGGCACCGGTGCCGGCGAACTGGGCCAGCAGCTTGCCGTTGTCGAAGCCGCGGTCGGCCAACACCAGCGTCTGCGGGCCGAGCAGGTGCATCAACTGCCGTGCGTAATGGGCCTCCCCGTGGAACGTGGGGCCGAACGCCGCTCCGAGCAGGCCGCGGCTGCCCGTCTCCACCAGCGCCATCAGCCGCAGCGTGGGATAGCCCGCCCAGCCCAGGTGGACCCTGGCCCGGCCGAACCAGCCGCGGTTGCGTTCCGCGTCGGGCACCTTGATCGAGCTGCAGCCGTCGAAGGCCACAGTGCGCCAGTGCCGGTAGCGTGCTCCGGGCGTACGCGGCTGTGCCAGAGGTCCGGCCACCACCTCGAACAGCGACCTCAGCGGAACCGGTCCCAGACGGCGCCGCAGATCACGCAGCGCCTTTTCCGAGGGAGCCGCGACTGGCAGTCCCGCCAGACCGGCGACCAGCTTGTCCCAGACCTTCGCGTAGCCCAGATGTGGGAACAGGCCGAGCGCGAGCAGGAAATACACGCCCACCCGGGAGGGCAGGATCCGTAACCGGCGCTGGACAGACCCGGTCTCCGCCAGCACGGCGTCGACCAGTTCAAAGGGAAGGTACTTGGTCAACTCGCCCAGATGGCCAGGAGCGAAGATGCCTCGTGCGACGGTCAGGGTTCGCGTCAGAGTGCTGGTGTCAGACTGGCAGAGCAACAGGACCTCGGCGCTCGGATTGATCTTGGCGGATCACTCCTGGCTATCAGAGATCCCGTTGCGTCGTACGGTTCAACCACCAATACCCCCAACCCACTTGACGTGGGCAGGTTCCACTCTAACTCCGCGGCATTGGC
>NZ_JBVJMD010000153.1:0-2012 GCF_055584385.1 Streptomyces sp. NPDC104096
TACGACGAGGTGTGCGCGCTCCTGGACGCGCCGGTCGATGTCGACTCGGAGGCGCTCGACCGGACGGGTTCGGCGCAGCCGGCGTTGTTCGCGGTCGAGGTGGCGCTGTTCCGTCTGCTGGAGTCGTGGGGTGTGCGGCCGGACTTCGTGGCCGGGCATTCGGTGGGCGAGATCGCGGCCGCTCATGTGGCCGGGGTGCTGTCGCTCGAGGACGCGGCGAAGCTGGTGTCGGCGCGTGCCGCGTTGATGCAGGCGCTGCCCGCCGGCGGTGCGATGGTCGCGGTCCAGGCCACCGAGGACGACGTGCTGCCGCACTTGACCGACGAGGTCGGTGTCGCGGCGGTCAACGGTCCTCGGTCGGTGGTCATTTCGGGTGTGGAGGGCGCGGTTGCGGCGATTGCCGAGGTGTTCGCCGCTCAGGGTCGTAAGACGTCCAGGCTGAAGGTCAGTCACGCGTTCCATTCGCCGTTGATGGAGCCCATGCTGGAGGAGTTCGCGGAGGTCGTCGGCGGTCTGGTCTTCAACGAGCCGCGGATTCCCGTCGTTTCGAACCTCACCGGTCGTCTGGCCGAGGCGTACACCCCGGAGTACTGGGTGCGGCACGTCCGTGAGGCGGTCCGTTTCGCCGATGGTGTCGAGACCCTCGGCGAGCTGGGCGTGACCACGTTCGTGGAGATCGGTCCGGGTGGTGTGCTCAGCGCCCTCGTCCAGGGCTGCTTCGACGACGGTACGGACGTCGTCACCGTTCCCGCCCTGCGCGTCGACCGGCCCGAGCCGTACGCCCTCGTCAGCGCCCTCGGGCAGCTGTACACCCAGGGCATCTCGCCCGACTGGCAGGCGCTCTTGCCCGGCGCCCGCCGCGTGGACCTGCCCACGTACGCCTTCCAGCGCGAGCGCTACTGGCTCGACGTTCCCCAGACGTCCGGTGACGTCCGGGCCGCCGGCCTGGGGGCGGCGGACCATCCGCTCCTCGGTGCCGCGATTGCGACGGCCGGCAGCGACGGGGTCCTGCTCACCGGACTGCTTTCCCTCGAAACCCACCCCTGGCTCGCCGACCACGCCGTGAACGGGACCGTTCTGCTGCCCGGCACCGCGTTCGTCGAGCTGGCGATCCGGGCGGGCGACGAGACGGGGTGCGGATCCGTCGAAGACCTCACCCTTGAGCTTCCCCTGGTCGTGCCCGAGCGTGGTGGCGTCACCCTTCAGGTGGCTGTCGGCCCGGAGGACGAGTCAGGCCGGCGGCAGCTGAGCGTGCACTCGCGCGTCGATGACGGTTCGTGGCTGCGGCATGCGACGGGTGTGCTGTCCTCGGCAGAGGCACCGTCCCCCGCGGATCTCGGCGCGTGGCCGCCGGCGGGTGTGGAGGCCGTCGACCTGACGGCGTTCTACGAGGGCATGGCCGCTGCGGGCCTGGACTACGGTCCGGTCTTCCAGGGCCTGCGCTCGGTGTGGCGCGGCGGGGACGACGTCTTCGCAGAGGTCGAGCTGCCGGAGGAGTCGACTGCCGAGGCGACGGCGTTCGCCCTGCATCCGGCGCTGCTGGACGCAGCCCTGCACGCCCTGGCCGCCGGTGGGCTGGTGTCGCTGGACGACGGGCCGGCCCTGCCGTTCGCGTGGTCCGGCGTCGTCGTGCAGGCTGCCGGTGCGGCGATGGCGCGGGTGAAGCTGTCGCGGACGGCCACCGGTTCGGTGACGCTGGCCGTGGCCGACGGCGCAGGTGACCCGGTGGCCTCGGTCGCGTCGCTGTCGTTGAGGGCCGTCCCGGCGGAGCAATTGCGCGGTGCCGGGGGCGGCGATCAGCTGTTCGGGCTGGAGTGGACACCGTTCACTCCTCCCTCCGCCACCGACACGCTGGTGATCGCGACTGTCGCGGACTTCGACGCACTGCGGGAGTCGGAAGGGACACCGGACGTCGTCGTCGTTCCGTGCCCGGTGGGGTCCGGGTCCGGTACGGAGACCGCGGACCGTGTGCACGGTGTCGTGGGTGAGGTTCTGGCGCTGGTGCAGTGGTG
>NZ_JBVJMD010000154.1:0-1987 GCF_055584385.1 Streptomyces sp. NPDC104096
CTCGCCGTCTATGCGGCGGGGGTGAGTTCGGCCTGGCCGAACAGCAGCGCGTAGCCGGTGGGGAGCTGGTGGAGGATGCGGGTGATCAGGTCGGGGCCGGTGTGGGCCGTGACGGCGGCGAAGACGGAGCCGGTGTCCCAGCGGGTGGTGGCCAAGGAGGCGCCGGAGCGGGCGGCGAGGTCCTTGACGAAGGCCCAGCCGGTCAGCGGCCGAGGGTCGGGGATCTGTGCGGTCAGCACGAGTGCGGCCTCCAGGGGCAGGCAGGCGGCCAGGTCGACGCGTTCGTCGCCGGTCAGCTGCCGCCCGAGCCCGGCCAGGACCAGGCGGACGGCTTCGTCGGCCTGCTCGCGGGTGGGGTAGGCGCCCTCGTAGCGGACCTTCTCCAGCATCTGCTCGTACGCCGTGGAGTACGGCTGCTGGTGGCCAAGCGGTACGCGCACGTCGGAGATCACTGCGGTGCATGCCTTTCATGAGGTCATGGGGTGCCGGGCGGCACCCCGGGTCTTGGTCAGGCGGGCTGGGGGCGGCCGAAGAGGAGGTCGTAGCCGGCGGGGAGCTGGAGCAGGATCTGCCCCGTCAGCTCCTCGCCCGCCGTGTCGGCGACGGTGGACAGTACGGCGCTGACGTCCCAGGTCGCGGTCTGCTCGGTGGCGCCCTCGATCCATGCGGCGGTCGCGCGGACGAACCGCTGCGCAGACAGCGGTTCGGCGCTCTGCAGCGGGTTGAGCAGGATCAGGGCGAAGCCTTCCGGCAGGCGTGCCGCGAGCTGGGCGCGGACCTCTCCGACCAGGTGCGCGCCGAGCAGGGCGAGCACCACGCGGGACGCGCGATCGGCTTCCTGTTGGGTGTCGTATCCGCCGCGCTCGGTGACGCGGTCGAGGAACGCTTCGTGTCGCAGGGTCATCTCGGCCCACCCATTCCTCTGGGAACAGTCCGCAAAGGTGCGGAGGGCGGGGAGGGGGAGATCAGGTGTCCGTCCTCCGCACCGGTCCGGCCGGCGTCAGCCGGAGATCTCCTTGTGGGCGGAGCCCACGCCGATGGAGATCCTGCGGGGCTTGGCGCGCTCGGCGATCGGGATGCGCAGGGTGAGCACGCCGGCGTCGTAGTCGGCCTGGATGCGCTCGGTGTCCAGGGTGTCGGCGAGCACGATCTGGCGGGAGAAGACGCCCAGCGGCCGCTCGGACAGCTCCATCTTCACGTCGTCGGCCTTGGCCGCCGGCCGCCGCTCGGCCTTGACGGTGAGCATGTTGCGCTCGACGTCGATGTCGATCGCGTCCGCGGTCACGCCGGGGATGTCGAAGGCCACCACGTACTCGTCGCCCTCGCGGTAGGCGTCCATCGGCATCACCGACGGCTTCGACCAGGTGCCCGGGCCCATCAGCTGCTGCGCCATGCGGTCCAGCTCACGGAAGGGGTCAGTGCGCATCAACATCGTGAAACACCTCCAGCGGGTTCGGGCAGTTGCTGCCAATGCGCTGCACTGACACCGTTGTAACATGTCATCCATCGGATGACAAACAAGATGTCGTCGACCTGATGACCTTCCCGGGGAGGTGCCCGTGACCGCAGCCGACCAGCCGCCCACGACCCCTGCCGACGCCCACGGCCCGGCGTCCTTCCTCGCCGCCGCGGCGGCCCTTGCCGCCATAGACGGCGCGCTGCGCGATGCCCGGCACGAGACCCCCGACGCCGCCGGGCCCGCTCCCGAGCAGGCGCTGGCCTCCCTGATGCTGCTGCGGCAGGTCCGCGAACAGCTCGCCGGATGGGAGACCGGCCTGATCGAGACCGCCCGCGACGCGGGCGCCAGCTGGGCCGACCTCGCCGGCCCCCTCGGCGTCGCCAGCCGCCAGGCCGCCGAACGCCGATACCTGCGCGGCCGCCCCGGCGCCGTCGGCACCACCGGCGAACAGCGCGTGACGGCCACCCGCCAGGCCAGGGCCGCCGAACGCTCCTCCGCCACCTGGGCCCGCGCCAACGCCGCCGACCT
>NZ_JBVJMD010000155.1:0-1815 GCF_055584385.1 Streptomyces sp. NPDC104096
GTGAGCTTGAGGATCGTTGTCACTGTGAAGTACGTGCCCGACGCCACTGGCGACCGGCACTTCGCCGATGACCTGACCGTGGACCGGGACGACGTGGACGGTCTGCTCTCCGAGCTCGACGAGTACGCGGTCGAGCAGGCGCTGCAGATCTCCGAGAACTCGGACGACGACGTGGAGATCACCGTCCTGACGGTGGGTCCCGAGGACGCCAAGGACGCGCTGCGCAAGGCGCTGTCGATGGGCGCCGACAAGGCGATCCACGTCGAGGACGACGACCTGCACGGCACGGACGTCATCGGCACCTCGCTGGTGCTGGCCAAGGCCATCGAGAAGGCCGGCTTCGACCTGGTCGTCTCCGGCATGGCCTCCACCGACGGCACCGCGGGTGTGGTCCCGGCGCTGCTGGCCGAGCGCCTGGGCGTCCCGCAGGTCACCCTGCTGTCCGAGGTCTCCGTCGAGGACGGCACGGTCAAGGGCCGCCGCGACGGCGACGCCGCCTCCGAGCAGCTCGAGGCCTCCCTGCCGGCCGTCGTGTCGGTCACCGACCAGTCGGGCGAGGCGCGTTACCCGTCCTTCAAGGGCATCATGGCCGCCAAGAAGAAGCCGGTTCAGTCCTGGGACCTGTCCGACCTGGACATCGAGGCGGACGAGGTCGGCCTCGAGGGTTCCTGGACGGCCGTCGACTCCGCGGCCGCGCGCCCGGCGCGCACCGCGGGCACCATCGTCAAGGACGAGGGCGAGGGCGGCAAGCAGCTCGCCGAGTTCCTCGCGGG
The DNA here is from genome assembly GCF_055584385.1 of Streptomyces sp. NPDC104096. Lineage (NCBI taxonomy): Bacteria > Bacillati > Actinomycetota > Actinomycetes > Kitasatosporales > Streptomycetaceae > Streptomyces > Streptomyces sp. NPDC104096. The sequence continues at coordinate 774 of NZ_JBVJMD010000155.1, forward strand.
CCAGAAGTTCATCTAAGCCCGCAGCAGCTGACCGCCCCTCAATTCATCCCCGCAGGAGAGCAATCCCATGGCTGAAGTCCTCGTCTACGTCGACCACGTGGACGGTGCCGTCCGCAAGCCCACTCTCGAGCTGCTGACGCTCGCCCGCCGGATCGGCGAGCCCGTCGCCGTCGCGCTCGGCGCCGGTGCCGAGAACACCGCCGCCGTGCTCGCCGAGCACGGCGCGGTGAAGGTCCTTGTCCACGACGCCGCCGAGTACGCCGACTACCTCGTCGTCCCGAAGGTGGAGGCCCTCCAGGCCGCCGTCGAGTCTGCGTCCGCCGCGGGCTCCCTGGCCGCCGTGCTGGTGTCGTCCTCCGCCGAGGGCAAGGAGATCGCCGCCCGTCTGGCGCTGCGCATCGGTTCCGGCATCATCACCGACGCCGTCGACCTGGAGGCCGGCGACGAGGGCCCGGTGGCCACCCAGTCGGTGTTCGCCGCGTCCTTCACCACCAGGACCCGTGTCTCCAAGGGCACCCCGGTCATCACGGTCAAGCCGAACTCGGCCGCCGTGGAGGCCGCCCCGGCCGCCGGCAGCGTCGAGGCCCTCGCCGTGTCCTTCTCCGAGAAGGCGACCGGCACCAAGGTCACCGGCCGTACGCCGCGTGAGTCGACGGGCCGTCCGGAGCTGACCGAGGCCGCGATCGTGGTCTCCGGCGGCCGTGGCGTCAACGGTGCCGAGAACTTCGGACTCATCGAGGCGCTCGCCGACTCGCTCGGTGCGGCCGTCGGCGCCTCGCGTGCCGCGGTGGACGCGGGCTGGTACCCGCACACCAACCAGGTCGGCCAGACCGGCAAGTCGGTCTCGCCGCAGCTCTACATCGCCTCCGGCATCTCCGGCGCGATCCAGCACCGCGCCGGCATGCAGACCTCGAAGACGATCGTGGCCATCAACAAGGACCCCGAGGCCCCGATCTTCGACCTGGTCGACTACGGCGTCGTCGGCGACCTGTTCGACGTCGTCCCCCAGCTCACCGACGAGGTCAAGACCCGCAAGGGCTGA
>NZ_JBVJMD010000157.1:0-1418 GCF_055584385.1 Streptomyces sp. NPDC104096
CATAGCGTGGTAAACGTCAATGCAGGTACCAACCAATGACCATCTATCCGCTCGATGCGCATCAGCGCCTGTTTACTGGCGGCGGGCTTCAGCGCGATGCTGCTAACCTGCACCACCGCCGTCACATCCGGCCCGCGACTTAAGCGCTCCACTTGCCCAATCAGGCTTCCGGCGTTGAAAACCGCCCACGCGAACCCCAATCCCAGGTAGGCCAAATAACGGCAAAACGGCCAACGGATGCGCAGCAGTAAACCGGCAACAAGCAGCATCGGCCACAGCTGCCATTGCTCAGGCAACTGCGGTAAAACCAGCAGCGGCAGGATGCCGCAGATAACGGCGAATATCGCCAGATCCAGCGAAATTTTGATCGCTCTTCTCCCATCGGCTCCGCCATGAGCAAAAGCGCGTCATGGCAAGCAAGCAGGATCATTCAGCCGACATGTCACCGCCAGCGGGCTTTAATGAAGATGCGGTGAACATGGCAGGATAAGAGAGATCTATGCAGGAGCCACATCGTAAATGCGGCGCGGTGCGCAATTCCTAAGCGGAGCAGGGAGAACCGCAGGCGAAAAAAAACGGCGCCTTAAAGGCACCGTTTTATATTCTTTTCAAGCAACAACGCTATGAGCAGTCAGCGACTAGCCATAGATATTGGCGCGGTCACGCAACTCTTTACCTGGTTTGAAGTGAGGAACGTACTTGCCGTCCAGCTCAACTTTGTCACCGGTTTTCGGGTTGCGACCTACACGCGGGGCACGGTAGTGAAGAGAAAAACTGCCGAATCCGCGGATCTCAATGCGTTCGCCCTCGGCCAGCGTAGCGGCCATGTGCTCAAGCATCTCTTTCACTGCATCCTCAACGGCCTTCGCCGGAATATGAGATTGCTGGCCAGCAAGTCTTTCAATAAGTTCAGACTTGGTCATAGTACCTCCAAGCTTTGCAGCTAAACTACCGTATCGGGGCGGTCAGAAACCGCCCCCCGTCATTACTCGCCTTTAGCCGCTTTGAAAGCTTCAGCCATTGCGTTAGAGAAGTTGCCTTCTTCCTGTTTGTTGTTAACAGTTGCGATGGCGTCTTTCTCGTCAGCTTCGTCCTTAGCACGTACGGACAGGCTTACAACGCGGTTCTTACGGTCAACGCCGGTGAATTTAGCTTCAACTTCGTCACCTACGTTCAGAACCAGAGTTGCATCTTCAATGCGGTCGCGAGAGGCTTCAGATGCACGCAGGTAACCTTCTACGCCGCCTGCCAATTCAACTGTAGCACCTTTGGCGTCAACTGCAGTGACTTTACCAGTAACAATAGCACCTTTCTTGTTCATAGACAGGTAGTTATTGAACGGGTCTTCAGCCAGCTGCTTCACGCCCAGGGAGATACGCTCGCGCTCTGCGTCAACTTGCAGAACAACCGCAGCGATT
>NZ_JBVJMD010000158.1:0-1394 GCF_055584385.1 Streptomyces sp. NPDC104096
CATGCTCATGTAGCGATCGATTTCGGCGGTAGTCTGAATGCCGGTGCCCATGTGGTGGTGCAGACACACCTGCATGCCTTTGCCGGCGGCGATCTTCGCCAGCTCGTTGTAACCGTCGGCCACGCGCTGCCACTCTTCATCGCTGAAATACGGCTTCTCTTCGAACACGCCTTTGGTGGTGCCCTGAATGCTCTTGCTCTGATCGGAGCAGCCAATCACCCTGGCGCCCATGGCATGCAGGAAATTCATGTGGTTGATAAATTCATCGATGGTTTTGTCTTTTTGGCCGTCGGCGAAAAAGGTGCTGAACCAGGCGTTGCAGATCTGGATGCCGCGAATATCCAGCATCGGTTTCAGCACCGCCGGATCGCGCGGGTATTTGCTGCCCACTTCGCTGCCGGTGAAACCGGCCAGCGCCATTTCGCTGACGCACTGCTGGAAGGTGTTTTCCTTGCCCAGATCGGGCATGTCGTCGTTGGTCCAGCCGATTGGCGCGATGGCCAATTTCACGTTGTCTTTATTCATGGTCTGCCTCGGTCCTTGGAGGGCCGCCGGTGCAAATGACGCCGGCGAGCCAAATAAGATTATTTGCCCAACAGCTCTCTTTCGATGCGCTCTCTGGTCGCCACCGCCTGGCTCGGCATCTTTTCCGGATAGCCGAACAGCGAGGTGCAGATGATCGATTCGCCGCCGGCCTTGAAGCTGCGGTTGGCAAATTCCATGTCGCGCAGCGTCTGGAACAGGGCGTCGAAATTCACCTCACCTTCGCCGATGCCGACGTGCTGATGCACCGCGGCGTCAACGCCCGGCGGATTGACGATATAACGGCAATGCTTGGTGTGATTCATGGTGTCGGCAATCAGCACGTGGGAAAGATCGTCCCCGGCGTACTGCAACATGCCGGCCACATCGCCCTGCCCCTTGTCGTAGTAGAAGGTGTGCGGCACGCTGTAGAGGTATTTGACGTGGTCGCTGCGCAGCGATTTCACCAGATCGGCGGTTTCGTTACTCAGCTCGCAGAAGTCCCACGGGTGCGACTGGATCTCCATACGGATACCCTCGCGCTCAACGATCGGCAGCAGCTCCTCCATCGAGCGATACCACAGCTCCTCGCAGATCTCCGGCTCGTTGGGGTTGCCGGCCAGTTCGGTGTTGATCACCTGCACGCCCATTTCCACCGCGATCTCGATCATCCGTCGCCAGTTTTTGACTGCCGCCTGGCGGCGATCTTCGCCCGGCCCGGACCAGCGATACACCACGATAAATGAGGAGATCTCCACGCCGGTCGCTTTCAGGGCGTTTTTATACTCCGCCATGATTTCGCGGCTGGCCTTCGGATGCTTGTAAAACGGGTTGATCTGCGGGTGCGGCGACTGCTCGATGTATTTATAGCC
>NZ_JBVJMD010000159.1:0-1359 GCF_055584385.1 Streptomyces sp. NPDC104096
GTAAAGATTTCACCGTAACTCTGCCAACTGTTTCTGCTTCTACTCTGGCAACTCAGAGCGCAACTGCTGGCCGTACTCCGTTCGCGATCAACCTGACCAAATGCTCTAAAGGCCAGGTAGCTACTTATTTCGAACCGGGCGCTACTGTTGATTTCAATACTGGCCGTCTGAACAACCAGGCGCAGACTGATGCTGCAACTAACGTGCAGATCCAGCTTCTGGGCAGCAACAACCAATTCCTGCCTATCCTGGCTGCTGGTGCTAATGGTGCGCAGAATAACTCCCAGTGGGTTACCGTTGCTAACGAAGGCGACTCTGCTGACCTGAACTACTACGCTGAATATTACGCTACCAACGCTGCCGGCGCTGGTGATGTGACTTCTAGCGTTCAGTACACCATCATTTACCAGTAAGTAATATTTCTTTAAGTAATATTCTTATTCGGGTGGGGGAGTTATGCCCCCACCGTTTTCCCTTACCGTAGCGATAAGATAATGAAGAACTCATTTAAAAAATACAGCATATTGCTGAGCGCCATGCTTTTCAGTAGCAGCGTTTTTTCCAGTGTCATTATTAACGGTACTCGTATTATTTATCCGGGAAAGCAACGGGAAGTTACCGTCCAATTATCAAATAATGGTGCTTCACCGGCACTTATTCAGTCTTGGATTGATGAAGGCGACGCAAAAACCACACCAGAAAACAGCAAAGCGCCATTTATCGTTTCACCGCCAATCAGCCGTGTTGAACCGGCTACCGGCCAAGCGCTGCGCGTTTCATTGACCACGGCGAGTTTGCCGCAAGACAAAGAATCCTTGTTTTGGTTGAACGTACTGGAGATCCCGCCAGCACCAACCGGGGCAAACAATGGCGCACCTGAAAACTTTTTACAGGTGGCATTCCGTACCCGCGTAAAACTGCTGTATCGGCCGACCGGTCTGGCGGGAGAAGCGAATGATGCGCCGGAAAAACTGCAGTGGCGCTTCAGCGCTGGGGGCGTCAGCGTGAAAAACCCAACGCCGTACTATGTGTCATTTACCGAGATTAATGCTGTCGTGAACCAAAAACGTGTGCCGTTGGCCCCGCACGGCGACATGCTGGCACCCGGACAGGAAAAGACATTGTCGTTCTCCGGCGACAGCGCGCGCATTGCTGACATTGCCTACACCACTATTAATGATTTTGGCGGACGCGTGTCCCGTACTAAGAATAAGCAAAAGTAACTCTTGGAACAGAGCCTCAGGCCCAGAGCAATTTATTTCAGAGGGCGAGCTTAATTTGGTAAAGGAATGCTTTATATGAAAGAGTTACCTATCTCTGCAGCTGTTAAAATGGCGCTGTCCAATTATAAATCGATTC
>NZ_JBVJMD010000160.1:0-1295 GCF_055584385.1 Streptomyces sp. NPDC104096
TCCAAGCACTACCACCCTGAATGGAACGTTGCCAAGGCATTATCTCTGGGTATCGGGATTCACCATGGAGGAGTGCCACGTGCATTGCAACAGTACATCGTTAAGTTGTTCAATGATGGCATCATCAAGCGAATTATCTGTACATCTACGATGATCGAAGGCGTCAACACATCGGCAGAGAACGTGATCATTTACGACCGCCGCCTAAATACTTCAAAGTTCGACTACTTCACTTACAAGAATATTTCCGGTCGGGCGGGCCGTATGAATAAGTACTTCATTGGTAAAGTCTTCATGCTCGAAGCGCCTCCCCTTGAGCAGGGTCTCACCGTTGAATATCCCATCGGCCATCAGGATGAAAACTCCCCGATAGGACTCATAATGCAACTGGAGAACGAATACCTTACTGATATTTCACGTGGTAGGCTTCAAGATGCATACGCCAACCCGATACTATCGCCGTCAATCCTGATAGAAAATCGACACGTTCCGATTGAGCGGCAAGTCGAGGTCGCAGAAATGATCATTCGTGACCTACCGGATGGCAGCAAGCTTCTTGACTGGAAAGGCATCCCTGAGACGAATCAGCTCAATTACCTATGTGAACTAGTCTACAGTCTGGAAGGCGGTAATCTGATGGACTATGGGATATCATCTAGCTTGCAATTAATGTGGCACATCAATGAGCTCCGAACTCAGAAAAATCTGCCTGCTTACCTAAGAGACGCGGTGGAGAATCGACGAGAGGAACACACTCCCAGTGAAGCGATCAATCTACGCCTGAAATTCATCAGAAATATGGTGTGTTTCCGATTGCCTCGGGACATCATGGCCGTAAGTAACATTCAGGCCGACGTGCTGGCGAAAATAGGGATCGAGCCGGGTGATTTTAGCTTCTTTGCTGAGCAGCTTGAAAATATGTTCCTCGACCCACTACTCACCGCGTTGGACGAATACGGAATTCCCACACAGATCTCGACTCAGATCAAGAACCTCATCTTGCCATCGGAACATCTGAACGACCTACTGGCGAAACTTCGGGCTCTGGCTCCCAGAGTAGAGAGCCTCCAACTGACAGGTTTTGAGAAAAGCTTAATGAGCTGGGCTGTGTCCGAAATGTAGATAAGTCAGGACAGAACTCACTGCACATCAAGAAGGGCATATTGATTCATTGGATATGACCTTCTTCTTTATCTATCAGCCACTCCGGTGGTAGCGATTTGAACCTGAGACACTACTCACTACTCTGAAAGGTAGTGCCACTGCACCAACAGCAATGCTGGTATAGTGCAGTA
>NZ_JBVJMD010000161.1:0-1274 GCF_055584385.1 Streptomyces sp. NPDC104096
TACGCGATCACCGCGTCGTTGTCGGTGTGGTGGAAGCGGAGGTTGCGCAGTCGGTGGAGGGCGGGGTGGCGGCGCCGGATGTCGTTGAGGCGGGTGATCAGGGGGGCGATGGTGCGGCCCTCGCGGGCGGCGGCCTCCCAGTCGCGGGGGCGCAGCTGGTACTTCTCGGAGTCGAGGTACTCCTCGCTGCCGGGGCGCAGCGCGGTGTTCTCGCACAGTTCGTAGCCGCTGTAGACGCCCCAGGTGGGGGAGAGGGTGGCGGCGAGGACGGCGCGGACCTCGAAGGCGGGGCGGCCGCCGTCCTGGAGGCAGGCGTGCAGGATGTCGGGGGTGTTGACGAACAGGTTCGGCCGCATGCAGGCGGCCGTCTCACCGGCGAGTTCGGTCAGGTACTCGGTGAGTTCCTGCTTGGTGGTGCGCCAGGTGAAGTAGGTGTAGGACTGCTGGAAGCCGATCTCGCCCAGGGTGCGCATCATCGCGGGGCGGGTGAAGGCCTCGGCGAGGAAGATGACGTCGGGGTCGGCCGCGTTGATCTCGCCGATCACGCGTTCCCAGAAGACGACCGGTTTGGTGTGGGGGTTGTCGACGCGGAAGATCCGCACGCCGTGGTCCATCCAGTGGCGCAGGACGCGCACGGTCTCGGCGACCAGGCCGTCCATGTCGGCGTCGAAGGCGATGGGGTAGATGTCCTGGTACTTCTTCGGCGGGTTCTCGGCGTGGGCGATGGTGCCGTCCGCGCGGTGGTGGAACCACTGCGGGTGCTTCTCCACCCAGGGGTGGTCGGGGGAGCACTGGAGCGCGAAGTCGAGGGCGGTCTCCAGACCCTCCTCGCGGGCCCGGGCGACGAAGTGGTCGAAGTCCTCCAGGGTGCCCAGGGCGGGGTGGACGGCGTCGTGTCCGCCCTCGGGGGAGCCGATGGCCCAGGGCACGCCGACGTCGTGGGGTCCGGCGGACAGGGTGTTGTTGGGGCCCTTGCGGTAGGTGGTGCCGATGGGGTGGATCGGGGGGAGGTAGACGACGTCGAAGCCCATCGCGGCGATGGCGGGCAGCCGGCGGGCGGCGGTGCGGAAGGTGCCGTGCGGCTGCTCGGGGGTGCCCTCGGAGCGGGGGAAGAACTCGTACCAGGCGCCGTACAGGGCCCGTTCGCGTTCCACCAGCAGCGGCAACGGCGCGGACGCGGTGAGCAGTTCACGCAGCGGATGACGGGCCAGTACCTCGTCCACCTCCGGCGTCGACGCCGCCGCCAGCCGCGCCGCCACCGGCAGCGACTCGTC
>NZ_JBVJMD010000162.1:0-1271 GCF_055584385.1 Streptomyces sp. NPDC104096
GTCTCCTGTCCCTCCTTCGTGCCCCAGCCGGAGCGGTACATCATCCACATGAAACTGGGTTTAATCCACGTCATGCGACCGGGCTTCCACGTGGCCGGAAAGCGGCCGTCTCGGATGGCAGGCAGTCCGATCTCAGGGCGGTACGCCTGGTAGACGGTGAGCGTGGACGCCGTGTGCAGTGCGCGGATCTCACGGTGCGGTTCTTTCATGGCGCCCAGCGTGGGCGCGGTCAGCCCAGGTGACCACCGAATTTCGACCGGCCGCTCGATTCAACAGTGCACGCCGGCCCCAGGCAGCAGGCAGTCGCCCGTGCGGACCAAGTCGCGTCCGGAGTCAGAACGGAGGTTCCTCCGTGCAGCCGCCGGTCCAGACGTCACGGACATATCGAGCGCGTGCGGCGATGTCAGCGGGACTCTCCACGGCGGCGATGTCGTAGCCCCAGTTCTTGAGTGCGTCCAGACAGCGGTTGCGGTTGTAGCGGTTGGTACTGGTAGCGGGGAGGCGATGGACGCGCCGACCGAGTTCGTCTTTGTGACAAATGAGGGTGGGATGCTCGATCAAGGGGATGGCGGCAACAACCGCGGCCTCACGAACAGCAGTGATTTTGTGGCCCAGGAAAGCCGAAACGGCACGGTAGAACGTGGGGCGGTGGTCCAGGAAGACGCGCATTTCTGGATAATCGCCGAGGCCGTCAGTGTTGAAGTGACGCTCGGCGACGGCAAGGCACTCGGCGTCGTAGGCAAGTGATCCAAGCCAGTCCAGCAGAGCCGCCCTCACCGGACAGTCTGTTTCCGAGTCGGCTCGACGGCCAGGTCCGACGGTCGCCGTCGCGGGGTGAGCGAGGATCGCGGCCACATAGAGCGCTACGGGGAGCGTGGCTTCGTAGAAGCTGTTCTGATGACATACCGGCTCCAGTTCTCTGATGGCCCTGATCTGAATCGTCGGATCGGCATCAAGGAGGCGAGGCAGCGTGGCCGACAGAAATCCGCCGTTCCCTCTCGCGGTTTCGAGTGAGGACCAAGCCGTACCGTCCAACAACATTTGATGATGCAGCAGTTCATCGGGCGTCAGATCCCCAGTCTGCTGATTCTCGCTGATCACGAGGCAAGGCTACGACGGAAGATCAAGATGTGGCATCAGGCCTCGCGTGCGGCCAGGGATGTGCGGCCCGGCCCGCGGTAGGTCTGTGAACATGGCTTGACTTGGATCAAGCCCAGTTTCATGTGGATGATGTACCGCTCCGGCTGGGGCACGAAGGAGGGCCAGGAGAA
>NZ_JBVJMD010000163.1:0-1252 GCF_055584385.1 Streptomyces sp. NPDC104096
CTCGCGCCAGCGTTCGCTGACCCGCGAACAATTGCTCGAGCAGCTCGAGTGCTACCTGCAGCTGATGCGCAACGCGCCTTACGCCCATGACGTCACCGTACCATCGCAGACGCCGGACGAGCTGCTGGATCACGCGCTGAACATGAACAAGTTCGAGGTGGAAAAGGACAACATCGGCGACATCATCATCCTGCCGCGCGAGCAGGCGGTGCTGATGACCTATTACCGCAACAACATCCACCACCTGCTGGTGTTGCCGTCGCTGATCGCCAGCATCGTCATGCATCATCGCCGGGTATCGCGCGCCGAACTGCTGCGCCAGATCGGCATGATCTACCCGATGCTGAAAGCCGAGCTGTTCCTGCATAACGACAAGGAACAACTGCCGGACGTGCTGCGGCCGATGATCGACGAGCTGATCCGCCAACAGCTTATCTGCGACAAAGGCGACGAGCTGGTGCTGAACCCGGCGCGCATTCGCCCGCTGCAGCTGCTGGCCGCCGGGGTGCGCGAAACCCTGCAACGCTACGCCATCACTATGTCGATCCTCAGTGCTAACCCGAGCATCAACCGCGGCGCGCTGGAGAAAGAAAGCCGCATCATGGCGCAGCGTCTGTCGGTGCTGCACGGCATCAACGCGCCGGAGTTCTTCGATAAAGCGGTATTCTCCACCCTGGTGGCGACGCTGCGCGAAGAAGGCTATATCAACGACAGCGGCGATGCGATCCGCGAGCACACCCTCGAGGTGTACAACATGCTGAGCGATCTGATCACACCGGAAATCAAGCTGACCATCGAAAGCGTCAACATGCCGGAAGAGACCAACGCTCTGCCGCAAACCGATGCTGAAGAAGAGCAAGACGAGTGATTTCGTCCGGCGCGGAAACACAAAAGGCACCCCGAGAGGTGCCTTTTTTCTTGCTGCAGGAAACCGTTACGCCGGCAGATAACTCAGCGCGATGCCGATAAACACCACCAGCCCGACATAGTTGTTCTGCAGGAAGGCCTTGAAGCAGGCTTCGCGCTCACGCCCGGCGATCTGCTTTTGCTGGTGAATGAACAGCGCGCCCGCCAGCAACAGCGACCAGTAAAACGCGCCGCCGAGCTGCGCCAGATAACCGACCCACACCAGCAGCAGCAGCGTCGCGAACTGCAGCAACCCGACGATCAGCTTGTCATAACGCCCGAACAGGATAGCGGTAGATTTGATACCGATCTTCAGGTCATCGTCGCGGTCGACCATCGCATACAG
>NZ_JBVJMD010000164.1:0-1243 GCF_055584385.1 Streptomyces sp. NPDC104096
GCATCCAGAGCAGCGCTTTGATCATTTCTATTTCAGCCTGCAGGCGGCGGTCGCCGGTCTTGGCATTGCGATGGGCCCGTGGCTGCAAGTGCGAGACGATCTGGCCGCCGGCTTGTTGAGCGCGCCGTTCGGTTTTATGCCCGACGGCAGCGGCTATTACCTGCTGTCGCCGCAGCCGATCGTGCCCGGCAGCGCGCTGGCTCGGCTGGCCGAGTGGTTGAGGCTCACGGCAGACGCCTGAGTTTTTGCGCCAGCCGCTGTTCCTGCCAGCGGCTGAAGACGTTACGAAGCAGCAGAGTGCGCACCGCCCGCATGACCAGCGCGAGGCTCATGCCGCCGATCGCCCACAGCGACCAGAGATAGTGCGGATGGGTAAAGACGTTGACAGCGAGCAATATCGCACCGATGACGGCGAAACGCACCGCCATGCTCAGCAGTTTGCCTTCTGCCGCGACCTGGCGACGAAGACGTTGTTCGTCAGGCGTCTCCTCCCCCATTGTCGTCTGTTGCGGCTGTGCGTTGAGATTGCTGACCTGCACGCCCAGCGCGGCGGCGATCGCGGTCAAGGTTTCCAGGCTGGCCTGTTCGCCGTTTTCAATCCGCTGTACGGTGCGGGTGCTGAGGCCGGCGATGGTCGCCAGCTGCTCCTGCGACCAGCCTTTTTCCAGACGTAATGGCCTGATGCGATACTTTTGCATGGTGCACTCCTGAGTTCGCTGTCACTGTCATTCAGTGTAGGGTGGGCGGGGTAGCTGCGCCACGACAGCGGCACGACAGCGACACGACACCCGCCGCCGGCGCGGGCTGGCGAGCAGTCAGAAGGCGACGTTGCGGATAAAGCGCAGCGGGAGATCGCCGTGGTTGGCGTAGGCGTAGCGTTGATCGCTGTTGAAGGTTTGTGCGGTGCCCGCGCTGAGCGTCAGCGTGCCTTGTTCCAACTCCAGCGTCAGGGTACCGGCAATCACGTAGATCATTTCATTCCAGCCTTCCGCGTCCGGCGCAGAGTCATAGCGCTCGCCCGGCATCAGCGTCCATTCCCACAGCTCGGCCCGTTGGCGCGCCGGCACGCTGGCGGCGAACAGCGCCTGGCTGCCCGGTTGCGCGCCTTGCCAGGCCAGTTCCCCCACCAGATGGTCGCCGCGCGCTTCCGGCGCCTGGATCAGATCGGTGAACGAAATCGTCAGGGCAGCGGCGATCTTGTCGAGCACCGCCAGGCTGACGTTGCGATCGCCGGCCTCGATGC
>NZ_JBVJMD010000165.1:0-1219 GCF_055584385.1 Streptomyces sp. NPDC104096
CACCTGGTTGGCGGGGTTCACTTCGTGGGCGATGCGCGTCGCCAGCGCGCTGGCCACCAGTTCGTGGTGCGCGGCCTGGTATTTCACCCGTTCGGGGTTCTCGTCCGCTTTAAACACCAGCCCCGCGCCGGAGAACGGGCTGTGCAGCAGGATGTTGATCTCGTTGAAGGTCAGCCAGTATTTCACCAGTCCGTCGAAGGCTTCGAAGCAGGTGCGGGCGTAGTGGGTGAAGAACTCCACCATCTTGCGGCTGCGCCAGGAGCCGTATTCGGTCACCAGGTGCATCGGCACGTCGAAGTGGCACAGGGTCACCAGTGGCTCGATGCCGTATTGGCGGCACTCTTCGAACAGGCTGCGGTAGAAGGCGATGCCCTCGGGGTTGGGCGTCAGCTCGTCGCCGTTGGGGTAAATCCGGCTCCAGGCGATGGAGGTGCGGAACACGGTAAAGCCCATCTCCGCCATCAGCGCGATGTCGTCGCGGTAGCGATGGTAGAAATCGATGGCGTCGTGGCTGGGATAAAACTCGTCGTCGCGCAGGCTAAAGCGCTTCTCCAGCCCGAGTTTGACCGCCATGCGGTGCGGGCCGTGCGGGATCATATCGACGGTGGTCAGCCCTTTGCCGCCCTCGCGATAGCCGCCTTCCGCCTGGTTGGCGGCTAAAGCGCCGCCCCATAAAAATCCTTTAGGGAATGTTGAATCGGACATGCAATCCTCTGGTGTCTCAATGCGTTGCGCTGGCGGCGTTCGCCGCCGGTGCGGTTTGGCCGGGCGCGGCGGCGTTTTCCGGCAGATCCTCGAAGCCCAGCATCAGCGTGAGCGCGAACGACAGCACCACCGAGAGCGCCATCACCGCCACCACCCACACGATGCTCATCGGGTTGGCCGGATCGAAAAACTGCACGCTGGTGAACAGCCCGGGCGAGGCCATCGAATGGCTGGCCAACCCGCCGATGCCGGCGACCGCGCCGCAGACGAAGCCGCTGATCAGGCTGGCGACCAGCGGCCGCTTCAGGCGCACCGCCACGCCGTACAGTGCAGGTTCGGAAATCCCCGCCACGATGGCGGAGGCCGCGGCGGCCAGCGCGGTCTGGCGCAGCTCGCGGTTCTTGGTTTTCAGCGCCACCGCCAGCGAAGCGCCGCCCAGCGACAGGTTGGCGCCGATCTCCGAAGGCATCACCATGCCTTCTTTGCCGGTCTCGGCGATGGTCTGGATGATGGT
>NZ_JBVJMD010000166.1:0-1205 GCF_055584385.1 Streptomyces sp. NPDC104096
GCCGCATAAAGCGGCCTTATCAGTAGGAAGCGACGGAAAATCAGTTAGTTTCCGGTTTCACTTCAATGTAGTTCAGACCCAGCACGCTGCTGGTGTAACCGCGGATCTTGTTGGTCATCTCGATATCGCCGTTCAGCTTGTGGCCGTAAGACGGAATGATCTCTTTCAGCTTGCTCTGCCATTCCGGCGTCGCCACTTTGTCTTTGAACACGGTTTCCATCAGATGCAGCATGATCGGCGCAGCGGTAGAAGCGCCCGGCGAAGCACCCAGCAGAGCGGCGATGCTGCCGTCTTCAGAGCTGACGACTTCGGTGCCGAACTGCAGCACGCCGCCTTTATCCGCGTCTTTCTTGATGATCTGTACGCGCTGGCCTGCGGTCCACAGCTTCCAGTCTGCCTGCTTGGCGTCCGGGAAGTACTCTTTCAACGCGGCGAAGCGATCGTCGTCGTTCATCATCAGCTGGCCGACCAGGTATTTCACCAGATCGAAGTTATCCAGACCGACGTGGGTCATCGGCATCAGGTTCGAGGTGCTCAGCGAGTGCATCAGATCGAACAGCGAACCGTTCTTCAGGAACTTGCTGGAGAAGGTGGCGAACGGCCCGAACAGCAGCACGCGCTTGCCGTCCAGCATGCGGGTATCCAGGTGCGGCACGGACATCGGCGGCGAACCTACGCTGGCCAGGCCATACACTTTGGCCAGGTGCTGGTTGGCGATCGCCGGGTTGGTAGTGACCAGGAACTGGCCGCCGACCGGGAAGCCGCCGTAGCCGTCGGCTTCTGGGATGCCGGATTTCTGCAGCAGGGTCAGGGACGCGCCGCCTGCGCCGATGAACACGAACTTGGCGTTAACGGTGGTTTCTTTACCGTCGCGGTTCAGATCGGCAACGGTCACGCTCCAGGTTTGGTCGGCGTTGCGCTTAATGTCGCGCACTTCGTGGCTCAGGTTCAGCTTGAACTTGTCGCTGGCGCTCAGCGCGTCAACCAACTGGTGGGTGATCACGCCGAAGTTGACGTCGGTACCCAGCGGCATGCGGGTCGCGGCGATTTTCTGCGCCGGATCGCGGCCGTTCATCACCAGCGGCGCCCACTGCTTGATTTGCGCAGGGTCTTCGGAATATTCCATGCCGCGGAACAGGGTGCTGTGCTGCAGCGCCGCGTAGCGTTTACGCAGGAAGTTGACGTTGTCGTCACCCCACACGAAG
>NZ_JBVJMD010000167.1:0-1181 GCF_055584385.1 Streptomyces sp. NPDC104096
GCCAGCCAGAACACCGGCATTGAAAAGCCCAGCAGCGCGAAGGTGCTGATGGCGGTGTCCTGCCACTTGCCGCGCAGCACACCGGCGATGATGCCCAGCGGAATGCCGATAAACAGCGCCAGGGCGAACGCCAGCAGGCACAGTTCCATGGTGGCCGGGAATACTTCGCGCAGCTGTTCGCTGATCGCCTGGCCGTTGATGCTGGAGACGCCGAAGTCCCAATGGAGCAGGCTGACGAAGTAGAACTGATAGGCGTCCAGCAGGGCGGCGCCGTTCAGCGGCGCGCGCGGCGTGAAATAGCTCAGGCTGAAGCTGACCAGCGTCAGGAAGAACAGCGTGATCAGCAGCAGCAGAATGCGGCGCAGGGTAAAGATAATCACTTGTTCACCTCCGGCGCGGATTCACGGTACACCCCGGCGAACGAGGCGTTGCCGAACGGGCTCAGCACCAATCCCTTGATGTCGTAGCGGTAGGCCTGCAGACGCAAAGAAGAGGCCAGCGGCAGCACCGGCAGTTGCTGCTCGAGGATTTTCTGCGCCTTGCGGTAGTTGTCGATGCGCTGAGACAGCTGCTGCGACAACAGCGCGTTCTGCAGCACCTCGTCGAAGCCTGGGTCACACCAGTGAGCATAGTTGGTTTGCGAACGGATTGCCGCGCAGCTCAGCAGCGGCCGGAAGAAGCTGTCCGGGTCGTTGCTGTCGGTGGCCCAGCCGGTCAGGGTCAGATCGTGGTTCATTTCCATCAGGCGCGCCTCTTGGAAACGGCCTTCTACCGGCACGATGGTGACGTTGATGCCCACCTGGCCGAGATCGGCCTGGATCAGCTCGGCGGTTTTCAGCGGGCTCGGGTTGTAAGACTGCGAGGCGGTCGGCACCCACAGCTTCAGGTTCAGCTGGCCGACGCCGGCCTGCCGCAGCATCTCGCGCGATTTGGCCGGATCGTACTCGGTGACGTGCGCGTCGTTGTCATAGGCCCAGGAGGCGCGCGGCAAGATTGAGGCGGCGGTTTCCGCCGTGCCGTAATAGATCGACTGCATCAATCGTTGGTTGTTGATCGCCAGCGAAATCGCCTGGCGCACATTGAGGTTGTCGAGCGGCGGTTTGCGGGTGTTGAACGCCAGATAGGCGATGTTCATCCCAGGGCGCAGCGTCAGGCGCAGGCGCGGATCGTCGCGCAGGATC
>NZ_JBVJMD010000168.1:0-1163 GCF_055584385.1 Streptomyces sp. NPDC104096
CTCTTCATAAGCTCACTGATTATCTTTATCGCATCGAAATTGATCCGTTAACTCATCATTGATTTTCGAATGGAAATCATATGCAGCAAAAACGATAATTAATGTGGGCAAGATCAAATTTCAAGCAAAAGCGCTTGCCAGACAATCACAGAGTCGATTAAATCCCATATATAACAATATGATAAAAACAAATAAGCGAATTTAATTTAGTTTTATCGTTGATTTCATTGAATGCCAGTTACTTTCGAACAAAAATCAATGCAGTTTATCCGTGGCTTTATCAATAATCGCGAGCTAAAATTCAACGCATCAATAAGGAGTTGCCGTAGCAAACCGCGCGGCGGGAACTGACAGGTACTGATAGGTGCAGGAGTCTTTCGATTGAAAAGCAAAAGCGAACAGCTGGCGGAAATGCAGCAACGGCGCGAAAAGATCCTCGACATGATCCGCGAAGACGGCTCGGCGACGGTCAAAATGCTTACCGATACCTTCAAGCTGACCGAGGCGACCATTCGTACCGATCTGCGCGTCCTGCAGCAGCAAGGCTATGTGCAGCGCTTCCACGGTGGTGCAACTCTGGTTGATGGCAAGCAAAATACTCATGCCATGCTGCTGGAACGCCAGGTTAACCTGACCGCCAAAGATCGCATCGGCAAGCTCGCCGCCGGTTTTATCGAGCCCGGCGACACCATCATTCTTGATTCGGGCACCACCACCACGGCTATCGCCAATCACCTGAATCACATAAAGAAACTGTCCGTTATCACCACCGGCGTCAATATTGCACTGCAGCTGGGCGGCGAACCGGGTGTGAATATTTTGCTGACCGGGGGCTCATTCAAATTCCCCACGCTCTCCACCTCCGGGGACAAAGCCGCCAGCTTCTTCGAAAACGTGCTGGCGCAAAAGCTGTTCCTCGCGACGGCCTGCATCTCGCCCCGCCACGGGCTCAGTTTCCCAAGCGAAACCGACATCAAACTGAAAATGGCGATGATCAATGCAGCCAACACGGTGTATGTGGTGGCCGACTCAAGCAAGATCGATAAGGTTTCAATGTTTGCGCTGCCTTGTGACTGGCAGCATATCGACTATTTGATTACCGACAACGGAATTGGCGATTCCGCACTGCAGGCATTTGAAAAGGTAGGCATTAAGGTCTTGGT
>NZ_JBVJMD010000169.1:0-1160 GCF_055584385.1 Streptomyces sp. NPDC104096
CAGGGCAAATACGATCGTTCGCAATACGGCGAGGTGCAGTTCCATGTTTTATCCAGATCAATTTGACGTCATCATCATCGGTGGTGGCCATGCAGGTACCGAGGCCGCCATGGCCGCGGCACGTATGGGACGTCAGACTTTATTATTGACACACAATATCGATACGCTGGGACAGATGTCCTGTAACCCGGCGATTGGCGGTATTGGTAAAGGGCATCTGGTTAAGGAAATTGATGCACTCGGTGGCCTGATGGCAACGGCGATCGACCACGCCGGCATCCAGTTTAGGATACTAAACGCCAGCAAAGGCCCAGCCGTTCGCGCCACACGCGCTCAGGCGGATCGCGTACTGTATCGCCAGGCGATCCGTACCGCGTTGGAGAACCAGCCCAACCTGATGATCTTCCAACAACCTGTTGAGGATCTGATCGTCGAAAACGATCGCGTAGTCGGCGCCGTCACCCAAATGGGCCTGAAATTCCGCGCCAAGGCGGTGGTATTGACCGTAGGCACCTTCCTGGACGGCAAGATCCATATCGGTCTGGAAAACTACAGCGGTGGTCGCGCCGGGGATCCACCTTCGATCTCGCTGTCGCAACGTTTGCGAGAACTGCCGCTGCGCGTTAACCGCTTGAAAACCGGTACGCCACCGCGCATCGACGCCCGCACTATCGATTTCAGCGTACTGGCGCCACAACACGGCGATACGCCGGTGCCGGTATTCTCGTTCCTGGGCGATGCCAGCCAACACCCGGAACAAATGGCGTGCTACATCACCCACACCAATGAAAAAACCCATGATGTGATCCGCAATAACCTCGATCGCAGCCCGATGTATGCCGGGATCATCGAAGGGATCGGCCCACGTTACTGCCCGTCGATCGAAGACAAGGTCATGCGCTTTGCCGATCGCAACGCGCACCAGATCTTCCTCGAGCCGGAAGGCCTAACCAGCAACGAGATTTACCCTAACGGGATTTCCACCAGCCTGCCGTTCGACGTGCAGATGCAGATCGTCCGTTCGATGGAAGGAATGCAAAACGCGCGTATTATTCGCCCTGGTTATGCTATCGAGTACGATTTCTTCGATCCGCGCGACCTGAAGCCGACGCTGGAAAGCAAATTCATCCAGGGGCTGTTCTTCGCCGGTCAGATCAACG
>NZ_JBVJMD010000170.1:0-1158 GCF_055584385.1 Streptomyces sp. NPDC104096
AAGTACGGCCGTGTTACGGCAGGTTGCGGGCCATGACGATGCGCTGGACCTGGTTGGTGCCCTCGTAGATCTGGGTGATCTTGGCGTCGCGCATCATGCGCTCGACCGGGTAGTCACGGGTGTAGCCGTAGCCGCCGAGGAGCTGGACCGCGTCCGTGGTCACCTCCATCGCCACGTCCGAGGCGAAGCACTTGGCGGCCGCGCCCTGGAAGGTGAGGTCCTTGTCGCCGCGCTCCGACTTGGCGGCGGCCGCGTAGGTGAGCTGACGGGCGGCCTCGATCTTCATCGCCATGTCGGCGAGCATGAACTGGACGCCCTGGAAGTCGGCGACCGGCCTGCCGAACTGCTTGCGCTCGCGGACATAGCCCTTGGCGTAGTCCAGGGCGCCCTGGGCGACACCGAGGGCCTGGGCGGCGATGGTGATGCGGGTGTGGTCCAGCGTCTTCATCGCGGTGGCGAAGCCGGTGCCCTCCTCACCGATCATGCGGTCGGCGGGGATGCGCACGTTGTCGAGGTAGACCTCGCGGGTCGGGGAACCCTTGATGCCGAGCTTCTTCTCCGGCGCGCCGAACGAGACGCCCTCGTCGGACTTCTCCACCACGAACGCGCTGATGCCCCTGGAGCGCTTCGCCGGGTCGGTGACCGCCATCACCGTGTAGTACTCGGAGACGCCCGCGTTGGTGATCCAGCGCTTCACGCCGTTCAGGACCCAGGAGTCGCCGTCGCGCACGGCCCGCGTCTTCATGCCGGCCGCGTCCGAGCCGGCGTCCGGCTCGGACAGGCAGTACGAGAACATCCCCTCGCCCTTGGCCAGCGGGCCCAGGTACTTCTTCTTCAGCTCCTCCGAGCCGGACAGGATCACCGGCAGCGAGCCCAGCTTGTTCACCGCCGGGATCAGCGAGGACGACACGCACACGCGCGCCACCTCCTCGATCACGATCACCGTCGCGAGGGCGTCCGCGCCCGCGCCGCCGTACTCCTCGGGGACGTGCACGGCGTGCAGATCGTTCGCGACCAGCGCCTCCAGCGCCTCCTGCGGGAACCGCGCCTCCTCGTCCACCGCGGCCGCGAACGGGGCTATCTTCGCCTCGGCCAGCGAACGGATCGCGTCACGGAGCATGTCGTGCTCCTCGGACGGGCGGTACAGGTCGAAGTCAG
>NZ_JBVJMD010000171.1:0-1107 GCF_055584385.1 Streptomyces sp. NPDC104096
TCCACCCGCACGATATTGCCGCCCCCCTGCGCCAGCAGACGGTCTTCACTTTGATTATAGAAATCGGTCAGCTGAGCGGCCTGCGCGCTCAGGCTGTCATACGCCGCGATAAGCTGCGCGGCGATCGCCTGCTGCACCTGAGGAATGGCGCTGCCCTGCTTCGCCGCGGCGGCCAACGCCGCGTGGATCGCCTGCGTGCGCGAAGCGTTGTCCGGGGTAGCCACCGAATTAAGCGTGGCATAGGCCGCCTGGATCGCCGCCCCCTGTACCGGCGGCAGCGCCTGCTGAATGATCAGTTCCATCAGCTGCGGCGTGGAGCCGATGTTCGGCACCGTCGGCACGATCACCGTGCCGGCACCGGCGTTCAGCAGCGAATGCACCTGCGCGGCGGCGGCCGCGGCACTGTTATAGGCCACGCCGGGCGCGGTAGCGGCATTCAGCGCCGCCGCCGCCAAATCGTTACCGCCGATCCAGTGAATATACAAACCGTCGCCATCGGCCTGGCCGTTAACCCGATTCAGGTAGCGCTGCACCTGATCCTGGGTGTTGTCGACCGGGTTCAGGCCCGGCACCGCCACGGCGCCGCCGGCGGCGTAGTTTTCACCGCCGTTGTCCGAGGCCACCAGCGCCGCGCCGATGCGTTGCGCCAACGCTTCGTCGTACAGCAGGTGCTGACTGCCGTCATAGGTGAACCGGCCGTTGTTGCCGGTATCGCTCAGGCTATCGCCAAAGACGTACAGTTGATCGTACGCCTGAGCCGGAAGGGTCATACTGCAAAGCAACGCCACTGCAAGCGCCGCCGGGCGGGGCATGCACGTTATTTTTAGAGGCATGAATCGACTCCTGAGAGCCTGCAAATGAAGGCAATGTCGTTTTTATCGTTGGCCGGTTTTCCACCGGCCATGTAGTAACTATTGTCGGCTTTTTCACCACGTCAAGCGGGCTGATGACAAAACAATCAGAGGCTTGCCAAGTTCGGCGCTTCGAGCGATGATTACTGTTCATAAACACAGCATAAGGACAGTCAGGATGGCAGACGAACGTTGCGGTTGGGTGACGGCCGATCCGTTGTATCTCGAGTATCACGACAAGGAATGGGGCGCGCCC
>NZ_JBVJMD010000172.1:0-1096 GCF_055584385.1 Streptomyces sp. NPDC104096
GGGCTGAACTATGCCGACCACGCCAGCGAGCTGGAGTTCAAGGCGCCGGAAGAGCCGCTGGTGTTCCTCAAGGCGCCGAACACCCTGACCGGCCACCGTCAGGTGTCGGTACGCCCGGCCGGCGTGGAGTACATGCATTACGAAGCCGAGCTGGTGGCGGTGATCGGCAAGACCGCGCGCAACGTCAGCCGTGAGCACGCCATGGAGTACGTGGCGGGCTACACCCTGTGCAACGACTACGCCATCCGCGATTACCTGGAGAACTACTACCGGCCGAATCTGCGGGTGAAGAGCCGCGATACCCTAACGCCGATCGGGCCGTACATCGTCGATCGCGACGACGTCGCCGATCCGCACCGGCTGGCGCTCAGCACCTATGTCAACGGTGAGCTGCGTCAGCGCGGCAGCACCGCCGACATGATTTTCGACATTCCGTTCCTGATCGCCTACCTGAGCGAATTCATGACGCTGCAGCCGGGCGACATGATCGCCACCGGCACGCCGAAAGGGCTGGCCGACGTGCAGCCGGGCGATGAAGTGGTGGTGGAGATCGAAGGCATCGGCCGTTTGGTTAACCACATTATCAGTGAAAAAGATTACGAGGAAAGCCTGCGATGAAAACCATCAACCACTGGATTAACGGCAAGAACGTCGCCAGCAAAGAGTATTTCACCACCACCAACCCGGCGAACGGCGAGGTGCTGGCGGAAGTGGCCTCCGGCGGTCAGCTGGAGATAGACCAGGCGGTGGCCGCGGCGAAAGAGGCGTTCCCCAAGTGGGCGAATACGCCGATGAAAGAGCGCGCGCGCCTGATGCGCCGTTTGGGTGAACTGATCGACCAGAACGTGCCGCAGATCGCCGAACTGGAAACCGCCGACACCGGCCTGCCGATCCACCAGACCAAAAACGTGCTGATCCCGCGCGCTTCGCACAACTTCGAGTTCTTCGCCGAGGTGTGCCAGCAGATGAACGGCAAGACCTACCCGGTGGACGACAAAATGCTCAACTACACGCTGGTGCAGCCGGTAGGGGTATGCGCGCTGGTATCGCCGTGGAACGTGCCGTTCATGACCGCCACCTGGAAAACCGCGCCTTG
>NZ_JBVJMD010000173.1:0-1096 GCF_055584385.1 Streptomyces sp. NPDC104096
GAAGTGACGCAACCGGCGGGCAAGCTGGTTTTGGATCACCGTTTGTCTCTGACGCTGCAAGGCGATGATTTGGGCGACGCGCTGCCGCGCTGGCGCCAGCGCATCGAGTTGCAGACCGGCTGGACGCTGGCGCCGGCGGGTGAAGCGAACGGCGCGGCGATCAAGGTGGTGATCAAGGACCGGGTGGCGGCGCAGCCGCTGCCGGGCAGCGATGAGAGCTACCGGCTGGCGGTCACGCCGCAGGGCGCCACGCTGACCGCCAACACTCGCTTTGGCGCGCTGCGCGGCATGGAGACCCTGCTGCAGCTGCTGCAGACCGACGGGCAAAACACCTTCCTGCCGCTGGTGGATATTCGCGATGTGCCGCGCTTCCCGTGGCGCGGCGTTTTGTTGGATTCGGCGCGCCATTTCCTGCCGCTGCCGGACATTTTGCGCCAGCTCGACGGTATGGCGGCGGCCAAGCTCAACGTATTCCACTGGCACCTGACCGACGATCAGGGCTGGCGCTTCGCCTCCGAGCATTACCCCAAACTGCAGCAGCAGGCCAGCGACGGCCTGTTTTACACCCGTGAGCAAATGCGGCAGGTGGTGGCTTACGCCACGGCGCGCGGCATTCGCGTGGTGCCGGAGATCGACATGCCGGGGCACGCCTCCAGCATCGCGGTGGCCTATCCCGATCTGATGAGCGCGCCGGGGCCGTATCGCATGGAGCGCGAGTGGGGCGTGCATAAGCCGACGCTCGATCCGACCCGCGACGAGGTGTATCAGTTTGTCGATACGATCGTCGGCGAGCTGGCGGCGATCTTCCCCGATCCTTATCTGCACATCGGCGGCGACGAAGTGGACGCCAGCCAGTGGCGGGCATCGCCGTCGATTCAGGCGTTTATGCAGCAGAACGGGCTGGCGGATACCCATGCGCTGCAGGCCTACTTCAACCAGAAGCTGGAAAAGATCCTCGAGAAGCACCAGCGGCAGATGGTCGGTTGGGACGAGATCTACCATCCGTCGCTGCCGCGCTCGATCGTCATTCAATCCTGGCAGGGGCAAGACTCGCTAGGCGCCAGCGCGCAGGACGGCTATCAGGGCATCCTCTCCA
>NZ_JBVJMD010000174.1:0-1088 GCF_055584385.1 Streptomyces sp. NPDC104096
CTCGCGGTGGCGCGCCCCTACGACGAAGCGTTGCAGCTGGTAGAGCACATCGCGCTGCCGATGATGATCGCCAATACCGTCGGTGCGGCGATGTTCATGCAAATCCTGCTGGATCGGCGCGCGATGTTTGAGAAATACACCAGCGCTTTCTCTTCCAAGGCGCTGAAGATCGCCGAGCGCACCGAGGGCATCCTGCGCCAGGGCTTCGATCAAGAAAACAGCATGAAGGTCGCCCGGGTGATTTATCAGGAGCTGGGTATCGGTGCAGTGGCGATCACCGATCGTGACAAGCTGCTGGCGTTTATCGGCATCGGCGACGATCACCACCTGCCGGGCACGCCGATCGCCTCGGTGCATTCGCATCGCGCCATCGACAACAACGAGGTGGTGTACGCCGACGGTAATCAGCTCTCTTACTGCTGCTCGATCAATCCGGCCTGCAAGCTGGGATCGACGCTGGTGATCCCGCTGCGCGGCGAAAACCAGCGGGTCATCGGCACCATCAAGCTGTACGAACCGAAAAGCCAGCTGTTCAGCACCATCAACCGCACGCTGGGCGAAGGCATCGCCAGCCTGCTGTCGGCGCAGATCATGGCCGGACAGTACGAGCGCCACAAGCAGCTGCTGGCGCAGTCGGAGATCAAGCTGTTGCATGCGCAGGTCAATCCGCATTTCCTGTTCAATGCCTTGAATACGCTGGTGGCGGTGATCCGCCGCGATGGCGAACGCGCCTGCGATCTGGTGCAGTCCCTCTCAACTTTCTTTCGTAAAAACCTCAAACGTTCGGATGATGAAGTCAGCCTGGCGGACGAGATTGAGCATGTGAACGCCTACCTGCAGATTGAGAAAGCGCGCTTCGCCGATCGGCTGGAGATCGCGGTATCGCTGCCGGAGGCGCTGCTGGCGGCGCGGCTGCCGGCGTTTTCGCTGCAGCCGATCGTCGAGAACGCCATCAAGCACGGCACCTCGCATCTGTTGGGCGTGGGCCGCATCGAAATCGGCGCCTGCTGCGAAGGCGAGCATCTGCTGCTGCAGGTGACGGACAACGCCGGGCTGTTCCAGCCGAAGCCGAACTGCAGCGGGCTGGG
>NZ_JBVJMD010000175.1:0-1047 GCF_055584385.1 Streptomyces sp. NPDC104096
GGCCAAGGTTGGTGACGTCGACATGCGTTTAATTCTTACGCTCTTTGCGCTGCTGTTTACGCAGCTCTTCTTCAATTTGGCGCACGCTGCGCCACAGGCGCGTGTTGCCGCCGAGCAGCGTAAAAGCCATGCTAATGAAGCGCGGCCCGATGACCGCAGAAAAAAGAAAGCGGACAAAGCCGCTAAAAAAGCCAAAGTGACGGCCCCCGCGAAAAAAACCAAGACCGCCAAGGCGAAAAGCGAGAAAAGCGCGAAAAAGATCGCCAGCGCCAAACCCAAGGCCAAAGCGCAGAAAACTGCCAAGATTAAAGTCACCCCGCCGAAGAAGGGCTATAAAAAAGGCTATGGTCGCCACCGCGAAGCCGGTATGGCCACCGCCAAACTGGCGCGTGACGAAAAGCCGTTAAAACTTAGCCCGGCGCACAAAAAACGCTACCAACACGCCAAACAGACCGCGATGGCCAAGCTGATGGATCAGATGGGCAAGCCTTATCGCTGGGGCGGCAGTTCGCCGCGCACCGGCTTCGACTGCAGCGGCCTTATCTATTACGCCTATAAAGACGTGGTGAAAATCAAAATGCCGCGCACCGCCAACGAGATGTATCACCTGCGCGACGCGGCGCCGATCAAGAAAAGCGAACTGGAAAGCGGCGATCTGGTGTTCTTCCGCATCAACAACCGCGGCGTGGCGGACCATGTTGGCGTCTACCTCGGCAACGGCAAATTCATCCAGTCACCGCGCACCGGTGAAGAGATCCGCATCAGCCAGCTCGACAACGACTATTGGCAGAACCACTACATCGGCGCACGCCGCGTAGTAACGCCGAAAACTATCCGTTAATTCCCTGCTCTGTGCGGTTGCGGCCCCGGTCGCAACCGCCTGCTCAAGCTATCGCCCATCGCACCTCCCCACGCGCATTTCTCGCTTTTCTTCCTGTTTTTTTATGATGAAAATTGTTAAGATTGAATGACCACAATAAAAAACGGCCCATATAACTCTCGCCCGGCGAGAGGCGAATGGCGCTGTAAAGGAGGAAGCAATGTCGT
>NZ_JBVJMD010000176.1:0-1036 GCF_055584385.1 Streptomyces sp. NPDC104096
AGGGCGGTTCGTGCGGGTCGAATGACCCGCCCCGGCGATCGGGGCGAGAAGGGTTACGCCAGCGCGGCGGCGCCCAGCAGGTTTTTCCAGGCTTCCACATTGCCCAGATAGTTGCCGGCCGGCAGCAGATGCAGGCGGCCTTCGCTATCCTGCAGCGCAAAGGTCGGGAAGCCCTGGCCTTGCACTTTGGCCAGCAGCGCCCGGCTTTCCGCGATGTGTTGCGCGGTCGGCGCGCCGCTGCTAAAGCGCATTTCGGCGATAAACGCCGCCGAAGGCAACCCCAGCTCTTTCGCCAACGCTTCCAGCACCGGCGTGTCGGCGATGCGCCGGCCTTCCTGGTAGTGCGCCCGCTGAATGCGGTGCAGCATGTCCAGCCCGCGTCCCGCCAGTTTCTCCGCCGCCAGGATTGCGGTGATCGGCGGCTCGGAATCCATCACTGCCGTGGTGTCGCGCAGCAGGCCGTTGAAATAGGCTTCGCCAAAAGGCTGGCCCGTCATCTCGGCGATGCGTTTGTCGTGCGGAATGACGTAGTTGCGCCATTCGTCGGTGATTTGGCGGCGGTTGTTGCCGGTCATCATGCCGCCGGCGTGCGGCACGACCTTCAGCCCGGGGAGGCTCTGAGCCGCTTTCACCAGCGGCGTGGCGCCGTAGCACCAGCCGCACAGCGGATCGAAAATATAATGCAGAGTGGTTTCGGTCATTTTTACTCCTCGCTTGGCGCGCGGCAGTTCACCGCGGCGCCAGGGCTGGTTCAATCACGCAGGGGCGCTTATTGCGGCCACTTCATCTCGCCTTTCAGCACTTTTGCGCTCAGTTCCAGGCTCGATTCGTCTTTCAGCGTCGGGTAATGCTTTTTCATCGCTTCAATCAGCGCGGCGGAATCCTTGGCCTTCGGCAGTTCGGCTTCCAGCGTGGTCAGGTATTTTTGGGTAAAGTGCACCGATGCCAGCGTTTGCGCGGCGCCCGGCAGGAAGTGGCCCGGCACGACGACCTGCGGCTTCAGCGCTTCGATATTTTTCAGCGTCTGCTGCCAGTG
>NZ_JBVJMD010000177.1:0-1025 GCF_055584385.1 Streptomyces sp. NPDC104096
GCCGACGATCAGCGGCTGCGCCAGCTGCAGCTCAGCAATCAGCGCCGCCAACGCCGCCGCATAACCGGCGGCATCGGCCTGCGGGTCCGCCAACGGCAGGCTGCCGCCGTAGCCCGGCGCGTCCCACGCCAACAGACGGTGACCGTCCGTCAGGCCGCTGTCGTTGAACTGCTTGATCCACGAGGCGGAGCCGGAGCTGATGCCGTGCAGCAACACCACCGGCCGCCCCTGCCCGGCCTCGCGCCAGCTCAGGGTATACGCCCCGCAGCGCGCCCGTTGGCGTTGCGCCAGGCCGTTCATCAGTTACGCTTCACTTTGGACAGCGGATGATCCGCCGGATAGGTTGGGATCTCCGGCTTGGCGGTGCCGAGCATCACGCACATCAGCGCCTCTTCCTCGCCGTGGTTGAACAGGCCGCGGTACACGCCCGCCGGCACCGAGATCAGATCGCGCTCTTTCAGCCTGGTTTCGTAATACTCTTCGCCATCCTGAATCATCAGCGTGATGCTGCCTTTCAGCATGAAGAACACTTCTTCCACGTCGTCGTGCAGGTGCAACGGGCCCTCGCACTTCGACGGCAGCACCATGGTGGAGAAGGTGAAGTTGCCCGCCGGAATGGTGTTGGCGTCGCTGGCCACGCCGGTGGCGCCGGTGCCGATATAGCGCATCTGCGCGCGGCGGTATTTCGGGTCAAAGTCGGCCTGGAATTTCAGCGCGTTCCAGTCGTATTTGCGGCCCTCGAAACGGGCGATGCGCGACTCTACCCAGTTTTCCATCGACAGATCCTGCGGCTTGACGCCGGCTTTGTTCTCAACCTGAGACATGTTGTCACTCCTCTGTTGAATCAAATGGTTATCCCCTTCGTCTTTCACGCTGTGGCGTTGTTGGCTGCATTCGTTCACACCAGTCACTTACCGCAGTAAGCTCCTGGAGACTCACGAACTTGCCGCCTAGCCACAGCATGAAATCCATTGGGCTTAGCAATTGTTAATTCAGTACTTTCTCAGCAACGGCAGCAGAATGAG
>NZ_JBVJMD010000178.1:0-1015 GCF_055584385.1 Streptomyces sp. NPDC104096
GTTCACCGGCCATACGATGTTCCTGACGCTCGGCGTCAAGGCCGGCACCATCCGCCAAAGCCAGATGTGGGCAGTGCTGCCGCAAACCTGGTTCGGCAACCTGCTCGGCTCGGTGCTGGTGGCGCTGATGTATTACTACGGCGGCGGTAGCCTGCTGCCGGTGGATACCAGTCTGGTGCACAGCGCCGCATTGGCAAAAACCACCGCGCCGGCCGAGGTGCTGTTCTTCAAGGGCGTGCTGTGCAACTGGCTGGTTTGCCTGGCGATCTGGATGGCGATCCGCGTAGAAGGCGCCGCCAAGTTCATCGCCATTTGGTGGTGTCTGCTGGCCTTTATCGCCTCGGGTTACGAACACTCCGTCGCCAACATGACGCTGTTTGCCCTCTCCTGGTTCGGCAACCACAGCGAGGCCTACACCCTCACCGGCATCGGCCACAACCTGCTGTGGGTGACGCTGGGCAACATCCTGTCCGGCTCGGTGCTAATGGGTCTGGGGTATTGGTACGCCACGCCGCGCGCCGAACGCCCGCAGGCGGCGAAAGCCGCCGTACGTCAGACCGCCTAAGTTTTCGGGGGCGCATTTCGCCCCCACATTGATTACCCCGAGGAGTGCCGATGGACTACCTGCCGATTTTCTGCCAACTGCAACACAAAGCCTGCCTGCTGGTCGGCGGCGGCGAGATCGCCGAACGCAAGGCGCGCCTGCTGCTGGACGCCGGTGCGGCGCTGACCGTCAACGCCGTAGACTTCACCCCGCAGTTCCGCCTGTGGGCGGCAGAAGGCCGGTTGACGCTGGCCGAAGGCGAATTCAGCCCGGCCCTGCTGGTGGAAAAATGGCTGGTGATCGCCGCTACCGACCGGCTAGAGGTCAACGCACGGGTGTATCAGTGCGCCAACCAGCAGCGGGTGTTCTGCAACGTGGTGGACGATCCGAAACGCGCCAGCTTTATCATGCCGTCGATTATCGACCGTTCGCCGATCATGGTCGCGGTGTCCTCCGGCGGCAAAGCACCGG